>JBNMJW010000024.1:0-19198 GCA_050874025.1 Candidatus Ornithospirochaeta sp.
ATTTTTAAGTATACGTTTTTATATATTACACTATTCTCTTTTAATGGCATCAAGGAAACAAAATCTTGCAAAGAGAATAATTCAAGCAAAACAAAAAGAATAAAGAGTGCAATTAAAAGGCTACATAAAGCCCCTAAAATACCATCTATCCACCCCAAATGAAGCGTTTCAAATGAAGTTCCAATTAAGTTTCCAAGAAGTTTAAAGAGTGTAAAAAAGATTAAACACAAAAGTACATAACAAATTAATGATAGCCAAAATGGCGAAATATTAATCTTGGAAGAAAGACTGTTAGTTATCACTCTGACAAAAAGCAAAGATAGAGGGAAAGACAAGACATAGCCAAATGTTTTAAACGCTAAACGAGAAAAGCCAATAGAGAAACCACTAATAAAGCTAACTAAAGCAATAAAAAGAACAACTAAATCAAATATGCCCAAACTTAAAGATCCAATATTAAGTGTCCAATCCATATACCTGTCCTTGTGTCATATTAACACTATATTTTAAAAATTATCTACTACTCAAAACAATTGAGATTAGACAAAGTTTCAGTTCTACTGTTCGATTTTCATCTTTTCTATTATTCTTATTGTATGGCAAATTTTTTAACAAAGTTGTTTGGTGGCACTAAACAAGAAAAAGATATAAAAAGATTAAAGCCTATACTCGATAGTGTTAAAAATGAGTATGAATGGGCTCTGAATTTAAAAGATGAAGATTTTCCTCGTTTAACAAACGAATGGAAAGAAGAAGTAAAGAATGGAAAGAAGTTAGATGAGCTTCTTCCAAAGGCCTTTGCTCTAGCTCGTGAAGCAAGCTGGAGAGTCATTGGAGAAAAACACTATGACGAACAGATTATGGGTGCTATTGTTCTCCACTCTGGCTCAATACTTGAAATGAAGACAGGTGAAGGAAAGACTCTAACCTCTGTTCCTGCTGCATACTTAAATGCTTTATCTGGCGAAGGCGTACATATTGTTACAGTTAATGACTATCTAGCTCAAAGAGATGAAGAATGGATGGGACAAATCTATCGCTTTTTGGGTCTAACAGTTGGTGTTGTTCTTCCTGGTCAAGACGAAAAAGCAAAGAAGAATGCTTATTCTTCAGATATTACATACGGAACAAATAATGAATTTGGCTTTGATTATCTAAGAGATAACATGAAGATGAGCTATAGCCATAAAATACAACCAAAGCATCATTACTGTATAATCGACGAAATCGACTCTATCTTAATTGATGAAGCTCGTACTCCACTTATTATCTCAGGTCAAGCTGAAGATGACACTCCCAAAGTAATGGCTGCAAAATCGATTATTCCTTTCTTCAAAGAATGTGAAAAAGATCCAGAAACAAATGACTACTATGAACTTAGTCAGATGGAAAAGATGGATAGAGATTTATACGCTTCTTTTGATGAGAGAGGCGATTATAAAATCGATGAAAAGAATAAGAACGTTACCTTCACAAAACAAGGTATGACAAAGATGGAAGAGCTCTTAAAAAAGACAGGCATTCTTGAAAAGAGCACAGATGAAAATGGAAACCCTACCTACTCTCTTTACGATGGTAGCAACTTTGAGCTTGTTCACTACGTAACACAAGCTTTAAGAGCTCAACTACTTTATAAGAGAGATGTCGATTACCTTGTAAAAGATGGAGAAGTACAAATAGTTGATGAGTTCACAGGAAGAGTACTACCAGGAAGAAGATATTCTGAAGGTCTACACCAAGCTATTGAAGCAAAAGAAAATGTAAAGGTATTAGGTCAATCAAAAACATTTGCAACTGTTACATTCCAAAACTTCTTTAGAATGTATGATAAGATTTCAGGAATGACAGGAACAGCAGATACCGAAGCTGTCGAATTCAAGCAAATCTATAATACAGATGTTGTTGTTATTCCAACTCATCTTCCTGTGCAGCGTATAGATAAAAGCGATCTTACCTTCTACAGCGAAGAGTTTAAATATAAGGCAATTGTTGAAGATGTAAAACGCATTCATGCAACTGGACAACCTATCTTAATCGGTACAACATCCATTGAAAAGAGTGAGAAACTCTCTTCTCTATTACAAAGAGAAGGAATAAGACATGAAGTTTTGAATGCAAAAAATCATGCTCGCGAGGCTTACATCATCGGTGAAGCTGGTGCAAAGGGCTCTGTTACAATTGCTACAAACATGGCTGGTCGTGGAACAGATATTAAGCTTGGCGGCTCTCCTGACCATCTTGCAATGAAAAAAGTTGGAACTGATGCAACTCCAGAAGAGCTAAAGAAAGCTAAGAGTGAAATCATGGATGAATACAAAAAAGCCTATGAAGAAGTAAAAGCTCTTGGTGGATTATATATAATTGGTTCTGAGCGTCATGAATCAAGACGTATAGATAACCAGCTTAGAGGTCGTTCAGGCAGGCAGGGAGACCCTGGAACATCACAGTTCTATATCTCTCTCGATGATCCTCTAATGAGGCTTTTTGCTAGAGATGGCATGAAAGAAATGCTTGGAAGAATGGGACTAAATACTGGTGAAGCTATTCATCACAAAATGCTCGATAGTGCCATAGAAAATGCTCAAAAAAAGGTTGAAGAGCGAAACTTTGCAATAAGAAAGAGACTATTAGAGTACGACGATGTATTGAATGAAGAAAGAAACTTCATTTATTCACAGCGTGATGAAATTCTTCTTTCTTCAGATTTAACAAATAGAGTTGAAGAGAACAATAAAGAACTCATTGAAGAGATTTATGAAGACGCTAATGGAGATGAAAAGAGAATATTAGAAGGTTTAAATAGCCTCTACTCTACCTCATTCCTTCCTGACGATGTTAAGAATAAAGATGAGTTTGAGAAGAAGATTAACTCTTTAATTGAAGCAAAGAAAAACTACGTTGGTGAAGAGATCTTTAACGATTACTTAAGATATATCTATCTAAAGAATATTGATAAGAGATGGGTAGATCACCTAGATCAGCTTGAAGAACTGAGAGATGCAGCTTCACTTATGAGCTATGCTCAGAAGAATCCACTAGTTGAATACAAGAATACAGCTTCAGATGCCTTTGATAATATGATTGGCGAGATAACAAAAGCTGTATGTAAGGCAGCTGTTCTTGTTCGTTTCCAAATTAATGGTCCAAAGAAAGAAGAGAGAACAAAAAGCCTTCAAACTGTTCATAAGACAATGGGACAGATTGATCAAGCTAGAGAAAGACAAACAGCAGTATCATCACAATCTCAAGCTCAAAATACTACAATTAAAAGAACAACTCCGAGGGTCGGACGTAATGATCCTTGTCCATGTGGCAGTGGTAAAAAATACAAAAACTGTTGTGGCAGACAGTTCTAAAGAATGGAGGGCGCTTAGCCCTCCATATTATTCAATCCACATTTTATCTTTATCAACTTCAAAACCCAAATGCTTAAGAAATGTTGATAGTTTTTTAAAGCCATAGTTACGACAATCGAAGTCCGTGTACTTATTCTTCAATGCTATACCTACCATTGAAACATTAATATAGTCTTCTTCAGTTTCATCAATTAAAGACTGAACAAAGCGTGTAATTGTCTTTTCGCTAGTAATTCCGTTAGCGTTATTAGTCGCTTCATTTTTAGTGCTCTTCTCTTCTTTTTGTGCTTCAGAAAGAAGAAGATCAAGATATTTAAACTCAGAACATGCAGCTACAAATGCGGGAGGCGTTTTTTGCTCTCCCATGCCAATAACCTTCATGCCTGCTTCTTTTAAACGAGAAGCAAGACGAGTAAAATCGCAATCAGAAGAGACTAAGCAAAAACCATCTACTTTTCCAGTGTAAAGAATATCCATAGCATCAATTACCATTGTTGTATCTGTACTATTCTTGCCACTTGTATAAGGAAAAGACTGAATTGGAATAATTGAGTTTTCTAGAAGCTTCTCTTTCCAACCTCTTGTTTTACTATCTGACCAATCACCATATATTCGTCTATATGTGATTGTTCCTTCTTTAGCTAGTTCATCCATAATTATATCTACATATCTGTATGAGATATTCTCACAATCAATTAAAACGGCAAATTTCATGTTTTCCATACTTTAAATATAGTGATAAAAAAGAAAAGATGAAAGCTAAATATTTGTACTCAATACGTATTACATCTTAAATAATATCTATTGATAAACCTACTCTATAGCGATGAGGATTATCATTTTTTAATAAATAGCTATAAGCCATAGTTAAATCTAAAGACTTAAATATGTTTACATCTAAGCCTGCTCCAAAGCTAAAAAACAATATATTATCTTTGTTGTTATTGTAAATCGTATAGCTTGCTTTACCATATAAAAAAGGAGTAAAGACAGTTGAGTTTTTTAATAATAGTCCACCACTAAGCGAAATTATTCCTCTAAAAAAATCTGATTCCACTTTGCCAAGAATTTTATTGTAATAAGAGAAATCAAAATCACTAGAAATAAAGAAATAGTTTTTTAATGGCATAAAATTGAGAGCACAATCTACGTTGATAAAACGAGGAATTTCATATGAATAGAATCTAAACTTCCCACTCAAAGAGAAATTAATTCGAGCAGAAAACATCTTATCTGTCGTATTATCTAAAAGATCTTGCTTACCTCGAGAAAAATCATCTTTCTTAGAGTCTTGATTTGTTGTTTCTAAATTTTCATTTGATATAGCCTGATTTGAAGCATTAGCACTTTCATTCACTTGTTGCTCTACAATCTCATTTTGAAGTTGATTACCCTCTTGGGTTTCTACCGTTGTTTTTTCTTCTTCAGCTATAGTAGTTTCGTTATCATCAACTGAAACTACTACATTAGTGTCTTCAACGTCTTTATTAGAGTCATTTTCTTCAAAATCAAATGATCCTGTTTGAGATGCGTTATCTAATATCCTAATCACACTAACAACAAAATCATCACCTGAAAAATCAGATAAACTAAGAGAAAATAGAGGGATACCAATAAGTACTAATAAAAATAAAATAATAATTCTTTTCATTATAAATCTCGTATTATAAAGTACATGTTTTTACTTTCGGAAATAAAGTAATGGCCATTAAGACCAGAACACCCAATGAAAGCATTTTCCGAAATAAACTCAATAGACTTAGGAATAAATAAATCTCCACTTAAATTAGAGCAATAAGCGAAGCTATATTGGTCAATACTTACAACACATTCTGGAAGCACTAACTCACCACAAAAAGATGAACAATTATAAAATGTCCCTTCTTCTATTGTTGTAATAAGATGCGGAATAGAAATGCGTCCACTAAAATTTGTGTTTGCTAATCCATACTTACCTATTCTTTTTAGCTTAGAAGGTAAAACTAATTCTCCATATAAAGATGTGCAATTAGCAAAAGCCTCATCGCCTATCTCTTCTAGAGAAGAAGGCAACATTAACTCGCCTTTAATATTGCTACAATTATAAAAAGCTCTATCACCTATTCTTCTTATGCTATTAGGAAGGACTAAAGATGAGATACTTTTATTCGAGTCAAAGGCACTATCTGCTATTTCTATAATAGGTAAAGAATTGTATTCATCAGGAATAACTAAATCAATATTGGAAGAAGTAAAGAATGAACCAAAGACAATAAAGCCATCTTTTTCGTCATTAGATTTAAGATATATAAAATTAATCTCATTATCTTTATTTAAAATTGGATATAAATAATAGTCTTCGCTAGTAGCTGAAAAAAGTAGCAAAAGAGAATTAACTAATAAAAATAAAAATAGTAGCTTTCTTTTCATAACAGAACCTCGGGCGAGGTAGCAATTGCTACCCCACCTTTTGAATTTTATTTTTCAATTCTCATTAAAAGCCAAACACCACCTACTCCATCTTCCCAATACTCAACCATCTCTGCTCTAGAAAGATCAACAGATTGGTTTAATGTCTTTGTGTTTAGATCAACACCATTAACGGATTTATTGATAATTTCCACGTCATTCGAAATGAACTGGGTAAAGTAGTCTAAACATTTTTCTTTTGCATTTTCTACAGCTTCGATAATATCATCACCTTGGCCATAAGCTCTTTCATAGTGATAGTAGCTATCCATAGGAGGAGAAATTACCCAATCAGGACGAGCAATATTATCTTTACCATAGACCATGTTCTCTTTCTGTTTTTTAGTTGCTTCCCCAAGCTTACCTTCATTCTTTTCATAAATTGCATAGAAAGAAAGATTACCTATTGTTCCAAAGTTTACTCTATAGGTACTATAAATTTCTTCTTTGCTATCACCACTCTTTACCCATCCAAGGAATGTATATCCTTCTTTAACAGGATTAGTTAATACAAATGAAGATAAAGGAGTATAAGTCACTGGATTTGAATTTCCATATTGATATTCACCACCATCAAGGTAGTAATCAATTGTATACTCATTAGCTTGCCAAATAGCACTAAAAGACTGACCACCTAAAACAGAGGTATCAACAATAAGGTTCTCTTGAGGAATATCTGTATCTTCATATTCACTTCTAACCCAACCAAGGAAAGTAAAACCATTCATTACAGGAGAAACAAGAGTAAATGGACTATCATTAACTGTATAAGATGTCTTATTTACTCCTAATCCTCTAAGATACTTTCCACCATTAAGATCATAATAGATTGGATAATCAATTGCTTTCCAAAGGGAAGCAAGTTTTAAATCATTTCTAAGATTTGTTGTATCAACAATATACTTTTCTACTGGCTTATTATCCTGATGCTCAGCATCTACATAACCAAGGAAAGAATAACCTTTTCTTTCTGGTATAGCTAATGTAAATGGCTCATCAAAATTTGTGAAACTAGATGGATTTAAATCAGAATAAGTAAATCTTCCGCCATTAAGATTGTAGGAGATGTTATACTCTTTTACTTTCCATGTAGCCTTTAAGGAAACATCTCCTCCAACTAGTGTATTAAATACACAATCAACTACTGGATAGTCTCTATTTTCTCTCTCACTATTAACCCATCCTGTAAAGACATACTTATCTTTAATTGGATTAACAATCACAAATGGCTTTGTTTCAACAGTATATTGAGTAAGATTATCTATTGTTCCAAGAGGATACTCTCCTCCATTAAGATCATAATCAATACTATATACATCTGCTTTCCAAATGGCCTTTACGGAAGAATCTTCTCCTTCTTTTGGATTGATTACAACAGATGATGAAACTTCATTATTATAGAGCCAACCAATAAATGTGTAATTAGCTTTCTCTGCTATAGCATCAATTACAATTGCATCATCGTAAATAGTGTATTTTTCAGGATAACTTACTCCATTTAAAGTACCACCATCTAAATCTAGTGTTAATGTATACTCATGGATTTTAAATAATGGTGTATAGACTCTATCACCGACACTGCCTTTAGCAATAGTGACATTCTTTTCTGCTCCAGAGTAATCTACTTCATTACCAAACATCCAACCAATAAACTCATAACCAAACTTTTCAGGATTATTTATAGATACTTCGTCTAAAACTGTATATTCAGTTGGATTAACAACTTCTTCTACAAGTGAGTTTTCATCATAGATTTCATCATTGCCATAGTTTAAAGAATACTTATCGATTTTCCACAGAGCTTTATATCGCCTATTACCGTGGCTACCCTTATCTATTGTAATATCTTCATATTCTTTTGTTTCTATCTTGCTTTTTGCATATTCAGTAACAATACCAAGATCTTTTAAAAGATTATTAAAAGCTAATTCCAACTGAGATTTCTCTTTATTCTGAAAGAAAATAGATATAACAGTTCCATTAGAACTAATCTCTAAATCAGAGAAAACAGATTTTAAATAAGAAACAGTTGATTCAACAAATGAACTGTATGTTCCTGTAGGATAAATCAATTGAGCAAACTCATTGTGCACAGAAAGGGAAACTTTAATCCCATTTATATCAGCAGATAGCACGAATAATTCAGGATCAAAATCCACAGTTTCTTCTACTTGCCAAGAAGTAAATGTGTAACCTTTTCTTGTAGGTATTGATAGCGTAAATGATTCAGATTCAAAAGTATATTCTACAGGGTTTTCTGCTGCTCCACCATCATAGTCATAAGTTATAGAGTATACAATTGGCGACCAAATAGCTCTTAAAGTAACATCCTTTGAAGTTTTTGTATCTGTAAACGAATCTTTATACATCTTGCCAGTTGCAGAATCTAACCAGCCAACAAAATCATAATAGTCACGTTCAGGAGCTAATAAAGCAACAGGTTCTTTATCATAAATAAACTTAGTTGGATTTACCCCATTAAGCTTTCCCTGATTTAAATCATATTTAATGTTATAAGATTTTCTAAGCCAAACTGTTTCAAGTTCAACTTTTCCAGTTGTACCTTTTTTTATTTCATAATGATAAGTAGGAGAAGCATTAGAACCTTTCTTTCTCCAACCGACAAAATCAAAGCCTTCTTTTGTTGGATTAATTAGTGTAAAAGAATCTAAAACAGTATAGCTATTTGGATTTTTCTTTTCTTCGACCTTAACAGGAACAATAACAATTTCTTTCTCTACTTTATCATTCGCAACAAGACCATCTAAATCATAAATAATGGCATATGAAACAGGAACCCAATTTGCCTTAAAGGTAGTATCTTGAGTTATCTTTGATCTTTCAATATCAAATAGCCCAGACTCACTATCGCTATTCCATCCAGCAAAAATGAAATAATCTTTTTCTGCCTCAGGAAGAAGTATAGTCTTGCCTTCTTCTTTTGACATTTTAAAAGTCTTTTCATATTCGTTTTCTTTGAATTTACCACCATCTAAATCAAAAGAAACCACATATCCATTTACTCTTAAAATTCCATCATCTTTCTTAATAGATGTACAGGAAGAAATTAGCATTAGCGTGACGATAAAAAAGACAAATAACTTTGACAGTTTATTCATAAAAATCCCC
Organism: Candidatus Ornithospirochaeta sp.; assembly: GCA_050874025.1. Taxonomy (GTDB): domain Bacteria; phylum Spirochaetota; class Spirochaetia; order Sphaerochaetales; family Sphaerochaetaceae; genus Ornithospirochaeta. The sequence continues at coordinate 8,934 of JBNMJW010000024.1, forward strand.
CACTTTTTTTTAATTATAAGTCAAAGACTTATTAGTCGAAATCAAAAGTAAGTGATTTGGATTAAGAATAAATAAACAAAATAGCTTAATTAATCATTTAGTAAATATAATGTCTGTTAATTATTATCGTTTAGGATAAAACCAACTGTAATTGTATTAGAAGAAGAACCTGTTGAACCAAGTACTGTTCCTTCCTTTACTCGACTATTTTTCTTTACGACAACACGTTCAAAACCTGAGTAGATATAACTATCCCCAACGCTATCTGTAACAACCACATATTTTTGTCCATTTTCTCTACCAAGTTTAGTTACAGTTCCATCTATTATTGATTTTACTGGACTACCACTAGTTGAGGTAATAACTATCTTTCCACCATCAAAGACAGAGGATGAAGACGGGACAATCAAAGAAGAATCAATACTCTCTAGAGGAGATTCAACTTTATTCTCTTCCTCTATGACTACACTATTCTCTTCTGTTAGAAGAGGTAGTGTAGTAAATGAATAGTCATTATTTTTTGTATTACTATCGTCTTCAGCAGACTTAATAGAATCTACTATTTGAGTTATTGGAGCAGCAACATCTTCCTCTTCTTCAAGACTCTTTTCTTCTTCTAGAAGAGATACTTCATCATTTACAATTGTATTTTCTTCTTCATCGGTCTCTAAAGGAACAGAGATAAATGAATAATCAACATTAACTGGTTCTACTACTTCTTCAACAACAGGCTCTACAACAACAGGAAGTTCCTCATTCAAAAGAGGTAAAGTAGCAATAGCATTAGGCTCTTCAGAATTTGTTGCATCAAGAAGGGTTTCATTATTTTGAACTATAGCATTATCTTGAGTAGATTCTGCTTCATCTATCTTTTCAATTGTTTCTTCGTTTTGTGGAATAGTGCTATCTGACGAATTCACTAATTCATCAGTAATAGGCAAAGAAGTAGCATTAGATTCATTCTCTAAAGGTTCTTCACTACTAGCGTCAGCTAAATCGATGCTAGAGCTATCATCAAAGACAGGATATTCGTCGTTTACTAAAGGAAGCGTTGTTATAAGAGAGTTATCACTCTCCTTTTCTTTCTCTTCTTCCCTTTTCTGTGTTAAATCAACTAAAGGTTTCTTTTCTTCTTCATTTTTCTTCGGTTGAGTTAAAACATTACTTGAGTCGACAATATCTACTTTTTCACTTGGATTAGCTATTAGATATATAACGATGATAATAAGAGCAACAAGAATAAAAAAGAATGTCATCAGAGCTGTAGCTCTATTACCTTTCCTTCCTCTTCTTGTATTCTTGGTTGGCATATCATCATAATCATATCTTCCCATATCTCGACAAAACCTCGTTCAGAATTCTATTATATTTATATGAAAGACAAAGGCAACAATAGTAGTACCCCTTTTATCTTTATACTTTTCTTTATCTTAGCATTTTTGTTAATTATTCAAAATATTGTTATAAATAAAAACCAAACAGATTCAAGATATACAAACCCAACAATCTCAAAACAAAACATAAAAGGAACAATCTATGATAGAAGAGGAATTGTACTTGCTATCGACACAACAATAGAAGGTTTTTATATAAAACAAAAAGATCAGATCCAAATGATAGCAAATATCATCAGTCCATACACCAATTACTCTTCCTTAGAAATAACAGCAATGTGCACAGAAGGAGAAAGTTTTTTTCCTTTTAATGAAGAATATGATAATGCTTATATAGAAAATCTAATAGAAATAAATGATTTGGAATCTAGTTTAGAAATAATCAAAAAGAAGGAAAGAGAGTACCCATATTCGTCTGTCAAAGATTTAGTAATGTGCATTGAAGATAACTACTCTTCATACATTACTCCCGATGTAGATATTACCTACAAGCGTGGTTCAGACTTAGTATTAACAATAGACGAAGAAATAAATACATTAATAAGTAAAGAACTAGGGAGAGTTAATTATTCAGGAGAAGTTCTTCTATTTAATCTAAAAGGTGAAGCCCTCGCCTACTATGGAAAAGAATACAGTAAAATAGCAAACGAGTTTGTTTATTCATATACAGAAAACAAAGAAACAAAAGTAATATATACTCCATCATTCCAAATTGAAGATTGCACATTACTTAGTCACTACTACATTTATATTTCTAAAGATGAAAATGAAACTCTCCCTATAATAGAGAGAGTTTTAAAAGAGAAAGCTAAACTTTAAGCTGTCCACGATAGGCTCTATAGTCCAAGCCAAATCCAATTAGGTTTTCTACAATTACATCTGTAGATGCCTTCTCTAAATCTTCTGGAACTTTTTGGCCATCTGTAAAAAAGAGGATTGGCAGATTTGTTCTATAAGAGAAAGACAGCGCATTACCAATTGTTCTTGATTCATCTAGCTTAGTAACTATCATTGAGTTAATATTGAAATCATCTTTGTAACGCTCATAGTGTCTCATCATATCCTCTTCTTTCATTGATGCAGGAATAATGAGAGAGAATGTTGTGTTCATTCTCATCAGACGCATTACGAGTCCTTTTAATCTCAGATTCAACTCAACATCTTTACTCGATAGCCCCATTGTATCGACAAGAATCAAGTCATAGTATGTGTAGCTTTCTAAAGCTTCAATAAGCTCATCTTCTCTCTTTGCAACAGAGACAGGAATATCCAAGGCATGAGCAAAGGCATTCATTTGTTCAACTGCCCCAACTCGATAACAATCAAGTGTAATAATTCCTACCTTCTTACCACTTTGCTTATACATGTAGGCAACTTTAGCAAGTGTAGTCGTCTTACCTCCTCCTGTAGGACCGAGAAAAACAACAACACGAGATGGATGTATTTGAGCTTCATAGTCCATCTTTGTGCTTTCAATGATTCTTTCTGTAAGCTTACGTGGGCAATCTTCAAAGGACGAAGAAAAACCATCTAAGAGATGTTCTCTAAGTGGGCCATATATATAGTTCAAACTTAATAATCGTTCTGCTTCAGATAGCACACGTCCGCTACCACGATGAACTTCAGTATTAAGTCTCTCTGCTTTACTCATTAATAAAGGATCAGGTGTTTTTGCTTCCTTTTCAAATTCGTTTATATCTTCCTTATTTTCATCCCCTTTAGATATAACCGATGAAATATAGCAAGTAATTTCACACTTCTTTTGCTTTTTTGTAAAAAGACCTCCAGGCGTTGTAAAATCACGCCTAGAGTGTACTCTTATCTGATCACCGTATTTTTCTTTAGCTTGTCTAACAGCATCTTCATAACTATCGCTAATTAGCGTTATGTACTGCATAATACAATCTCCTTTAGAGAATATATCTAGACAAGTCTTGATCCTTTACAATATTACTTAATCTTTCATTAACATAGTTAGATGTAATAGTAATGGTCTGTCCAGATAGCTCATCAGCAGAGAAGCTAAGCTCCTCTAAGAGCTTCTCCATAACAGTATGGAGTCTTCTTGCTCCAATATTATCATTACTCTTATTAACAGTATATGCAATATTTGCTATTTCTCTGAGAGCATCCTCATCAAATTCAATATTTACATTTTCTGTGCTAAGTAGTGCTTTGTACTGCTTTGTCATAGCATTCTGTGGTTCAGTAAGAATTCTATAGAAATCATCACTTGTTAAATCATTAAGCTCAACATGTAGTGGGAATCTTCCTTGAAGTTCTGGAATTAAATCTGATGGTTTTGAGACAGAAAAGGCACCCGCAGCAATGAAGAGGATATTTGTAGTATCGATTACACCCCATTTAGTGCCAACCTTTGTTCCTTCGACAATTGGGAGGATGTCTCTCTGTACACCTTCTCTAGAAACATCTGTATTATTGCTTGTTCCGCGAGAAGCTATCTTATCGATTTCATCGATGAAGATAATCCCCATCTCTTCTGTACGTTCTTTCGCTTCATCAACAGCTTTATCGTTGTCGACAACTCTATCCATCTCTTCTTCTCTAATTATCTCACGTGCTCTTTTAACAGTAATTTTTCTCTGATGAACACCTGCTTTACCATTAAAGATTGAACCAAGAGAAGACATGGCAGCTTGTAATTCCTCGATGCTTCCGCCACCAAGAATATTAACGTTAGCTCTGCTTTGAACATTCATTTCAATCTCTTTCTCTTCAAAGAGTCCATCACGAAGCATTTGCCTAAACTTTTCTCTTGTTTCTCTGGTTTTATCATCTTCTTCAGTAACATTTAAAGATGGAAGAAGCAAATCAAGAATTCTGTTTTCAACATTCATCTCAACTTCAGCTTCTTTACTCTTTGCCATCTCCTCTCTGACCATTTGGACCGCAGCACCCATAAGATCTTTGACCATAGATTCTACATCACGTCCAACATAGCCAACTTCTGTATACTTTGTTGCTTCAACTTTAATAAATGGAGCATTAGCAAGTTTAGCTATTCTTCTTGCAATTTCAGTCTTTCCAACTCCAGTTGGACCAACCATAAGAATATTCTTTGGGGAAACTTCGTCTCTTAACTCTGGGCTTAATCTCTTTCTTCTTACTCTATTACGAAGAGCAACAGCAATAGTCTTCTTTGCATCGTTTTGCCCAATAACATACTTATCTAGGGCCTGAACAATCTGTTTAGGTGTCATTGTATCTAAATTTTTTACTTCAAGTTGGTTCATACTTTCTTTCCTTCCTGTGTTTCAACAATAATTGAATGGTTAGTATATATACAAATATCGCCTGCAATATTAACACTGCGTCTAGCAATCTCTTCTGCTGATAGATCTACATTGCTATCTAAGTAAGCAAGAGCTGCAGAACGAGCAAAGTTTCCACCACTACCAATTGCAAGAACATCATCTTCTGGCTCAAGAACATCACCTGTTCCACTAATCATAAACATCTTTTCACCATCAGAAGCTATCATCATAGCCTCTAAGTTTCTAAGCTGTTTATCCATTCTCCATTGTTTAGCGAGCTCAACTGCAGAACGAGTTAAATCGCCATTGAACTCTTTAAGCTTACCTTCAAAAAGTTCATAGAGAGTAAAAGCATCAGCTGTAGTTCCTGCAAAACCAATGATAACTTTTCCATCATATAGTCTTCTTACTTTATGAGCATTTCCTTTTACTACAGTGTTACCCTGTGTTACCTGGCCATCTCCAGCTATAGCAACAATACCATCTTTTCTTACACAAACAATTGTTGTACCTTGCATTTCTGTCATTTCTTTCCTTCCGCATGTGGATGCGTTTTTATATATACATTTCGTAGTTTCACTTTAGATACATGTGTATATATCTGTGTTGTAGATATACTCTCATGTCCAAGCAACTCCTGTACCATTCTAATGTCGGCTCCTCTATCTAAGTAGTGAGTTGCAAAAGAATGTCTGAGCGTATGAGGGGTAAAATCCTTTTGCAAGGACAAATATCCCTTATATTTATCAAAAATAATATGAGCAGAAGAAAACGGCAACCTAGAAGCTCGTTCTCCTATAAAAAGTGCATTTTCTTTTATATTTCCTTTTTCTAAAAGGTATGCTTCTCTCTTTGGCAAATATGTATTTTTAAGATTATTTATCAAACTTTGCGACAAGAAAAGAAATCTTTCTTTGTCACCCTTACCTATTATTTTTATTCTTCTCTCTCCCCATTCAATATCTTTAACATTAATAGAAAGGGCTTCACTTATTCGTGCACCTGTAGTGTATAAAAAAAGAAATAAGGTATGGTCTCTCTCATCTAAAAAAGTTGAACGAGGAATGCTTAGCAGTTCTTTTACTTCATCCTCAGTTAAGACAGAAGGGAGCCTTACTTCAGTCTTTCTCAAAGAGACACCATCAAAAGGATTAGAGAAAATAAATTCATCTTTAACTAAATAAGAAAAAAAAGAATGGAGAGCTGTAATTTTTCTAAGAACACTGCTCTCTCTATAGTTCTTCTTGAGGAATCTAACATACTCTTTACTATCCTCAACAGAAAAATCTTCAAAGCTTAAATTAACTTTATTCACATATTCTAAAAAAGCGTTTAAGTCTTCTTCATAGGCAAGAATAGTGTTTTCAGATAGAGAACGCACCTTTTCTGAATAGGAAATAAATAAATCTATATAATCTCTATTTTCCATAATCTAATCTCATTATATCAAATTCTCTATTTTGTATCTTGTACTCACCTTTCTCTTTAGGATAAGTCAAATAGACTGCATCAGAAAGAAAAGAAGAAAAGCTGTCTATGACACAAGCGCCCTCTCTTGCAACTTCTCTAATCTTCTTAGAAAATAATGCACTTTTTAATATAGCTATATCTTTTCCACTATTGAGTGCATTTTCTAAGAAGAAAGGAAAAGAGTGAGAAGAACAAACTATAGTAGCATTAGATAGCATTGTTGCTACCGTCCTTATCCCTGTTAATGCCTCATATGAAAAAGTGGCACTATTCTCTACTATACTTAATACTCCACCACCAGTAATGATGGCCTTACTTAAAACTTCCTTACTCACACTTTCAAGACCTTTAGGAATGAAACTATATAAACGCCCGAAAAGAGTATCTTTAAATGCCTTTTCTACTGCTGAAGAAAGAAAAAAAGAGGGAGTATAAAAAACACTATATCCATTATATATAGCTTCTATCGTGCTTCGGTACACTTCAACAAGTGCTTCTTTGTTCTCTTCTTTTCCAAAGTAAAAGAATATAGCTTTTTCTTGAGGAAAACGACCAATGTATCTTATAGCAATTGATTCAAACTCTTTTGTTAATATCTCTCTCACATAATATATAACAGATTATTCTTCATTTTTGTCAAAATCATCTGTAAGTGAGAACTTATCAAAGGCATTTAAAAGAGATGATGTGTCTAATTGCGTATATATTTGGGTAGTCTTAATATCGCTATGTCCTAACATCTCCTGCACACTTCTAATATCTGCACCATGTTTAAGCATATGAGAAGCAAAGGAGTGTCGTAGTGTATGTATAGTGCAATCAAGACCAAGTGTTGATGTAACAGAAGAAAAGCGAAGATGTGCAGCTTGTCTAGTAAGACGAGTTCCTCTTCTATTAAGGAAGAGAGCTTTCTCTTTCATATTCTTTTTACTCAAAAGCTTAGGACGAACATTTTCTATATAGTAATCAAGAACACTTACAGCAATTTCACCAATAAATACAATTCTCTCTTTGTTTCTTTTTCCAATAACATTTATCGCTTTTTCATCTTTACGATACGAACTAACATTTAAGCTAACTGCTTCGCTAATACGCATTCCTGAAGAATAAATAAGTTCAAAGAGCGCATAATCTCTATACCCTAATTCATCTTTTGTGAAAGATGACATAATTTCATCTATTTCATTTTCACTAATTGTTTTTGGAATGTGTACCTTTTCTTTAGGCTTTTGGACCTCTTTAGCAGGGTTTCTATCACAAATATGCTCTAGTATTAGAAACTTATAGAAAGTGCGTAAAGAAGAGAGAATCTTTGAAGCAGTCCTCTCATTTATCTTATCTTCCTCTTCTCGTTTGACTATATAATTTTCAACAATTAGCGGTGTGCACTCCTCTACTTTGAGTCCTTCTTTCTCTAAATATGAGACAAAGAGCTCTGCTTCTCTTTTATAAACCTCTCGGGTTTTTTCCGAGAGGCGATAAAAGAAAAGTAAGTTATCATCAAATTGATTGATTAAATCTCTATTAACTGCACTGATATTATTCGTCGTCATCATTGCGCATTCTGAGAATAGATGGCGTTGTATAATCATTATTTCCACTCTGGCGTTGGGAAATCTGATTCTTTAAATCTGTCCAACGATTAATATTAATAACGCCAATATCCTTCTCTTTGTTGTTTCCATTATTAGTATTGTTGTTAGAAGCGTAAGAAGGTGTTCTAACTTCTTCTTTCTTCTCCTTTTCTACAGGTGTTTCAATATTTTCACGACCAGATTTGTTGGTGCCAAATATTTCAGCAGCGTTAGCTCCTGTGGAGACAGATCTGTGCTCAAAACCTGTTGCAACAACAGTAACTCTTATTCTCTCTCCTAAAGCAGGATTATAAGACTGACCGGCTGTAATTAAAGCTTCTTCATCAACATTTGCTGTAATCAACTCAACAACATCTTGATACTCTTGAAGTGTTAAGTTATCTCCACCTGCAATATTAACAAGAACGGCCTTTGCTCCCTCTATTGATGCATTTTCTAATAGTGGATTATTAATAGACTGCTTGGCAGCTTCAATAGCTCTATCTGTACCTTCACCAAAGCCAAGCCCAATAAGAGCATCACCCTTACCCTTCATTACTGTCTTAACATCGGCAAAGTCAATGTTAATTTCACCAGGCTCTGTAATAAGGTCACTTATTCCTTGGACGGCCTGCAAAAGTGCCGAGTCAGCAAGTAAGAATGCTTTCTTAATTGGAGTATTCTGCTCGACAACATTTAAAAGATGTTGGTTAGGAATAATAATAAGTGTATCTACGCTCTTACGTAGCTTTTCAATTCCCTGCTCAGCGAGACTAAGCTTCTTTTTACCTTCAAAACTGAATGGTGTTGTAACAACAGCAACAGTAAGAGCATTACAACTCTTTGCTATCTCAGCAACAACAGCGGCAGCACCGGTACCTGTTCCACCACCCATTCCTGCTGTAATGAATACCATATCAGAATTTTCTAGCTCTTTCTTTATCTCTTCCTTACTTTCAAGCGCAGCTTTTTCTCCAATTTCTGGCTGTCCACCTGCACCTAAGCCACCAGTAAGCTCTTTACCGATTGCAATTCTAGTCTGCGCATTACTACGCTGAAGGGCTTGAACATCTGTGTTTAAAGCAACAAAAGATACCTTCTTAAGGCCATTAGCAATCATTCTGTTAACAGCGTTACCACCGCCACCACCAACACCTACAACCTTAATAATAGTTGGCGTTGTTTGTTCACCTGTAGTTGTATCTTCAATATCAAACAAGTTAAAGCTCATAAGAACTCCTTAAAACAATTTTCCTAGTAAACCTTTAAGCTTTTTTCCAAAGCCCTTATTCTCTTTTATTCCCGAAATATCAGTGCTATCACGATAGCGTCTTGCTTCACTCTTAAATAGACCAAGAACAGTAGCATACTTAGGATCTATATATGCCCTATCTAGACCACTTATTGCTTCAGGAAAACCAATTCTTGCAGGAAGACGGAATATCTCAGCAGCAAGCTCTGTTACTCCACTCATTAATGCACCGCCACCAACAAGGATAATGCCTGAGCCAAATGGACCATTAATATTATTCTCCTGTAAATCAGATTGTATCATCAAAAGTATCTCAGCCATTCTAGCTTCAATAACCTTTGCAAATTCCTTACGAGGCATTCTGATAGATGGCTTTCCACCAAGGGACGGAGTAAGGACAGTCTCATCACTATCAACTCCAGGACTATAACATGAACCATCTGTAATCTTTAGTGATTCTGCTGCAGTCTTAGGAAGCTGAAATAGATATGAAATATCACTCGTAACAAGATCACTACCCCTATTTATTCCACCAACATGAACAGGAGAGCCATTAGTATATGCAATGTAATTGGTTGTACCTGCTCCAATATCGATAACCAAGGCTCCCATATCTTTCTCTTCAGGTGAAAGCACGACTTCAGCATCTGCTAAAGTTTGGAAAACAACCTTCTGAACATTTAAGCCAGATTTTTGAACACACTTTTTCTGATTCTGTATAATTGGAGATGAGCCCAAAACAAGAAGAATCTTTGTATCTAGTCTATGGCCAAGCATATCAACTGGATCTTTTATGCCAGAACGTGAATCGACGTAGAAATCTTGAACAAGAGAATGCATTATCTCCATGTTTTGTGGTAGTTGAATATTTCTTGCAACATCGATACTACGGCGAATATCATCCTTAGTTATTTCTTGGTCTTTGGAGTTAATACCAACAACACCGTTACTTCTTATTCCTCTAATCTGATCACCACCAAGGCCAATAATTACAGATGATATCTCACATCCAGCTTGTACCTCAGCATCTGAGATAACCTGACCAAGGACCTTCATAGTCTGTTCAATATTTACTATAGAACCGTTTTTTACCCCTTCACTAGGTCGCTCTGTAACACATTCAATAACAAGCTGACCATCACGCCCAACAGATCCCACAGCAACACGAGTGGAGCTTGTTCCAATATCTAAACCAACTATTGTTTTATCTGCAGCCACTGTCGTCACCTCAATTTAATTATGGAGGAAGCAGAGAGAATATATTCTCTCCTATCTCCATTTAGTCTATCTTTAGATTCAA
>JBNMJW010000025.1:0-18309 GCA_050874025.1 Candidatus Ornithospirochaeta sp.
TAGCTCTCTTTTCTTTCTAGTGTGAGTGCATAGCCAAGATTCTTTCCACCACTAAAGAAGTAATCATAGCTTTCAACATCAGAAAGCGTATTTTCATTCTCTAAATATATAGATAAGGAAGTTCCATTAGAATTAAGACCTCTATATAGAGAATTACCAATATAGCCAGAGACAATAGTTGGACTACTATTACCAGCAGCAGCAACACTGACTGTGTTTTCTCTTCCTGTTTTTATAAGCAAGAATGAAGAAGGAATAGTCTCTGATAGACTAAATAAACCATCAGCAAAAACAGTTGCTGTGTTAAGTACTAGCGACAGATTCACATTCTTTAGTGTTACATCTTCACTTCTTACGCCAACAGAATAAGAAAAGAGATCAAATAAAGATGAGGACAAATCAAATGTAAGAGATGTATTCTTCATGTCCTTTAAGTCTTGCGTCTTTGCTCCAAAATATAAGCTATTGCCATCCTTTGAATATGAAGATGAAACAGATAGATCTGAAAGTGAAGAAGATAGATTATTTGAAACCTCTCCTACTCTAAAAGATGCACTAACTCTACTTGTAAGAGCTGTCTTACCATTTCCATAGAGATGGAAAGATGATGAGAGCGAAAGATTAACCTTTCCAAGCATAAAACTAAGAGATGGTGTGAGATAAAGAGAAGAAGAATTTATATCATATGGATAGAAACTATATGAGAGACCAACTGAATATCCCATCTTTTTAAATGAACCTGAATAAGTAAAGGAAAGAGCAAAATTATGCTTTTCTTTTTCACTCCAATTATTCGGGCTAGTATAACTAAGAGAAAGACTTGACCCCTTTAAGACTGAATGTGATGACAAGAATTGCTGAGAGATACGAAGATAGATTTGCGCGTCTTTCTTGTATGGTTTTGTAAGTGTAAAGTTTACCTTCCCTACTCCAAAGCTATCTGCAAAAGTAAGTTCGCCAAGTGCCTTAACATTTAAAGCTATGTTTGTATCTTTTAGTGGACTATTTTTTAGACCAAAAGATAAAGAGATGCTCATTTCCCTCGTTAGCCCATACTGCAAATATGAAGAAAGAGCAAAATCTCTTATATCGTAACGAAGAGCCTTGCCATTTATAAACGGCACGTCAAGCTGCAGACTATTTCTTTCTTTTTCAGAAGAGACAACTGTTCTAGAAAAAGCAAAAGCTGCACCATAGTAAAGCTCGCCTTTATCTAAAAGTGATGAAGCATAGTTAATATTAAACTCTCTAACTTCTTCTTTAGTTCCATCTAACGGCTTAATCTCAATTCTAATCTTGTTCGCTCCAGTGTAGAGAATGAAATCTTCAAGAATATATCTACCCTTTTGGAGTCTCTTTCTATAGATTTCTTTCTCTTCATTGTAGACAATAACATCACTATCCTTTTCTATAAGGATTTCTTCTTCATGAGTTGAATTTGTGTTTGATAGTTTATACTGACTTGATTTATCATATCGAACACCAATACTTGTGCCACTTGGTGAGTAGTTATCTGGGCTAACATTACCCCAATAAATACGGCTTTCATTTTTAGTAATGTCATAATAGAAGTTGTATTGTCCCCAATTAAAGCTCCATTTATTTCCCCCATAATAAAGTGACCAATTAAATGAACCTAAAACATCTTTAATCCTAAAAGTATTGGAACTATAGAAGCGAAGAGCAAAAGATGAAGAACTAAAAGAATAATTCTTTATCGATGAAGTAAGCGACAAAGAATACGAAGACATAAGATAGAAAGAGACTGGATTAACAACTGTTGCTCCAGCAATTGGGCGTGCCGCAGATGCCTTATTCTTTCCTCTTATTGAAAGCCTTGTTAAAGGTAAGTCTTCGGAAGAAATCTCAACGTAGTACTCATATAAATAGTTATCATATGAAGCACTAAGCCCTTTCTCATTTAGATATTGAATAGATAGGTATTCACTCTCTGTGTCAAAAATGCGATAAATTGAATCTTCGCTTAATAGCGAATAAAGTGCATTCTTAAGCTCTTCTTTTGATACGTAAACAGCGTTGTCCTCTACAGATACTTCAATGTCTGAATAATATGTTGAATTAATATAGAGAGAAAAATAATAGATTCCATCTTCAAGTGACAGCTCATCATCACTAAAGAAGAAATCTGCCCAAGGATCATCTATAGGCTCCTCTTCTTTTTTCTGTGAGGCTATAGCTATAGTGTCTTCAAGAAGATTTACTTCCGTTTCTTTAAAAGCTGGAGAAGATGGGACTAGAGTTTCCTGCACCTTCAAAAATGTAGGAGACTGAGGTAGAGAACACTCATCTTTATCTAAAATACTTTGACTAGATGCCACAAAAGTAGGAGCTGAGGGCACTCTAACTTCATTTTCCTCTTTTAGAGGAAGGCTAATCGTCTCTATAGATTTAGGTTCTACAAAGCTACAAAGATCTTCCTCAAGTGGAAGAGTCGACAAAGAAGATGGTGTGGTAGAAACAAGGGGGGATTCATCCACAGCTGCAGCAGCAATTATCATTGAGGAGGAAAAAGATTCTTCTTTTTCTGTTGCCACAGCTTGCTTTACGTCTTTAATAGTTGTCGACTCTTCTACTTGCCCTACATCGATAGGGAGAGAAGAAGATAAATATGCTCTTATTAGTAAAAATAAAACCAATAAAAGGTAGCTTAAGCAAAAAACGTTATACTTACCGTTTCTATTTTTTTCAACAAAAGAACCCATCAACCTTGCTGTTAAGTAAACAGCAAAGACTAAGCCGCAAAAGAGGCTTAACAGGCTGTATCCACCTAAAATAAAAGAAAAAATAGATACACTGATTAAGATGCTAGCAATGGCAATTAAGAGGAAAAATCCTCTCTTGCCAATCTTTTTCTTACTCATTTTCTATTCTAGTCCTAATTACTTTGACCAACTATAGTCATAGCTTATAGTAGAACTAAGTTCTGCTTTCTCGTTAAACACAGAAGGTAGAGGAAGCACAATTCTTAATTCACTTCCGCAAAGAAGATTCTGGCCTTTGATCGAACCCATCTCTTCTTCAGTTAAAGTGTAAGAAGTATTACCACTCTTAAGTGTTACAACTAAATTATTTAAAAGTTGGTGCACATTCCCGCTGTTAATTATTCTAACTTCAACATTACCGTCTTCAGTTATGGATGCAGTTGATGTAACTTTCTCAATTACCCTACTTGGCGCAACATAGGCACTAGTTGAGTAGACAAATAAGAAACTAATCATCTGCCCTTCTGTCTCAGTTTGTGCGCCTGTTGAATATGGAATTTGTTCGCTGACAATTCTAAATGACATCTCTTCTGTTACAGTCTTAGGGCCACGGTATTGGACTCTAATAAGCTGAGTTGATTGAGGTTTAATAACAACCTTTCTTGGCTGAATAGAAAAATACTGAGAAGCATCCTCATTCTTCTCATTGCCATCTACATCTATGTTTCTTTTTAATGCACTAACCTCAATTGCAATTGGTGAATCTGAGTCATTAACAATTGTGTATACCTTTGCAGATCCAGAGCCAGATGGATCATATGTTACATTTAATGGCGAAAGCTGATATGCAAAAAGAGATAATGCACTTGCAAACAGTGCTAAAAATACTATAATTTTCTTTGTCATTATTTTCCCCTTCTAACGTTAAAGAACAATATTTTTATTAGTAATCATTATCAAAAACTAGTTTTGTCTGTTCATTACAACAGAAAAAAAATTGATTGTATGTTTGAAATCTAACACTTTATGGAAAATGTCTTATTTTTTTGTCATTTTTTTATTTTTTGTAAATTATGGTTGATTTGACTGAAAAAATGGTACATTTTATATTTGCGGGACGAAACATGGTTAATGATATAACACTTTTAAAATCAATTTCCTTATTTGATGGACTCACCGATGAACAGATACTTCATTTTGTTGACCACATAAAAGGAAAGCTTGTTTGTACAAAAAAAAATGATTTCATTCTCAACAGTGCAACAAACGATGAAAAGTTAGCAGGCATTCTTGTAAGTGGTTCTGCTTTAGTCGTTCAAGATAACATTTGGGGAGATAGACTTATTCTTGACTACATTCAGCCATCTGCCTGCTTTGGTGAAGTTTTCTCAATACAGCAAGAATACAATCCATTTTCAGTAATCGCAAAAGAAGACTCTACTTCATTTATCTTCGAAGCAAATAGAATCTTAAAACCATGTTCTCCAAACTGTCCACACTATGATTACTTAGTTGCCAATTTCATAAAAGTAATTATTCAAAAATCTCACAGATTGATTGATAAAGTCACGCATTCATGTCAGCGATCTACTAGAGCAAAGATTATGGCTTTTCTTAGCACTTATGCTGAAGAGAAAGGCTCTCTTTCTTTCGATATCCCTTTCAATAGGCAAGAACTTGCTGATTATTTAGGCGTAGACAGAGCAGCTATGAGTGTTGTTTTATCTGAACTTAAAGAGGACGGATACATCAATTATAACAAGAATAGTTTTGTTATAATCAAAAAGTCTACCCCCCCCACTCAATACAGAAATAAAGGACTAGGTAGCTACTAACTTTTAGTTTTCATCTATTCATAGCCGTAATAAGGCTATTATTTAGTTAGATCCTTTCTCTCTTTTATTCGCTCAATTTCGTCTCTAAGAGTTGCTGCTTTTTCGAATTCAAGATTCTCTGCATACTCTCTCATTTGTTTTTCAAGATCCTTAATATATTTCTTTCTATCTTTTTCAACTAAGAGATTATATGAAGAAGAAAGTATCTTTGCATCCTCTTTTGCGATAGCTTCGCTATCTTCCAACTCTCGCTCAAGAATATCATTAATTTCTTTTTTAATTGTTTGAGGAGTAATACCATGGGCCTTATTGTATGCCATTTGAACCGAACGCCTCTTTTCAGTTTCTTTAATAGCTTCGTCCATTGCTGGGGAAATCTTATCTGCATACATTATTACCCTACCGTCAGCATTTCTTGCAGCTCTTCCTATTGTCTGAATTAGAGATGTGCTAGAACGCAAGAATCCAATTTTATCAGCATCAAGAATTGCAACAAGAGCAACTTCAGGAAGGTCCAAACCTTCACGAAGTAGGTTTATACCGACAAGAACGTCGTACTTTCCTTTTCGTAAATCTCTTAAGATTTCGACTCTTTCAATAGTGTCAACTTCACTATGTAGGTATTGAACGCGTAAATCTAAGCCTGTCAAATAGTCTGTTAAATCCTCGGCCATTTTCTTCGTAAGAGTTGTTACAAGGACTCTTTCTTTTTTAGCAATTGTTGCTCTTATTTCACCATAAAGATCTTCCATTTGACCTTCTGTTGGTCTAACAGAAATAGAAGGATCCAAGAGTCCTGTTGGCCTAATTAGTTGTTCAACTATCTGAACAGATTCCTTTCTTTCCCTCTCTCCTGGTGTTGCAGAGACATAAATACGTTGACCAACTTTACTATCAAATTCATCATATTTCATCGGTCTATTGTCTAAAGCTGAAGGAAGCCTGAAGCCATAATTAACAAGGTTTGTTTTTCTAGATCTATCGCCTTCGTACATTGCGCCAATTTGTGGAAGAGTTACATGGCTTTCATCAATGAATGTAACAAAGTCATCAGGGAAATAATCCAATAAAACAGGAGGACGTTCTCCCTCTTTTCGCCCAGTAAGTGGCCTAGAATAGTTTTCAATACCAGAGCAATAACCTATCTCTTTAAGCATTTCCAAGTCATATTCAACACGACTCTTTATTCTCTCTGCTTCAACATACTTACCATTTGAAATAAAGTACTGGTAGCGCTCTTCTTTTTCATCATCTATAGCTTTTATTGCCTTATCAATTTGATTTTGTGGAAGCACAAACTGTTTTGCTGGGTATAGTGTTACACTCTTTACACTCTCACGTTTTTCCCCACTTACGGGGTCGAACCATACTATTTCTGAGATAGTATCCCAATCAAGATAGATTCTGAATGCAGTTTCAAGATAAGCCGGGTAAATTTCAATAGTATCGCCTTTAGCTCTGAATGTACCTCTTTCAAGAACCATATCATTACGTTCATAGAGCATTCTCAGAAGTTGATCAAAGACTATTTTTCTGTCAAATTCATCGCCTACTTTGAAGGAATAAAGCATATCACGTAATGAAACCGGGTTGCCTAAGCCATAAATACAAGATACGGTAGCAACCACAATAACATCACGCCTTTCCATAAGAGAGAAGGATGCATGGAGACGCAGTCTATCAATTTCATCGTTGATATCTACCTCTTTTTCAATATATAGATCTTTTCCTGGCACATATGCTTCCGGCTGATAGAAGTCATATGTTGAGACAAAGTATGTTACTGCATTTTCCGGAAAAAAGTTTTTAAACTCTCTATATAGTTGGGCCGATAATGTTTTATTATGGCTCAAAACTAATATTGGCTTTTGTATTTTTTCTATTAGTTTTGCCATCGTAAATGTCTTACCACTACCGGTAACACCTTTAAGAGTTTGAGCCATATCACCATCAAGATATCCTTGGTATAGCTTTTCTACAGCCTCTCCTTGATCCCCAGAAAGTTCAAAAGGCGCATGAACACGAAATGGACGTTCAATTCCTGTTATATAGTCTGGTACAATTATCTTAGAATCCATTGTGTATTTTCCTCTGTCTGTTCCACTAATTCTACATCCTTCAAGACCTTTGTCTGTCCATTACGTATTACTGTTACATCAACCTTATCACCACTTTTTGTGCTAAAGAGTGCTGCAAAATAATCAACATAGCCTTCTATTGGGGTATCATTTATCCTTACAATAATATCTCCACCAAGATATATAACGCTTTGACCATATTGAGCTTTTTCATTTCCACCCTTTAGGCCACCTCTGTCAGCCTTTCCTGATGGCACAACTTGGCTAACAAGAATTCCTTTATCAACAGAAAGATTACAATATGAAACAATTTGGGCATTTAGCTCAACAGATAAGAAATCCATCCATCCTCGACTAACCTTTCCGTCTTTTATTAAAGAAGAAACTACATCTACAACAGTTTCGACAGGTAAAGCAAAAGATATTCCTTCTGCACTTCCAGATGTTGAATAGATTGAAGAAATAAGTCCTATCATCTCTCCAGATGAAGACAGCAAAGGGCCACCTGAGTTTCCTGGGTTAACAAGAGCATTTGTTTGAATCATATTAGGGATAACAGATGAGGAGGAGGATGTGCTAACCATACGTTCTAAGCCGGAAATAGAACCATCTGTAAATGACCAAGAGTAACCATACGGGTTACCAATTGCATATACAATTTGACCAACTTTAAGAGATGGATTTTGAGCAATATCTATCGGCTTAAGATTTGTTCTATTTACCTTTAAGACTGCAATATCTGTAAGATTGTCTGTTCCTATTACAGTTGCTTCTTCAGTAGTATCATCAGAGAAGACAACAGTAAATGAAGTTGCCGAACCTACAACATGCTTGTTCGTTACTATATATCCATCACTTGTAAGAACAACACCACTGCCCTGTCCATTATCTGACAAAGATGAATATGCTAATATTTCAACTACACTATCTTTGCATTTTTCAAAAACAGCAATTCTTCTTGCCTCTTCAGAAGTATAATTCCAACTTCCTTCACTGTTTGAATAAAGTGGCAATAACTCATCGCCATAGTAAACTTGGTCGACAGGAATCCCGGCCATTTCAAAAAGAGCCTTCTCTCCTTTTTCGTTTACAACCTTCTCCATTGCTTTACGTAGGCTCTCTTCATTTTTGACGCTACTCAGATATTGAGTCCATAAGAAAAGACCTATTATTATTGCAACTCCAACAATTGAAACGAGAATAATTGTCAAGATTTCGGTAAATGAGAAACGCTTCATAGCTTAAGGATAATAAAGAGCACGATTTTTGTGAACAAAGATTTGTTCTTTATTATTGTTTTTACTTAGTTAGCACAATTAACTTAAATATAATTGTAGAATTATTTCTTTATATTATAGCTAGTTACATTTTATGGTTTCAATAAGAAACACTTTCTCTTTCTTGTGCTATACTTCTAGTATGGAAAGTGAAGAGATTAATAAAAAAGCCTGGGATAATGAATGTAAAAACAATAACTATTGGACACAAATTGTAAAGAAGGAAGAAATAGTTAGAGCAAAAGAAGGAAACGCTAATGTAAGAGTTACAACAACTAAAGCCATTCCTTCCTCTTGGCTTGAAAAAACTAAAAACATGAAGACTCTTGTTCTTTGCGGTGGAGGCGGACAACAAACGCCACTACTTGCTGCATATGGCGCGATAGTTACCTCTTTAGATATTTCCCCTATGCAAATAGAGCAAGACAAAAAGGCTCTTAAAGAGTATTCACTAAATGGAAAATGTATTGTTGGCAGTGCTCTTTCTCTTCCTTTTGAAGACTCCTCTTTTAGTGCGATTATTAATCCAATCTCTTTAAACTTTGTTCCTTCTTTAGATAAAGCATATAGCGAAATAGATCGAGTTTTAGAGCATGGTGGTTATTTCATGATGGGAATAGCTAATCCTGTGTTATATATTTTTGACGAAAAGAAGCAAAAGAAAAAGCTAAAAGTTAAATATACTCTTCCATTTTCTACAGAGAAGGCTTTTAGCACCAAAGAGTTGGAAAGAAAAGCAAAAAACTATGACACCTACGAATACTCATATACATTAGAAGAGATTATAGGAGGTCTACTAAAAAGAGGATTTGTGCTTATAGATTTCTTTACTGATAAAGCTGACTCAGAACCAACAGATAGTTTTATCTATGATTCTTTTCTTGCTTTTCTCTTTAAGAAAGAATAAGAGTGTCAAAACTTTGCATAGATACCCTTTTTGAGACATCTACGTTTAGAGCTTCCCCGACAACAAATAGCTTACTTATTTTTTCTAATGCTTCGACATTATCTTTTAGCTCTTCTAGTCGAAGAATAGAAACACTATCAGTTGTATCTACAAAGATTGCTTTAAGTTTTTCTTTTCTCTCTTCTATAGCCTTTTTAATTTCATCAGAGAGAGGCTTAAAAGAAAGAAGTGAGGCCGAAATAATTAGTACGTCGACTCCTCTTTTATCGATAAATGAAACAATCTCTTCTTTTTTTAGTGTAGCTATTGCACTATCACGAATATAGCTCTCACCATCAATTGAAACTAAAGTTGCTTTATTCTGGGAAACAAGAAAATCAAAAGTTGATAGAGGGAAAAGATTTGTCATCTCGCTTTCAATTCTCTCTGCTATATGGTCTAGCCCTACCTTAGTTAAGAAGGCCATCTTCTCTATGCCTTTTTCACTTTTTCCATTTAAGTATGGAATGTAACCACCTAATGCTACAGAGTAATTGTTTTCTGTACTCTCCTCGTCACCAATAAAAACAAAGCTAATTTCACCAATTGTTCCAAACATGCTTTAATGGTAAGAAGATAGCTTCTTCCTGACAAGAACTAATTTGTGGTATAGTTATACAAGTATGAATACTAAAAAAGCGCAATGGCTAAAGAAACCTGTAAAATTTGAATCAGTATCACTTCATTCTCTTTCTTTCTTGAACGGTGAACAGAGTTCCGTTTTCTTTACTATAGGCGAATGTGACAATATTACTCTTTCTTATGAAAAAGAAGACAGCGTTTCTGTTTCTCTTGTCTTTTTTCATACTCCTAATGATTATATCGTTTTTAAAGAAGACAGAATTGAGTCATTATTCTTTGGATTAAAAAGCAAACATAATATGTTTAATTCTATTAATAAATTAGAAATAAACAAGTTATATGACACTATTACATTTTCTTCAAATGGAAAGTTTTTGCTAAAAATAAATAACCCTGCCTTTTTATCTTCTGCTTCATTTGGTTTAAAAATGGAGAATCAAGGCAGGGTTAAAATCAATGTATTTTGAGCTATTTATCTACAACAACTTGTTCTGGTTTTTCCTTTAATAGCTGTGGATGAGCCATATAGTGCTTGAACATTTTTAGAGCACTTGCCCAATAGTAGCCGTTAGTGGTTCTTTCATCCATGTTAACAACAATATCGATAACTCTCTTCTTAACAGGTTCGCCATCCTCAAGAAAATCGTACATAGTCCTCTTCGCACCAAAAGCAATAAATAATGGACAGTTACCAAAATTATATAAGTGATGTCTAATTGGAGGGATATTGAGTGACGCCATATTAGTGATAAACATACTAGCATGGAATGGAGATGCTTCTTTTAGCGAAGGAAGAAGAAGGTTGAAATAATCTAATGTTTTTAGCATGTGAATTGCAAACTTCAAGAAAAGTCGTGGAATCTTCGATAAGACTTTTGCTACTCCATCTGTACTTGTTTCCTTCATGCCTTGTTCTAAGGCCCTACTTACTTCATCATATATCTGATAAATATCGTAGTCTGGCTTAAAATGCATTTTAATTGTCGTCTCAACGCCATCGATACTCATTTTTCTAAGAATAGCGAGCGAAACTGTAATTTCATTTCTTGCCCAAATTCTCTGGCCACGAATATATCTATTGACTCTAGGTCTTTGGCTTACCATTCTAACATAAGAAGCAAGAATGACATGAAGCACGCCAAAGCCTTCTAAGCCTTCGGCTCTCATCTCTTTGATAAATTCTTCTGTTGGAGCAATTTCAAAATAATCGCTTACTGTATTTTGGCTATCACTTCTGTCAACCATAATAAATGGAATGAAAGAATCAAATGGATTAATATTCTTTACTCTATAGCCTTCTTTTATTATTTTCGACATGGTGACAGTATAGAAATCTTACGAACATTTTTCTAGTCTTTGTTGGACTTTGGACATAAACAGTAATATTTGAATTTATGTCGATTATTCTCTTTTTTATATGTATTTTCTCTCTCTATCTTTTGAATATAAAAAATGGTACTATTTTAGAAACTCTTAAATCCCTTTGGAAGGATTGAAGGAAGGTAAAATGGAAAACGAAGAAGTAAGCGTAAAGCCTCTCAATTTTATCGAAAAGATAATTGAAGATGACTTAAGAGAAGGAAGAGTGCCTAACAATACAATTGTTACTCGATTTCCTCCAGAACCAAATGGCTATCTGCATATTGGTCATATCAAAAGTATTTGCATTAACTTTGGACTCGCAGAGAAATACCATGGAATATGTCACCTACGTTTAGATGACACAAACCCAGCCAAAGAAGATATGGAATACATTGACTCAATCAAAGATGACATAAGATGGCTTGGCTTTAATTGGGGAAAACATGAGTATTATGCTTCAGACTATTATGATCAGCTCTATTCTATCGCCCTTAATCTTATCAAAGAGGGTAAAGCCTATGTCGATAGCCTTACTCCTGAAGAGATGAAAGAATATAGAGGAACTCTTACTGAACCTGGGAAAAATTCCCCAGATAGAGATCGTTCAATTGAAGAAAATATGGACCTCTTCTTAAGAATGAAGAATGGTGAGTTTCCTGAAGGTAAATATACTCTTAGAGCAAAAATAGATATGGCATCTCCAAACATTAACCTTAGAGACCCTGCTTTATATAGAATTAAGTATGCAGAGCATCCAAGAACAGGAAATAAGTGGTGTATCTACCCTATGTATGACTTTACCCACCCTATTTCAGATGCTATTGAAGGCATTACTCACTCTATATGTACCCTTGAATTTGAAGATCATCGTCCTGCATATGATTGGGCAACAAGCATAGATGGCATAGATCATACACCCCATCAGTATGAGTTTGCGCGCCTTAACATCACATACTGCTTAATGAGTAAGCGACGCCTTTTGTACCTAGTAAACAACAATCTTGTTTCTGGTTGGGATGACCCAAGAATGCCAACAGTTAGTGGCATCAGAAGAAGAGGCTATTCTCCTGAGTCTATGAAGGACTTTGTTTCTAGAGTTGGAGTTGCAAAGGTTGAAGGAATGGTCGATTTCTCTCTTATGGAATTCTGTGTAAGAGAGGATTTAAACAAAAAAGCAAAACGTTTAATGGCTGTTCTTGACCCTATTAAGGTTGTTATAGACAACTACGAAGAAGGTAGAGTCGAGTATTTCGATATGGTCGATAACCCTGAAGATGAAAACAGTGGCACACATAAAGTTGCTTTTACTCGTGACCTCTACATAGAAAAAGAAGATTTCATGCTTAATCCTGTAAAGGGTTACCATAGACTCTATCTTGGCAATGAAGTAAGACTCAAGGGTGCCTATTACATTAAGGCCAATAGTGTCGAAACAGATGAAAACGGCAACGTTACTGTCATACATTGCACTTATGATCCTCTTTCTCGTGGTGGAGAAACACCTGACGGAAGAAAGGTTAAGGGAACAAGCCATTGGGTATCTGCATCTATTAATCTTAAAGCAGAAGTAAGACAGTATGATAAGCTTTTCAAGACAGAAATTCCTGGTTCTACAACAGGTAACTATCTTGACGATTTGAATCCAGATTCTCTTATTGTTCTTAATAATGCCTATATTGAGAAAGAAGGAGAAAAAGCTAAGGTTGGTGATTATCTCCAGTTTATTCGTAATGGCTACTACTGCGTCGATTCTAAAGATAGCAAGAGTGACCATATGGTATTTAATAGAACAGTTACGCTCAAAGATAGCTGGTCTAAAATGAAAGCAAAAATGGGATTATAAAAGCTATATTTTTCTTTATTGCCTGTTTTCTTTATAGAAGGCAGGCATTTTTTATCGAAGGCTCTATCTGGATGATATAATCTACTTAATCTCATTTTTTTAAGGACTTTAAGTAGATTATAGTGGTGTAAAAATGATTGTATGTAGAGAAAAAGAAATTGAATTATTGTCAAACTTAGAAAATGATGAATACTCCCATTTTGTTGCTGTCTATGGAAGATTGCGTATAGGAAAAACATTTCTAATAAGAGAAGTGTTTGGTAATAAATTTACCTTTCAACATACCGCACTATCTGACGGAAAACTAAAAGAACAGCTTTTTGCGTTTTGCTCTTCTCTAAAAAATTACGGTTATTCATTTAATAAAAAACCTTCTTGTTATCTTGAGGCATTTGAAGGTTTAAAAGATGTTATTAGAAAGTCAAAAGACAAGAAAAAAATAATATTTATAGATGAACTATCTTGGATGGATACCCCAAAAAGTGACTTGATGATGGCACTTGAAAACTTTTGGAATGGATTTGCTTCAGCAAGAAAAGATGTCATTCTTATAGTTTGTGCTTCGGCAACATCTTGGCTTTTATCGAAGGTAATCCATAACAAAGGTGGACTCTATAACAGGTTAACTGAACAAATTAATTTAGGACCTTTTACATTAAAAGAGGCAGAAGAATATGTAAAAAAACGACACTTAAACCTTACCCAAAGCCAAATTCTGCAATTCTATATGATTTTTGGTGGTGTTCCATTCTATTGGACATTTTTAAAAAAAGGCCTAAGCGTTACTCAAAACATTGACGAGATATTATTTAAAGATGATGCCCCATTAAAATATGAGTTTAAATATCTTTATGCCTCTATTTTTAAAAACCCAGATGCTTATATTAAAATTATCGAAACATTAGGAACAAAAAAGGTTGGGATAACTCGAGAAGAAATTATTTCTTCTTCTAATATTCCTAACTCGGGTGATTTATCTACTAAACTTGAAGAATTAGAGAGTTGTGGCTTTATTAGAAAGTATTATGCCTTTGGAATGAAAACAAAAAATGCAATCTACCAATTAATTGACAATTTTACTTTGTTTTATTTCAAGTTTCTTAAAAATGCACCTACCGACGAACATTTTTGGACGAATCAAGTGAATACTCCTCTAATAAATAATTGGCTTGGCTTTTGAAAGAGTATGTCTAGAACACATAAGACAAATAAAATCAAAATTGGGAATTAGTGGAGTATACACAGAAATCAATTCATGGAGTTGTAAAAAAGACGAAGACAAAGGTATCTATGGCTCTCAAATAGACTTACTAATTGTCAGAAAAGACCAGGTGATAAACCTTTGTGAGATGAAATATTCTTTGTGTGAATACACAATAAAGGAAAAGACTGACGCTGATATAAGAAAGAAAATTAGTGATTTAAGGACAGTAACAAATACAAAATACGCTATCTTTCCAACATTAATAACAACATATGGATTAACTCAAAATGCATATGCCTTAAATATCCAAGAGGTTATAACACTAAAAGATCTATTTTTATGCTAAAAAGCCCTACTGCATAAAAGCAACAGGGCTTACATATCAAAACGAATATTTTCCACCAACTGTCAGTCCAAATCTGAAGTGGCTAGTTTTATCATAAGTGTAGATAGCGCTAGCTTCCCCAATTATAGAAATACTATCGCTAAGTGGCATTTCGTAACCAACGTTAATTGATGAAATAAAACCAAGTCTACCTTTGTTTTCTCTAACACCAAACTTCACGCCTGCATCTAAAGCTAGATAGAGAGTCTCATCTATTAGATAATACTTTCCGCCAATTGATAGAGGAATATAGCCACTAAAATCATAAGAAAGTTTAGCACCTAAAGAGAATTTAGAATTGAAGCTATAATCAAAACCAAGATTAATTAGAGGAACATAGGAATAAGCTGTATCATAGCTATTATTCATTGAAAGCGTGACAGAGTATTTCTTAATAAACTCACTAGTTTTACTAGATACTTTCTCTTCTTTTCTTTCGCTATTTTCCTCAACAATTACTTCTTTTTCTTCGGTGAAGAAAGAATTAATCTCATCAATTAAAAGAGGCCAAAGGGAAGAAGCATCCTTAAGAGTAAAAGAAGGAGCGTATGTAAGTGTTACTACTCCATCTTTTTCTGTGTATTCTCCATATGTAACAAGACTCGGATATTTTTCTACAAGATTAGTAATGAAAGAATCGAGATCGCTTGAAGAGATTGTTTTAGGAATAGAGATAGTTAATTTAGCGCCATAAATAATTGCATCTATTACACCAATAACTGTTTCATCTTCCTTTTCAACAATTAGTTGCCCAGGTTCATTTTCTATTATTTCATTACTCTTTTCTTTATTGTAATCGTTGAGTAATGCTTTGAAAGAAACCCACATTGTGTCAATAGTTATCTCATCTGTTGGAGGGTATGTTAAATCAATTTGCTTATCTACAAGAGTATAAGAAATAGTTTCTTTTAACTTTGGAAATTCATTCTCAACTCGTTTAATTATTTCTTTTATCTCATCGTTTTCAATGTTGAATGACAATGTACCTTTTTCTCTCTCAAACTCAGCTCTTATAAGGATTGCCCCGCCTCTATATATTTCATTTAGAATGAAATCAGCTTCATCCTTATTTGTTTCATTTTCAGCAATAAGTTCAGTTAGAGTAAGACTAGTTTTTTCGCTTACATCAGAGGAAGAAACTACTGTCTCTAAATGCTTTTCAATACTTGTAGCATTATCTCTTTGAATCTCATCTACAACTGGAGTTGCATTCTCTTCAACTCCTTTCTTTTTGCATGAAAAAGAAAACATAACTAAAGTAATAATCAAAATGTATATTGAAAATCTTTTCATTAATCCCTCACATGTAAAACTATAACATAAAAATGAAGAAAAAATTGTAAAAGCTTTCTTTTTTTTCACCACATAAGTACAATTTTGTTCTATGACATCAACTCTTCTATTAATATTTATATACATTGCTTTTATTTCACTTGGACTACCAGACAGCATGTTAGGTGCGGCTTGGCCAATGATGTATTCAAGCCTGGGTGCAAAAGAGACGCAAGCGGGACTAATAAGCATGGTCGGGTGCTTTGGTACGATAATATCATCTCTTAGCTATGCGAAGATTTCAAAAAAAGTTCCAACAAAAATAATAGTTTCCGTATCCATACTCCTTACATCTGTTGGGTTAATGCTTTTTTCCATTTGTCCTAACTATTATCTTTTATTCCCAATTATTCTTGTTTTAGGTCTAGGAGGAGGTTGCATAGATAGTGCTTTAAATAATTACGTAACACTACACTATTCGTCAGCTGCAATTTCTTTCTTACATAGTTTTTGGGGGCTTGGTACAACAATTGGACCAATACTACTAGGTATTATTATTCCTTTAGGTTATACATGGCGTAACGGCTATCAAACACTTTCACTAATACAGTTATCTATTTTTGTATTATCTATCTTTGCATTTCCTCTATGGAAGAAGAACGAGAAGGAAGAAGATATCCAAAACAATCAGATTAGCTATCGTGATGCAGTTAAAAGAAAGGGAGCAATCTATGCTCTTATAGGATTTTTTGCCTACTGTGCAGGAGAAAACTGCATAATGGTATGGTCATCTACCTACATGGTATTTAGAGGTCTTGATAGTGCCTTAAGTGCATCATATTCTTCTTTCTTTTTTTGGGGAATGACTATAGGAAGGATGCTAACTGGATTCATTTCAAATAAACTTGGTCACACAAAGATGATTAGACTAGGTTTCTTCTTTATTGCTCTCTCACTTATTTTGTTCTTAGTACTAGACCCATCTATTATTTGGATAGCACTCTTTTTAGTTGGAATAGGATGTGCACCAATCTATCCAATGATGATCTATCAGACACCATTTATATACGGTAAAGATGTTTCTTCTGTCTTAATAGGACTTCAAATGGCATCTGCCTATGTTGGTTCTACAGCTATTCCATCTCTATTTGGTTTAGTATATGGTATGCTTAGTATGAACATCTTTCCTTTCTTTATTTTTATCTTTATGCTTCTTTCTTTCTATGCTACAGAAAAGAAAAGATTAATCTTTGTAAGGAAGGAAAACTAATGAGTTGGGAATTTCCAGTAGATAAGGAAGATTTAAGAATTACGCTAGAAGATGATGGCTATAATGCTTATTGCATTCACACTAGTGGAAAGAGTGAGGTAGATATAGCGATGATTCTCAATAATCTTAATCAAAACATCATTGCACTTCCTTTTTTAAAGTTAACTCACAAAAGTGAGAATGGTGTCAAAAGCGTTACTCAGAAGCTAATTCTTCCTCACTACGTATTCTTATATACACCACTTGATTATGCAATTGAAAACATAGATAAGCCAAAATCTCTATACTTTTCATTTGTAAAGAATGTTGATTCAACGTCCCTTATTCTAAAAGGTAGCGACAAGCAATATGCAAAATGGGTACTTTCATCGGGTGGAATCATTGGTATGAGTAAGGCAATCCGAGTTAACGGCAAAGTAAAGATTGTAGATGGGCCACTAATGAACCTCGAAGGAAAGATAAAGGAATACTCTAAGAAAAACAGAAATTGTAGGATTGAGACAACTCTCTTTAATCGTATAATTTCAGTTTGGCTTCCATTTACTTGGATTGAAGAGATTAAAGATTAAGAGGCTTTATAGAGCTTACCTAAAACATACAACACCATTTTGTCTGGCATAAAGCGCAAGAGAATCATCAGCGCTTTATACTTAAAGCCACAAATTGTTCGCACTTTAGGATTCTTTTTTCTTACTATCTTCAAGACAGCATCGCTAATAATAGCAGGGCTTCCTCCAGTATTTTCATCTCTTTCAATGGTTTTAATTGCCTTCAAATAGTACGGATAGTATGGAGAAGATTCGTCAATAGCACATTTTCTTTTTGCTGTAAAACCTGTTTTTAAATCCCCTGGCTCAACAATTGCTGTCATCAAGCCAAATGGTTTAGCTTCAATTCTTAAAGCCTCAAAATAAGCTTCTAGGGCATACTTTGTTGAAGAATAATGACTTTGGTAAGGAAGTGGCACACGAGCCGCAATAGATGATATCGCAATTATCAAGGACCTCTTGTTTTTTCGCATAATTGGAGCAGCTAGTTGAGTAAGAAGCAATGGCCCAAAATAGTTTGTTTCAGCTTGAGCCCTAACAAGAGTAAGAGAGCTATCTTCAGCACTGCCGCCAATACCAAAACCGGCAGCATGAACAAGAAGTGCAAAAGACCCTATCTCAGCCAAAACCTTTTCAATTGAAGTTGCATCTGTAACATCCATCTTCCTTAGTATTAATTTGCCACTTCCGACTTTTTTTTCTTCCTCGCTAGCGCTTCTACTTACGCCATAGACAGTGTAACCAATACTAGCCAAAGATAGTGCTATGCTCTTTCCAATACCACTTGTAGCTCCAGTAACAAGAGCTGTTTTCCCATAAATGAATTTATCTTTCATAAAAAGTGGGGCTGTTGCACGAGCAAAAATAAAATGCTAATAGCCCTATAAAGAAATAAATCACCTCCGACGGAGTCTCAAGAAGACGAAGTTGAAGGTGATTTTTTGATTAAAAGTCTTTTCTCTTTCTAAAAGTGAAATTTTCAAA
>JBNMJW010000026.1:0-18232 GCA_050874025.1 Candidatus Ornithospirochaeta sp.
ATTATGGTTATAGCTCAGAGCAAAGGATGCTCACCATTCCTTTTTACTTTACTCCTTTTATAGCAAAAGACCTTATTGATGGAACACTAGAGGTGTAGAGTTAAAAAGATAACAAAACAAACGCTTTTTGTTCGCTCTTCAATTTTTCGAAATAACATGCTATTGGGCTTTTCTATACCATTTTTTTCGTCAGTTTTATGACTTTCCAAATCTTATAAGAATAATAAAACAATATTAATGAGTATCAAAATATGAAGGACAATATGATATAAGTCTGGAATTAGTCTTTTATCACTGGATGGAATAATGTGGATAGTATGATTAAAGCATTCGTTATAACCTTTTAGCTTTTTTTCACTTGCCCCAAAGATTGTATAGTACCAATGACATAAAAACTGAATGCTAAACCAAAAGAGAAGAACAACTAAGAGCCACCAAAATCCGACTTTTGGATAAAACAAAGATATAACAATTCCTATTGAATAGAAAGAAAACATACCAAACTCAGGACTCTTAATACCCTCTCCATCAACAAGAGTATGACTACCTATTTTATAAGTACAAATACAGCCAAAAAACCAAATGTATAAAGCTAGCTCTAAAACAAGTCTTATAGTACTCATTGATATCTCCATTTTATACTAATAACTTTCTAATATTTTTGTCATACTAGATTTAATTAAAACAAAACTGCTTGTCTCAGTATTTTTTAAGAAACAAGCAGTTCTCAATTATTCTAGGTCGAATAACCTA
The DNA here is from genome assembly GCA_050874025.1 of Candidatus Ornithospirochaeta sp. GTDB lineage: Bacteria > Spirochaetota > Spirochaetia > Sphaerochaetales > Sphaerochaetaceae > Ornithospirochaeta. Next base: position 754 of record JBNMJW010000026.1, read on the forward strand.
AAGTTATTTTGAATAATCTTTTCTAGCAACAGAATATTTACGTTCACATAATACCTTATCAGCAAGTTTTACTGTAACGGTTAAAGTATCAGTTAATTCAAATGTTCCAGAAGTTTTTTCTTCTCCATTGGCTTTTTTAACTTTGCACTCAATGGTAAAAGATGAATCAGAAATTGTTCCATCATCATTAACAAGAAGTCGTGTAAAGCTTGCCTTATTTTTGAGAGTCACTCTAACCTTCTGTTCTGGCAAATACTTCTTTATAAGTTTATCGCTTGAAAGAATACTTTCTCCAACTACTGGATATTTTTTAAGTAAACCTAATTGTAGCTTCTCGATCTCATCAGCGGTATAATCAACTACTTCAAATCCTTCAATATGGGTTACGCTAGAAAGAGTGCCATCACTAGCTAATGTAACATAGTACATAAGCTGTTCGTTACCTGTAAAGGCGTAAGTACTATTAGGATTAACGGAGTACAACTCTACACCACCTTCTCCACCTTCAGATGTTTTAGCAAAAAATAAGATATTCGAAGAAGAAGGAAGAATTGATGAAGAGTAATAGCTACCGTTCTCATCTATTTCAGATATCCCTGCAAAAGAAGAAAGGAGCTCTCCTTTGTAGAATGTAGTTCTAACATTTCTTAAACCATCTATTGGTTCTCCTGGAACATATGCCCATGCAGTAACAGGAAGTGTTATTGTGCCATATTGAACTGTTAATGAATAATCATTTCCATCTTTTTGCATGAACTTAATAGACTTATCATTTCCAATTACGACCTTTTTATCACTTGTTGTTATTTTTGCAACTTGAGTAACATCCTCTCTGTATCCAGTAGAATAATTAGCATATACCTTATAGTTATTGACTGTATAAGTATAATCTACAAGAGCTGCTCTCTTGTCCTCTTTATAAGCAAGCACACCAGGAGCTTCAAATGTGAGTGATGTTAAATTGCCTTTTCCGCTATTTGATTCTGCAGAACAAGACACAAATATCAAAGAAAGACAAATAATAAGAAATAAAGAAACAAAGCCTCTTCTTTTCATATTTTTCCTCCACAAAAGAATTATTAAAACAAAACTATAATCAATTTGTTCATAGGAGAATAATAAACCTATCTTCTAAATTTATAAACCCCTCTTTAAGCCTCTTTTATATTCCTCTAACATCAGCCTAACTTCCTTTGAGAATGGAATTAATGCTATGACATTAAAGAGAGTCATTAAAGCTATACCAAAGTCTCCTAGATCCCAAACGAATGTATATTCCGCTAAGCCTCCGATGAAAAGCATAATTAAAGCTAGTATCTTATATAATGTTTGGCTTAACCAATTTTCACCAAAAACATATGAAACATTACTTCTAGCATAGAAAAGAATGCCTAAGAAAGTTGAAAAACTGAAAAGGAAAAGCATTATAGCTATTATGGTACTTCCCCACTGTCCCATATGATATACAAAAGAAGCTTGAAGTAGATCCATTCCACTCTTTCCATCAATAACGAAACTAGGTGAAAGCAACATAATAAAAGCAGTACAGCTACAGATAACTAAGGTATCGATAAAAACACCAAGAGATTGCAATAGCCCTGCTTCAACTGGGTTTTTTACAGATGCAGTGGCAGCAGCACAAGGAGCACTTCCACTTCCTGCTTCATTAGAGAATAATCCCCTCTTAACACCATTCATGATTACAGCACCAAGTCCACCACCAACGACAGCTCTAATACCAAATGCTTCCTCAAATATCTGGACAAAAACAGAAGGTAATAGAGTAATGTTTTTAGCAATAATAAATAGTGTAAATGCAAAATATAGGACGCTCATTATAGGAGTCATTACATCCAAAACCTTAACTGTACTATTTTTTCTCAAGACAATAATCGCAGCCAAAACAGTAAGAACAGATGTCGTAATATATGGATTTATGCCAAAGGCATTCTGAAATGAAGACGAAACAGAGTTTCCTATTACTTGGCTTATTCCACACCAACAAAGAAGACCAGAAAGTGCAAAAAGAATAGCAAGGATACTCTTCTTTTTCTTTCCCCTAAAAAGCTTATCTAGATAATAAGCTGGACCACCTTTGTATCCTCCGTATAGGTTATCTGTAGTTTTATATTTTTGTGCAAGAGTTCCTTCAACAAAGGCTGTTGCTGAACCCAAAACAGCTGAAAACCACATCCAGAATATTGCACCGGCACCACCAGCAGAGACTGCAGCCACAACACCAACTAGGTTTCCCATGCCAACTCTCGTTGCAGTAGAAACAATTAAAGTTTGAAGGCCAGAAAGAGCTTTTTTGTCATTAGCACTCTTTTTCTCTTTGGTCAACTTTATCATCAAAGGGAATTCTTTAAACTGAACGCCCTTTAAACAAATTGTATAGAATATTCCAAGAGGAATAAGTAAAAGAACTAAAAAAGAAATACCAAGCTTACTCCCATTTGGAAGTGGAATATAAAACAAATCCCCCCATAAGAGGTTGAAAAAGAAATAAAATACTTTCAATAGAATCACCCTTTCCATCTAGTATAAAAGAGAAAGAGTTATTTAGAAACATCTATTTTTTTCTTTAATCAATATGTTCTCGAGCTACAGCTAACATTAGCTTTATTCTATTTTCCTGGTTAACTCTAGTTGCTGATGGATCATAATCAATTGGAACAATATTACTGTCAGGGTATTTCTCCTTTAATGGTCTAATCATTGCCTTACCAACAATGTGATTAGGTAAACATCCAAACGGCTGAGTACATACAATGTTTGAGTAGCCCTTCTTTATTAACTCGACCATTTCTGAAGTAAGGAGCCAACCTTCTCCCATTTTGCATCCTCTATCAATAATACCTTCTACATTCTCTTCTAACTCACTAAGAGTGGAAGGAAGGACAAATTCTTTATGACGAGATATTGCGGCCCGAAGCCACTTTTCACTCCTTTCTAAGAAAGGAAGAATAAAATGCTTATCTACTTTAGAGTATATAGGCTTTGTTCCATAATATTCATTGTCTTTTATAGCATTAGAGACTCCATATAAAAAGAAACCTAAAAGAGGAGGAAGCATAACTTCACATCCTTCATGCTCCAAAAAGGATTGAAGATTAGAGTTGCCAAAACGTGAGTATTTCATATATATCTCACCAACAATTCCAACCTTAACCTTTTTCTCTCTCTTTATAGGAATAGAGGCAAAATCATCTGAAATTTTATTTAGATTCTTTGTTATATTTGACCAAAAATAGCCTCTATTTTCCTTGTACCTCTGAGATAAGTCCTCTACCCATTTCTTTACAAGACTATCTGTTTCTCCCTCATTAACTTCATATGGCTTTACTTGATTACGTAAATACATTATTTCATCCCCATAAAGAAGTGCAGAAACAGCTTGTAAGATTATAGTAATAGTAATCTTAAAGCCAGGATTTTTATTCATTCCTGCAAGATTTAAAGATATTACAGGAATGTAATCAAGACCGGCTCTTTCTAATGCCTTTATAAGTAGAAAGTAGTAGTTTGATGCTCTACAACCACCACCTGTTTGGGTAATAGCTAAAGCACATTTATGACTATCTACAAGACCTCTTTCTATAGCATCAATCATTTGCCCTATAACAAGAAGAGCAGGATAGCACATATCATTATGAACATACTTCAATCCCTTTTGGATAATTGATGGGTCTTCATTATTTAATACTAAGGCCTTATAGCCATTATTAATCAAAACCTTTTCAAAGAGGGCAAAATGTATTGGTGACATGTTAGGAGCAACTATTGTATAGTCCTTCTTCATCTCTTTTGTAAAAGCTATACTCATACCTCTCTCTCCTTTAATGCTGCAAGAAGAGACCTAAGTCTTATCTTAACAGCTCCAACATTCGTTATTTCATCAATCTTAAGCTGAGTATAAATTTTATTGTTTCGTCTTAAAATTTCCTTCACTTCATCTGTTGTGACAGCATCAAGACCACAACCAAAAGAGACTAGTTGAACTAAATTAATATCATTTGTTTTTGAAACGAAATATGCAGCATTATAGAGTCTTGAGTGGAAGGTCCACTGATTGAGTATTCTCAAATCCTTCTTGCCATCAAGTGGTATTGAATCTTCACTCAAAACAGAACACCCAAGAGAAACTATAAGCCTATCTATAGCATGGTTAGTCTCTTTATCTAAATGATAAGGACGACCGGAAAGCATTATTATTGGCCTTTTCTCCTCTCTCGCAATTCTAATGACTTCATTTGCTTTATTTAAAATCTTCTCTTTATATCTCCTCTCTTCTTCTTCAGCTTTTTTTGTTGCCTTTAATACCTCTTTTTCACTGATAGAAAAAACAGAACTAATACGAGAAGCAAAGTGTTTAGGCTTTTCAATAGATAAGTATGGTGTAATAAGTTTACTTTTCCCAGGATCCCAATTAGCTCTTATTACCTCTGCATAATAAGCCACAACAGGACAATTAAAGTGGTTATCTGAGCATCCTTCATCAACATTATAACTCGAACAGGGGATAAAAATTATATCAACACCTTGTTTTTTTAAATACTCAACGCTTCCATGCATAAGTTTCGCAGGAAAACAAACAGTATCGGACGGGATAGAACTCTGCCCTGATAGATATTGCTCTCTATTAGAAAAAGGCGAAGTTATTACCTTAAAACCTAAAGAAGAAAAAAGAGTATGAAAAAATGGTAGAGCTTCATACATTCCTAGAGCTAGAGGAAGCCCTATTGTACCTCTTTCACATTCTCCTCTTTTTTCTATGTATTCTTCTAATAATTCTTGCTTGTATTGATAAATGTTGTACTTATCGCCATCAACAACCTTCCCAGTAATTGGACGCTCACACTTGTTGCCACTAATAAGGCGTCGAGAGGATGAAAAGCTATTTATTGTTAAGAGGCAATGGTTAGTGCATCCTTGGCATCTAACGTTTTTTACTTCATGCTCAAGATTTAGCAATTTTTCTCTGTCTATTATTGAACTTTGCTCTTTTTTCTCTTTTTCGCTTTCCTTCTTTGCATAGAGTGCCGCACCATAAGCACCCATTAAGCCTGCAATTGTTGGCCTAATTACATCCTTACCTAGCTCAAGCTCAAAAGCCCTTAAAACGCCGTCATTAAGAAAAGTTCCACCTTGGACAACAATATTTGAGCCAAGAGCATCTTTGCTTGAGGTCCTTATTACTTTATAGAGGGCATTTTTAACAACAGAGATGGCAAGACCACTAGATATATCTTCGGTGCTTGCTCCATCCTTTTGGGCCTGCTTTACTGAGCTGTTCATAAAGACAGTACATCTAGAGCCTAAATCTACAGGATGCTTAGCATATATAGCCTTAGAGGCAAACTCGCTACTTGAAAGCCCAAGAGCATTGGCAAATGTTTGTAAAAAAGAACCACAACCTGAAGAACATGCTTCATTTAAGAAAATATCGTCAATAGCACCATCTTCAATTTTGAAGCATTTAATATCTTGTCCACCTATATCGATAATGAAGTCTACAGATGGCAAGAAAAAGCGTGCAGCTATAAAGTGCGCTTGTGTTTCTACAAGCGAATAATCTAACTCTAACGCAGTCTTTAATAATTCTTCTCCATAACCTGTAACTGCAGCCCCTTTTATCTTTAAAGATGGATATTTTTCATAAAAGGAGAGTAAATAGGATCTTATTAAGGCAACAGGATTGCCATTATTGGGACTATAAAAATCATCTAGAATATCACCTTGGGGCGTAATAAATAACGCTTTAATAGTAGTAGAACCAGCATCCAAGCCAAGGTACACATCACCTTGGTAAGATGAAATATCTTCTCTTTTTACTTTGTCTTTTTCATGACGAGAGCAAAAGGCTTTATATTCTTCTTCACTATTAAATAAAGGCGGAAGACTATTAAATGAAGCCTTCGTTTTGTACAAAGAGATTTTATCTATAATATCTCCTATAGTTGTAGCTTTTTTATCTTTTGAAAGAGCAGCACCAAGAGCAACATAGTAAAGTGAATTTTCCGGGCAAATCCCTTTGGTTTTTAAGCTTTTATCAAAAAACTCTCTAAGCTTTGGTATAAATGATAATGGACCGCCAAGGTAGACAACATTGCCTTCTATCTTTCTGCCTTGAGCTAAGCCTGCTATAGTCTGATTAACGACAGCCATAAGAATAGAGGCAGCAATATCTTCTTTCTTAGCCCCTTGGTTTATAAGAGGCTGAATATCACTCTTAGCAAATACACCACAGCGTGAGGCTATTGTATATAGCTCTGTAGACTTTTCAGCAAGAGGCCCTATCTCTTCTTTCTCCACTCCTAACAGAGTTGCCATCTGGTCAATAAAGGCACCTGTTCCACCAGCACAGGTTCCATTCATTCTTACTTCTAAGCCGTTAGTTAAAAATAGAATCTTTGCATCTTCTCCTCCAAGCTCAATAATCACATCTGTCTGGGGAAGATACTCTTTTGCACTAAGACGAGTTGCATAAACTTCTTGAATAAATGGAATATCAGATTTATCGGCAATACCCATGCCAGCAGAGCCTGAAAAAGCAACCTCTACTTGCTCTTCTCCTACTATGCTTTTAACCCTTTCAAGCATCTCTATACTCTTCTTCACTATTTCAGAGTAATGACGTTCATAAGACTTATAAATAATTTCCCCACTTGGGGAAAGAAGCACCACTTTCATTGTGGTTGAACCAATATCTAGTCCAATTCTGTACATAGCTAAAACTTAATGAAAAGCAGGATTGGAGACAAGAAGAGCGCTCATTTATTCATACACTTTTCTTAATTGTGTATTATTTTAACCAAAATTAGCCTATGCACCCTATCTCAAAATCATCTTCTGTAACCATGGTTATAGTCTTTCCATCTAATAGTTCTATCTCAAACCAACCTTTTCGACTTCGTGTGAGTTTCACACTTTCGTAGTCAATCTTCCAAGTGCTACTATCTTTTCCATCAGATATAAAAGAAGAAAAGAGAAAGAGGTAACTTCCATCTCTTTCATATAGAGAATAGTCATTTTCTTTCAGAGCATTATTCCATTTGCTATTTATCAAACTTTCTTCAAATTTTTCCTTCGTCATAGCAAATAATTATAAAATTAAAGTTTTACTTTAGCACTATTATAAAAACAGTTTTTTTGACACAATTTAAAAATATGGAAACAAAAAATAAATCCGCATTAACACCAAGAGCCGTCATTGTTGGCGTAATTGGTCTTGCGCTTATCACAGCATCATCTATGTATGTAGCAATAAAGATGGGAGCTCTCCCTTGGCCAGCTGTTTTTGTAACAGTGCTATCTATGACAATTTTAAAAAGAGCAAAAAACTCTACACTAGAAGAGATTAACTGTACACATACTCTTATGAGTGCAGGTAGCATGGTCGCCGGTGGCTTAGCATTCACAATTCCAGGCTTATGGATTATGAACCAAGCTAACTCTATTTCATTTATTGCAGTCCTTGTATCCTCTATTGTTGGAGCACTTTTAGGAACCCTCTTTACTTCTATATATCGAACACAGCTAATTGAGAAAGAAAATCTTCCTTACCCTATTGGAGAAGCTGCTTATAAAACACTTATGACAGAAAAAGAAAAGAAGAGTTCTCCTTGGCTCTTCTCCTCTTTGGGTGGTTCTGCTTTATTTACATTCATTAGAGATTTCTTTAAGAAGATTCCTTCTGTAGTGACAATCTTTAAAGGTTCATCTCTTTTCCCTGCCCTCTCTTTCTATGTTTCCCCAATGGCATTTTCAATCGGCGCAATAATCGGACCAACTCTATCTCTTTTCTGGGCTCTTGGTATGGTTTTTGGTTATTACATTCTTACTCCATTAGGACTAAAACTTAACTACTTTAGTTCAATGGAAAGTGCTCAATCTTTCCGCTCATCACTTGGTCTTGGAATAATGATTGGAACTGGTTTTGCAGTTGTAATTAAAGCCATATATTCAGCATTTAAAAATAGGAAAAACATTACAAATGAAAAGAAAGAAAGAGACAACAAAAAACTTATAACAAGCGCATTAATTGTTGTACTTTCAGTCCTTCTTCTCACTATTTTTACAGAATTAACTCTAGTCGAGAGCATTCTTACGATTCTTGGTGCCGCTGTTGCAACATATTTATCTTCCATGCTAACAGGACAAACAGGAATAAATCCTATGGAAGTCTTTGCAATCCTTGTTCTACTTGCAGTCCATGCACTTTGCTCAACAGGATTAACTGCAGCATTTACTCTTGCTTCTTGTGTTGCTGTTGCTTGCGGACTTAGTGGTGATGTTATGAATGATTTCAAATCTGGTTCTCTTGTTGGAACAAACCCTAAAGACCAAGTTAAAGCAGAAGCCATTGGTGGTATTATTGGCGCAATAATCGCCACAGCTGTTCTTTTCTTAATGAAGAAAGTATTTGTTTTAGGCTCACCAGAAATGCCAGCACCACAAGCACAAGCAGTTGCATCAATGGCAGGAGGATTAGATAATCCACTTGCCTTCTACATTGGCATTGCTATTGGATGCATCATGTTCTTATTTGCCCTTCCGTCTTCAGCATTTGGTCTTGGCGTTTACCTTGGACCATATATAACAGTAAGCGTTGCACTTGGAGCTTTAATTGTTTGGATTACCAAGAAAATTAAAGGGGAAAAAACTGAAGAAAAGATTTCTCTTGTCTCAGCAGGTCTTCTTGGCGGTGAAGGATGCGCGGGCGTTATTATTGCATTTATAACTATGTTTATTGGAAAATAAAAAAGAGACGCTAACTACTAGAACAAAAATGAAAAATATTCCATTATTTATAGTTGTTGATTGAGACTATAGCTCAGCTGGATAGAGCATCAGTTTGCGGAACTGAGGGTCGATGGTTCGAATCCATTTAGTCTCGCTACTCTCCCTGTTTTTTTGCAGGGAGTTTTTTATACTTTGATTCATGTTCTTTCTTTGCAGACTTTTTAATTTCTTCATGATAAAAGAAATTTACAACAGTTGGAGGTGCATCGAGTGGTTGCATAAAACTGTCATCATTCCGTACATACAAGAGTCCTCGTTCTTTGGTAAATAAAGAGAGCTGCTTGTTCAACTCTTCCCAATAATGACGGTTGTTTTGCTGATAAATCTCTCTATATAGTGGCATAAGAAGTGGATACGAGTTCTGGATATAGTTAAAAATTACCTTTTTGTAATCACCTCGCAAATTTAAGTTTTCTAACCAGATTAAATTGCATTGATTCTTTACGCGGTCAATGATTGCTTCTACGTCAGTAATACCAGGAAAAATCGGAGAGATAAAGCAAGTTGTGCGAACTCCTGCATTATGAAGTACCTTCATTGCCTCAAGGCGTCGCTCAATGCTGACTGCCTTGTCCATATCATCTTTAAAATTCTCATCCAATGTATTGATGCTGAAGCCTACTCTAGCAAATGGAAATGTTTTGATTAGATCTATATCTCTCAAAACTAAATCGGATTTTGTTTGGATACTGATTTTAGCTTTGCTTCCTTGATTCTGTTGTAAAAAAGCTCTTGTTCTCTTATATTTCGCTTCTTGTGGGTTATATGGGTCAGTGACAGAGCCAATAAAGAATTCTTTCCCCTCATATTTACTCAAATTTCTAATTGGCTCCCAATACTTCACATCCAAAAAGCTTCCCCATGGCTCGGAGTGCCCAGAGAAACGCTTCATAAAGGAAGCATAGCAATATTTACATGCATGGGAACACCCAACATATGGATTGACGGAGTAATCGCAAACTGGAAGATTTGATTTAGTAATTACATTTTTAACCACAACTTCACTTACAATAATTTTCATCTTTTACTTCCATTTGCCAAAATGAAGCTGCTTATCTAAATCAGCAACATTCTGCTCTAGCACAGTTTCCTTTGGGTCCGCATAGCCAATTCCGATAAAAACAGGGATCATGTAAGTCGGTGGGACTTTCAATTTTTCCTTCACAATGTCATGCTCCTCGTTTAGTGGAATTCTCATAGAACATGACAAGCCTTCAGCAGTTGATGAGAGAAAAATATTTTCAATGACACACCAAATTGTAGAGAATGGATTGAGCTTAGAAACATATTCACCATTTAATCCATTGGACTTAAATACAGGAATAATTACATAAGGTGCATCTATTAGCATCGTATATTGCCGTGGCATGGCATAAGCATACATCTTTTGCGAAAGCGTTGTCGGATATGGTCTTGGGGTATTAAGATACTTATCTGCATCAAACTTGTCTGCAACTTTCTTTTCATATTCAAATGCATATGCCTTCTCTTCGTCGGTTCGGAGGACAATATAGCTCCAATTACGGTTATGATTCCAAGTCGGTGCTACATTTCCCGCTTTCAGGATTCGCTTAATAGCTTCAAAATCTACCTCTTTATCCAAAAACTCTCGCACAGTTCTTCTCTTATAAATTGCTTCATAGAGTTCCATTTCTCTTTTCCTCTCTCTTTCCCTATGCTTGGCTTTTGGTGTTCTTATAAAGAGCTTCAAAATGTTCCTTCATAGAACTAGAAAACAAAGTCGTAATGCGCACTAGTTCAGCAATATCTTCATCGCATAGCTGTGCCATTGCATCGACCTCTGCTTTTGCAGCAGGAACAATAATTTTCTCTGTGTAGCTAAGTCCAGATTTTGTAAATCGAATGATTTTATTGCGTCGATCTGTAGGCGATTCTTCCATAACTATGTAGCCTTGCTTTAGAAACTTTTTGATTATTGCACTGACTGTCTGCTTTGTAGCCGAAAGTCTTTCTGAAATATCTGACTGCAAGCATCCTTCAGGCGAAAACCAAAGAATATCTAGAACAAAAAGCTCTTTTGCCGTTAAAGAATGTTGGCGTGCATAAAATTCGTATGTTGCAAATTGCATGTCTCTGAGCCTAGAGTAGGCATTGTCATAGGCACGAACCTTTTCTCTGTCCATAAATACTCCTGTCAAATATTAGATAGTCCATTATTTGACTTTTAATTATAGAACTTATCTTCCACACTTTCAATAACAGTATTGATACAAATCTATAGCCTTTTGCGTGCTTATTTCTTAAGTATGATTCTACTTCCTTATAAAAGGAATAATTGAATCACGAGCTATTAACTCTGTGTCTAGCAATATAGATCTGGGCTTCGATAAAGGGTCATTAATCTTTTCAAAGATTGTTTCCCCCGCAGTGAAACCAAGTTGATAACTTGGTTGATTTATTGTTGTAATACCAGGATTTGTAATCGAAGCAACTTCAATGTTATCGAAACCGACAACACCCAAATCCTCAGGAACTCTAAGGTTGTATCTTTTAGCTACCTTAAGAACAGAAATAGCTAGCACATCAGCAGCACAAAAAATTGCATCTGGCCTATCGTCTGTCCCGAGGAGCTGAGAAGCAGCAGAGTATCCTAGGCTATATGATATTTCCGGAAGTGATATCTTCCAATTCTTAGGAACGACAAGGCCTCTTTCTTCAATAGCTTTTTCGAATCCTCTTAGTCTCTCTTGGGCATAGTTGAAAGAGAGTGGACCATTAATAAAAGCAATACGCTTATAGTTCATACCTAATATGTACTCTGTTGCTGTCTTTGCTGCCGCATAGTCATTAATGCTTACATAAACACCATCAGACTCCTTGTTGTACTCAGTGCATTGTACAAATGGGAACTCTTTGTTTATCTCATTTGCGATATCTGTTTGGAGCTTCCTTGAAAGTGATATTACCCCTCTAGCATTAGACATTTTTACTACATCAAAAAAATGAGAAAGATTGTTCTTTGTAATATTTCCAATATATAAAAGAACCTCATAGTTATGAGAATTAATGCTTGTCTTTATTCCTTTAACTACATTGTCATAAAATGGATTCTCAATTGATGGAAGCGAGACAATTATAATACGCTTATTGTTTTCGACTTGGCTGTTAAGAATAGAATCAAAATCATAGCCTGCATCTATTATCTTCTTCTTTATTTTTTCGCTTGTATCTTTCTTAACGAGTTCAGGATGATTTAAAACTCTAGATACTGTTGCAGGCGACACATTTATTTCTTTTGCTATTTTTGTTACAGGAAGGCTCGCTCTTTTCATAATAAAAGAGTAGATAAAACAAAGAGAAATGTCAATGTTTCAGAAATGATTAAAATATTTCAGAAACAGATAATTCTTTTAACATTTACCAAACAATCCAACAATAAATCTAATTAATTCTTTATTTTATATCAAGTTATATTCATAAAAATATTTTCTTGTCAGATAAAAAAAGTGGTAGTAGAATAAAAACACAAGTATGAAATAAATTGTTATTTCATTTTGTTTCATAAATGGAGGATGCTATGAAGCTTGGATTGCTAAGCTCTATTTTAGATGGTTGGAACTACGAAGAAGTTATAGATATATGCTCAGAGATGTCATTTAAATGCACAGAGCTTGCTTCTTGGCCCCAAGGAAAAGCTGAAAGAAGATATGCGGGCGTTTCTCATATAGATAGCGAAAGAGTCTTAACAGACGAGAGGTATGCTTCTCATATCTTAGAATACGCAAAGAAGAAAAATGTCTTTATCTCTTCTCTCGGTTACTACCCTAATGTTCTAGATAAAAATAAAGAGAAAGCTGATAAGGCTATTGAGCACATATACTCTCTTATAAAAGCCAGCAAAAAGCTTGGCATTAATATGGTCACTACATTCATAGGAAGAGACCAGAGTAAAACAGTAGAAGAAAATCTTCCTCTTGTAGAAAAAGTATGGACACCTCTTTTAAATGAAGCAGAAAAAGATGGAGTAAAAATTGCAATTGAAAATTGCCCTATGATTTTCTCTAAAGATGAATGGCCTGGCGGACAGAATATATTCACTACCCCATCCAATTGGGATAAAGTCTTCTCTCTTTTAAAGAGCGACAAACTAGGAATCAATTTCGACCCATCTCATTTTGTTTGGCAAGGCTTAGATTATGTAAAAGCTGTCTATGACTATAAAGACAAAATTTTCCATGTTCACTTCAAAGATATTAAGCTCTACATAGACAAACTTGCGAGAGTTGGCGTAATGGCATACCCACTCGAATATATGTCACCAAAACTACCTCCTTATGGTGATGTTGATTGGGCTAAGTTTGTCGGAGCACTTACAGATATTGGATACGAAGGAAGTGCATGTGTTGAAATTGAGGATAAAGCTTTTGAAGGTTCAAAGGAAAGAATCCTCGATTCTATCAAGATAACTAAGAGATATATGGATAACTTTGTTATCTAAAAAAGGAAAGAAAATGAACGTAGCAATTATTGGATGTGGCAGTATCGCCCGTCAGCGCCATGCATATGAATACAGTCTAAATAAAGACGTTAAAATTGTTGGTTTTTTCGATTATGTCGAATCGAGAGCAAAAGAGATGGCAGAAGAATTTAATGCAAAGGTCTATCCAACGCTAGAAAGCCTTCTTGAAGATAAAAGTGTAGATAGCGTCTCTGTATGTGTTGCTAACCGCTTCCACTCAGACATCACAATCAAAGCTCTAAGAAGTGGCAAAAATGTCCTATGTGAAAAACCTATGGCAACTAATTTGGAAGACTGCATCAAAATGGTAGAAGAGGCAGAAAAAGCAAAAAAGCATCTTCTTATCGGCCAAAACCAAAGACTAACTCCTGCACACAGAAAAGCAAAGGAACTTATTTCATCTGGTAAGATGGGGAAAACAATCGCCTTTTCAACAATGTTTTGCCACGGTGGTCCTGAGAGATGGTGTGTAGATAAGAGCAAAAATACTTGGTTCTTCAAAAAAGATAGTGCTCAATTTGGTTCTATGGCAGATTTAGGCATCCATAAAATTGACCTTATGCGCTACTTAATCGGCTCAGACATTGATAGCGTATATTCGGAAATGTGTGTCTTAGATAAAACATTTGAAGATGGCTCCCCTATCGAAGTTGATGACAACTCTGTTGAGATTCTTAAATTTAAAAATGGAGCATTTGGTACTGTAACTACAAGTTGGACTTGCTACGGAACAGAATACAACCAAAGCAACATCTTCTGTCAAAATGGAGTACTTAAGCTCTACTCTGATCCTGAGTATTCATTGATTATCGACTACAGAGATGGAAGAGAAGAAAAACTTAGCTTAGACAGAATCCAAACAAATAGCGACAAACAAATGGCAACAAGTGGTGTTATAGACGAATTCGTATCGGCTGTAACAGAAGACAGAAAAAGCATCCTAGATGCATCTGATGTAATTGGATCTATGAAGGCTGTCTTTGCTTGCGAAAGGTCATTTAAAAACAAAAGAGAGAAAAAGGTTTAAAAAACCATAAAAAAGGAGAATACAAATGAAAAAGATTATCGTTTTCATGCTTGTTCTTGTCACTGCATTAAGCTTATTTGCTAATGGTACAAGTGAAACAACAGCAAAAGCTCAGAAGATCTACGTCTTGGGACCTACTCCAGACCACGGTTGGACAGCTCAGGCAGGTTCTTACGCACAGCAGAAGTGTGAAGAAATCACAAAAGAAGGAAAGATTAAGGCTGTTTACATGGCTGCTTCTTCTGGCGAAGAACAGGTTGACCAGTGTAACACAATCATCGCTAACGGCGATGCTTCTGGCGTTGTAATGATGGCTCTCGAAGATTCAGCAGCAGCTGGACAGGAAGCTCTCTATGCAGCAAAGATTCCATTCATTTCTTTCGATAGATTCATCGAATCAACAATGAACTATGCTATCCTCAACTACAGTGGAAACAACTGGCAGTGTGGTGCTGGTATTGCTTATTGGTTACAGCAGCATGGAATGAAGCCAGGCGACACAGTTGTTACTCTCTATGGAGACAACGGTACTGTATGTAAGTACAGAGAAGAAGGCTTCAGAGAATTCTTAAAGGGTGAAATCGAATATTCAGACAAGGCTACTGGTAAGAGCTATAAGACAACTCAGGTTTGGACAGATGCTGAATTAGATCCTGTCTTCAACACTTACTCTGTTGTTTGTAACTAGTCTGCAGATGGAGCTTACGACTATCTCGAGCAGAAGCTTGAAGAAATCGTCAATAAGGCAGAAGGTAACCTCTACATCTACTCAATGGATGATGAGATGACATTCGGTATGCTTAACCTTCTCGAAGGTTCATCTTTAAGTGCTGAAACAAAGGCTAAGATTGAAAAACTTAATGTTTACATCTCAGCTATTGGTGGTATGCAGGAGCTCTATGATGTCATGAGTGGAAAGGCAACACAGGCTAAGGTCGCTAACCAGTACTTCGATGATATGATGAGTGTCTACTTCAGCCCATCTATGATGAAGAGTGTTATTGAAAAGATGGTTGATTATCTCAATGGCAATTGGAACTACAAGCAGGGTGATGTTGATACAGAACCAGTTTGGATTGTTGACAGACAGAACGTTAACCAGTACGAAGGCTTCTTAGGTCACTAAGATTTAACAAAAGAGAGTGGGTGCCAAAGTCGCATCCCTCTCTTTTATTATTGGATAAAAACAATGAAGAAAATTCTCGAGATGACACACATCTCTAAATCATTTGGTGGTTCTGTTGCTCTTAAAGATGTTCACTTTTCTGTTGAAGAAGGTGAAATACATGCACTTTTGGGTGAAAATGGAGCTGGAAAAAGTACCCTTATGAATATATTAACAGGTGTAATTCCTTCAGATAGTGGAAAGATTGTCTTTATGGGTAAAGAATATATCACACCAACTATCACTGAAATGGAAAAAGCAGGTATTGCATTTGTTCATCAGGAATTGAATGTTATTAATGATTTATCTGTTTCTGATAATATATTCTTAAGAAGAGAAATAACTAATAAATTTGGACTAATTAACGAAAAAGAACAGATTAAAAAAACAAAAGAACTCTTTATGAGTCTCGGTGTTAACATGGACCCAACAAGTTTGGTTAGCACATTAAAAACAAGCGAAAAACAACTAATAGAAATATGTAAAGCTCTCGATAGAGATGCAAAGCTCTTAATACTAGACGAGCCAACAACTGCCCTATCTTCTGACGAGATAGAACATCTTTTTAATATTCTAAGACAGCTAAAAAAGAAGGGAAAATCATTTATCTTCATCTCTCACAAGATGCCAGAAATCTTTGAAATAGCTGATCGTTTCACCGTACTACGTAACGGTACCTTTATTTCATCCAATTACATTAGCGCTGTTACTCCATCATCTCTTGCTCGTGACATGGTTGGAGAGAAATACCAAGAAGAAGATTACTATGAGCCAAGAAAATTAGGAGAAGAAGTTTTACAAGTAAAGAATCTAACAGGACCTGGTTTTAAGAACGTAAGCTTCTCCTTAAGAAAGGGAGAAATCTTAGCGCTAACAGGACTTGCTGGCTCTGGTGCAAGCGAATTAATGCAAACACTATTTGGCGTATTGTCACAAGACAGTGGATGTATTGAAGTAAACAACAAAGTAGTCAGTGGAAGCATTAGAACATTCATGAAGAATAGTATCTCAATGCTACCTGCAAATAGAAAGGAAAACTCTGTTATTCCTGATTTAACAATCATGGAAAACTTTGTTACCGCAGAACATGCTCTTTCTTCAAAGAAGCAGTTCATTAAGCCTCTTGAAGACAAAGAAAAATATTTAAAAGAAAAAGAAAGATTGAAAATAAAAGCAGATAACGAAGAGAACTCAATCTCATCTCTAAGTGGAGGAAATCAACAAAAGGTCTTCCTTGCTAGATGGCTTAATACACAAAGCGATGTGCTTCTTCTCGATAACCCTACTCAAGGTGTTGATGTAGGAGCAAAGAGTGAAATTTATAGGTTAATTATTGAATTTGCCAAAGAAGGCAAAGCAATCATTATCAACACCCTTGAAGTTCCAGAGATACAGAAAACAACAGATAGATGCATCGTATTTTATGAGGGTGAAATTGTAAAAATCTTAGATCACAAGGATGTTGATGAGGCTTTAGTAATGGCTTATTCGACAGGTGCAATTGGAAGGTAAAAATGGATATTTCAAAGTTAAAAAAAGATAGTGCAAAGCTATGGTCTCATTATTCATTCATCTTTGTAATGATTATCATCATGATAGTCTATGCTATAGCAATTGCTGCTAATGGCAATACATTTAAATGGAGTCATATATCAGCAATATTGGGCTCTCAAAACACATGTATCGTTGGAACAATGGCTCTTGGCATGGCCCTTGTAATCATCACAGGACAGATAGACCTCTCAATAGGATCGGCGCTTGTCTTAACAACGAGTGCAACTATTGTTGCCTTCAATATGACTAACTCTATTTTTGTTATGATTTTAACAGCACTTGTTGTTGGTGGCCTATGTGGATTAATTAAAGGTTTCAACATTTTATGAACTATATAGCGTAGTAATTACTTCTTATTCTTGCTTCCTGTAGGTCTTCCTCTTCTCTTGGGTGATGCTATTGTGTTTTCATATGATTCAATCAGTCCAAGAGCTTTCAGTGCTTCTTG
>JBNMJW010000027.1:0-18123 GCA_050874025.1 Candidatus Ornithospirochaeta sp.
GAGTTTATAAGAGACCGAGAGATAGAGGTAATGAGGATGATGAGTGATGATATTCTTTGGGAATTAGAAATCAAGCACTACATGGAAAACCAAAGAAGAGAAAATCTTGAAGAAGGAGAAGAGAGAGGCTTTCAAAGGGGAAGACAAGATGGCCTTGAAGAGGGAATGATTCTTGGTGAAAAGAATGGAGAACTTAGAATGCTTCTTTCTCTTGTTAAAGAAGGACTTTTACCGTTAGATAAGGCTATTGAAAAGTCTGGACTAACAGAAGAAGAATTTAAAAAAAGAATTAAAAACAAATAGGCACTATTTGTTGTTCTTATTGTTAATATACCATTTATAGAGAAGCTCAGCCTTGTTTTGTAAGACAAGAGTTGCAGCACCTAGAGCAGAGCCAATGTCTTTTAGTTTGCCCTGCTCTATTTTTAACCCATTATATTGTGAATAAAAAGAGAAAGAGGAGAGCAACTCTTGGATTCTATCAACAAGATATTTAGAGTTGTATCCTATAGGGCCACCAAGCACAATCTTGCGTGGATTAATTATGTCTATAAGTGTCGATAGTCCGTTAGCAATAGGAGAAGCGATGCTATCCATTGCAGCTTGTGCACATTCATCCCCATCATCAGCAAGTTCTGTTATAGAAGAAAGAGTAATATCACAATCAGGGATGGTTGAAAGAATTGACTGAGAATATTGCTCTTGAGCTTTTATTTTCAGTGCATTTTGAATTAGTGCCTTATCATTAGCAAGAGCGAGTAAGCATCCTCTTTTTCCACAATCGCATAAAGGCCCATTAGGGTCTATTACAAGATGGGCAATACGACCTGCTGTATAATTGGGTCCTGTAAGAAGATTTCCATTTATAAAGATTGCAGATCTAATGCCAGAGCCCAGTCCAATAAAGATCATATTTTTCTCTTTATCTAGATTTGCGTATTTGTACTCAGCTAAACCAGATGTTGTATATCTGTTTATACAATAAACTTTATATCCAAGTTCTCTTTCAACTATCTCAGAAACATTAATTGGATTATGCCAACCAAGGTCATTAGCAAATAGAATTTCCCCTCTTTCGCTATCAACAATACCAGGTAAACCTAAACCAATAGATGGCAAAAGATATCCTTTTACTCTACAAATCATAAACCTCAAACCAGCTAAAAGCGTTGAAATAATACTTTCAGGAGTGAACTGAGAAACAGAAGGCGTTGTATATTTATCACAAATCTTGCCATTCAAATCAACAATTACAAATGTCCAAGAATCTGTTGTAAAAGCAGCGCCTAAAGCAAACCACTTATCACTAGTAAAACCTAACTTTAAACCAGGGCGCCCACGCTTAGTTTTTTCAACCTCTGTCTCTACAGCTATTTCTTTTTCAATAAGAACATTTACTACATTAGAAACGGTAGTTCTTGATAGCTCAAGTTTCTTTGCAATCAACGCACGAGTCGGATTATCTAATTCATCTATTGAATCGATAATGTTCTTAAAATTCAAATATTCCATATCCTCGTAGCGCATAGTTTAATAATACTTTCCTTATTTGAGTTTTTTCAAGGAAGCTTTAGCTATTACCAAAGAGGTTCAATAATAGCTTTCCCCTTTTTTATCATACTCGATTAATGCGAACATCTTCCACTTAAATAATTGTTATCTTAAAATGTAGCTATGATAAGAACACAAATCGAAGATAAAGCTCTTTTAGAGCATTTAGAATCATTACCAGATGATACTAGAGAAGTTTTTTTAATCGCTAATGGAGAAATAAGGTTAAGCGCTGTTGGAACAACAAGAATAGTAAACCAAATGAGAGCAAACCATAAAACTGGGCTTGTTGAAACCTATGTTTTGGGCCAAGGCTATACTGCAGGTGCCTTACTTTCTTCCGAAGTAAAAGGAAATGATAGAATCCAACTCACTATAGAGTGTTCAGGTCCTATTGGAGGATTAAATATTGAAGCATGGGCATGTGGAGCTCTAAGAGGATACCTAGTTAATAATCCAATACCATTATCTGAACCTCTAAAAAGCTTAGATACAAGCCCACTCTATGGTCCTGGCTTTTTGACAATAACTAAAATACTTGAAGGTTCAAAGACACCTTTCTCTGGTCAGATAATGCTTGAGTATGGCCACTTAGCACAAGACCTTGCACTCTATTATCAAATATCAGAACAAACTCCTTCCCTCTTTTCTCTTTCAATTTATTTTGACAAAGAAGGAAGAGTTATCGGTAGTGGTGGCCTCATGATGCAAGCACTTCCTGAGTGTCCAGAGGATGTATTGACAGCTCTCCAAAACGATTCCGCTACTCTTTCAAACATGGGTAAATGGATTAGCGAAGGAAAAACAGTAAAGGAATATGTCGAAAATTCCTTCAGTAAATATGGAGTACAGCACCTTTCTCACGCCCCGATAGGCTTTTCTTGTCCATGTAATGAAAAAAACTTCGAAAACTATCTTGTAAATCTTCCTCAAAAGGAAAAAGATGAGATACTCAAGGGAGAGTTTCCTTTAGTACTACAGTGCTTCAATTGCGGCACTGAATATAAATTCTCAAAGAGCAAATTGGAAGAGCTCTTTTCGGAGGGAAAATGATTTTTTTTGCAACTAGCGCAGCTAACCAAGGTGACCTTATCGCACTTGAAGCAAAGAAGGCAGGAGCAGACGAAGTAAGAGTTACTCCTAGTGGTGTTGAATTTGAAGGCAGCATGGAAGTTGGCTACAGGTTTACGTTTAATACGAGAATTTCTTCTCGTCTTCTTTTAGGCTTATATGTCGATGATGACATAAGAGATGACAAAGAACTAGAAGAAGCAACAAGCAACATTGCTTGGGAAGAGTTCATTACTCCAGAAAAAACGCTTAAAGTCACATGCACAACTCAGAACTGTAAGTACATATCAAACAGCCACTATGGGGCTTTAAAAGTAAAAGATGGCATTGTCGAAAGAATGAGACAAAAGTTCGATAATAAACGTCCTAATATTGAAATTTTAGACCCAGATTTTACAGTACATGTACATATTGAAGGAAACACTGTTAAGTGGTATTTAGACTTCTCTGGTGAAAACCTCTCTCTTAGAGGCTATAGAGGTGAACAGACAGAAGCTCTTTTAAAAGAACATCTCGCAGCAGCTTTGTTATGTAGAAGTGAATGGAAAAAAAGTGTAGACAACAACGCACCGCTTCCTCTCTATGACCCTTTCTGTGGATCTGGAACAATTGCTGTTGAAGCTGCTTTAATGGCAACAGATACAGCTCCTGGCCTATTAAGAAAAAAGCCTTATCAATTTGAAAAGCTTCCATCTTTCGATAAAGAACTTTTTGATAAAATAGTTGAAGAAGCAGAAGAAAAGAGGAGAAAAGCTTTAGAAGAAAGAGATATCTCTATCTATGCTTCCGATATCTCGCGTTTAGCTGTCGAAATAAGTAAAGCAGCTGCATTAAAAGCTGGAGTCTATGACTTCATCTCATTCTCTGTGCAAGATTTTACAAAAATAGAAAAAGCTCCATGCTTAAAAGGTTGTATTGTCACTGATCCTCCATATGGTGAGAGAATGGAAGTAAAGAATATTGATGAACTCTATTCATCAATCGGACAAGAACTTCAAAATGTCTTCAAAGGTTGGAAAGCAACAATACTAACAGGTAATAGTGACTTACTTTCCAACATAGATCTAAAACCAGAGAGAACAAACACACTCTTTAATGGCGGTATTCAGTGTCAGGCAGCTCACTACTCTATCTTTACCGATGAAGAAAGAGCGGAGATGATGAGAAAGGCACTAGAGAAGAAAGAACAAAGGCTTAATACCCCACTCTCTTCTGGTGCTCAAATGGCCTATAACAGGTTAATAAAAAATATTAAAGAAATTAAACCACTAATGGAAAAAGAAGGAGTCGAGTGTTACCGCATCTATGATGCAGATATGCCTGAATATTCAGCAAGCATCGATAATTACATGAACAAATGGATTGTCGTTAGTGAATATATGGCACCAAAGGAAATTCCTGAGGAAGATACAAAGAGACGCCTTGATGAATTAATTCTTGCAACAGAGAGAGCTACAGGAATTCCTGTAGAAAACATCTACGTCAAACAGCGCTCTAGGCAAAAAGGAGCAAAGCAATATACAAGACTTGCAACAAACAACAAGATGTTTATTGCTAGAGAAAATGAAGTAAAGTTCTTGGTCAACTTTACCGATTATCTAGATACAGGAATCTTTTTAGATCATAGAGTCATTAGAAAGTACATCCAAGACAACTCCAAAGATAAGAGATTCTTGAATCTGTTTTGCTATACAGGAACTGCAACATTGAATGCAATCAAGGGTGGTGCTCTTTCAACTGTCAGCGTTGATGCTTCTGCAACATATTTATCATGGCTCGAGCAAAATCTTATTCTCAATGGATACTCAACGACAATGGGGAACTATCTCTACAAGGCCGACGCTATTGATTGGTTATGGGCAACATATGATAAGTTTGACCTTATTTTCTGTGATCCTCCAACATTTTCAAATAGCAAAAGCAGACGAGATTCATTTGATGTTCAACGAGATCATGTAAGATTAATAAAGGCAGCTGCTATGCATCTTGCGCCTGGTGGGACCTTAATCTTCTCAAATAATCTAAGATCTTTTAGGCTTGATGATTATATTCTCGACAATTATGTTGTTCAGGATATATCAAAGGAAACAATCGGTGATGATTTTAAGAGAAATATGAATATTCATCATTGCTTCTTAATCAAAAATAAAGTGAAAATTAAGATTAGAAGGCAACACTAAAGAGATGGACTGCATTAGGCAGTCCATTTTTAACACTAAAATTCTGTATACTTTTTATTACTATCTTTGGCCTTTTCAACAGGATACTTTTCTCTGTTCTTTTTCATCTTATTTCTAATTATTTCATTTAAGTCAAAGCCAAGGACGGATGCAAAGTCGATAGCATAAACAATTACGTCTGCTAATTCATCTTTCATGTCATCGATGTTAACTAAAGCCTCATCATTATCTTTCCACTGAAAAAGCTCCAGTAATTCAGATGCCTCTAAAGAGAGCGAAATCGCTAAATCCTTTGGGTTATGAAATTGTTCCCAGTTTCTTTCTTTGACAAACTCAATGCATTCATCAATCGTTTCTTTTTTTATGTCCATATTAAACCTAAAAGGCTCCGGAGATTCCGGAGCCTAATGTAAGCAAATGCGAATCTTAGAATTTGAATCCTAAGCCTAATGTAGCTGCAACAGAGAACTCTCCAAAGTTCTTAGGATCTTTGAAGAATAATCTTCCATAACTTTCAGCAAGAAGTGCAACATTGTCACCAAGATCAATTGAGAATCCTGCAACACCTGTTAGAGCAAATGCTGAATTAAATCCGAGTACCTGCACACTGCTAGAGTGAGCTGTTGTGTATGTATTAGAAGCTAATGAGTAGCCTAGCCCTGCTCCAAGATAGAACTTAACGCCTTCACCATTGATATAAGCCATGAGCTTAACATCTGCTGTAGCATCAACACCCCAATTCTTGTAGTTAACAAAGTAATTGAAGTCATGACCTTTAAGTGTTCTATCCTGTGGAATAAGTACAAATGAAACATCACTTCTTAAACCAAGTCCAAATGCACCAAGTTTAACAAGATTCTGTCCTTCGAAGCCGATAGATAGACGTGGGAAGATTGTTGGGTTAGTTGTAACAACATCAAGTCCCTTGAAGCCCATCTCTGCACCAAGAGAGAATAAGAAGTTAGCTCTGCTTTCAGCAACCTTCTTAGCTGCCTTTGGAGCTGAAGCAACTGGAACAGATGGTTCAACAGGAGCTTCTACAACTACTGTCTCTTCGCTCTTTGTTTCTTCACTAGACTTATTATCATTAGCCTTGATTTCAGATTGTACAGAAGAAGTTGTTTCATCCTTTACAGTGTTCTGGAGAGGAGCAACTGTAGATGCCTTTTCTTCTGCAACAACTTCAGAAACAGGAGCAACATAATTTTCAAGAGCAGGGAAAAGAGAAAGAACATAGCTCTTGAGCTCTGCATAGTATGTTGGGACATAACCAGAGATATTGAGGTCCTGAGGAAGAAGAAGAACAAAACCGTCTTCAACGAACTCGATTCTAGCGACCTCTAATAAGTATGGATACTTAGCACATTCATACTGAGCAAACTGAGCAACATCAGAAAGAGATACAATACCCTTTTCTTCGAGAGTAGACTTAAAGAAGCCGTCACACCACTCAGCATCAACTGTATAGCCAAAGAGATTTGAAGATGTTGAATTTAGACCACCCTGTATAGATAGTAAGTATTCAACATAAGCAATAATTTCAGCTTTGTAGAGTGATACATAAGAATCGAGGTCAAGAGAAGCAGGAACTGTTAATACCATCTTTCCATCTTCTACAGCCTTTACTGTGACATTTTCCTTAAGGAATGAGTACTTGCTATTTTCATATGCAATGAAAGAAGCAATGTCGCTCTTAGCAGCAATATCTAAGTAGCTAACAAACTCTGTGCCTGTATATGTATTCTTAATTGTATATCCAAAGAGAGTAAAGTCTTTCTCAATAGTCTCTGGAACCTCTTCAACAGTAACAGTTTCAACTGCTTTCTCTTCTGTTTTTGATGCAGAGAGAAGAGCTTCAACATAGTCTGTTAGGTCAGCTCTATATGTAGAAACTAAAGTAGCTTCATCAATCATGCCTGTAGCATAATCAAGTGTAAATCCATCAGAAATAATTGTAGCAACAACACTCTTAGCTAACTCAGGATACTTTGCTTCTTCATAAGCTAAGAATCCTCTAATATCAGATGCGCTAGCAAGGCCCTTTGTTCCAACTGTTGATTCAAAGTGGCCATCAACCCACTTGTTGTCGACAGCGTAACCATATACGTAGAATGTTGTTTCTTCAGCCTTAACTTCAGCTGGGGCAACTGGTTCTTCTACTACTGGCTCAACTGCTGGTTCAACTACAGGTTTCTCTTCAGCAACAACCTCTTCATGCTGAAGAAGCGCATAAGCTGTACTTGTAGCACTCTCTGACCAGTTAATTCCATCATAAGAACACTGTAGATAAAGTGTGTAATCCTGATAAGGATCTAAATCTGTGGCAGAATAAGTATCGGTCTTACCGTCTACAACTGTCCACCCATCTTCTACCTCGCCGTTCAACTGATAACGATAGGCTGTAACATCTGGGTCACTTAAAAGCCATTGCCAGCTTACATTCATTGCTTTTGCAGCAGAAAGAGGCAGAATAACCATTGCAAGAAGTGCAATGATAAAGATAACTTTGGAAAGTTTCTTCATTTTATAAACTCCTGTCTTAGTCGCTATATTAAATCTAAAAGGATTTTCAAGCAATATTATACATCACAACTAAAAAATATTTGGTAAAAAAAGTTACACTTATTTTTTTCTTAACAAAAATAGAAAAAATTAACTTTCTTTTGTTATCATAATAACACTTTATTGAGTAAGCCTAGATTATTGTGAAATAATGGTAGTCATGAACAATAAACATGCTATAGCTGTCTTTTGCGGCTCAACATTTGGAAACAATCCTATATATATAGAAAAAACAAAAGAACTTGCTTCTATTTTTTATGATTATTCCATCAACTTAGTCTATGGTGGAGGAAATAGAGGTCTAATGGGAGTTCTCGCCCACAGTGTAAGTGACTATGGTTTAGAAGTAACAGGAGTACTTCCCCAAGCAATGAATTTCAGCAAAGTTACCGATGGAAGCGCAAGAATGAAGACCATCATTACAGATGGTATGCATGAAAGAAAAAGAGTTATGTATAGCCTCTCCAATGGTTTTATTGCACTTCCAGGTGGAATTGGTACAATGGAAGAACTGTGCGAAATATATACTTGGCGTCAACTTGGTTATAACAACTCTAATGTTGGGATATACAATATCAATGGCTTTTATGATGATTTCTTAAAGCAATTAGACAAAGAAGTCGCTGAAGGTTTTATTAATAAAGAAGTAAGAGATTCTTTAATTGTATCAGATGATCCAAATCTTCTTGTCAAACGAATACTAGAAGAGAAAAAGGAGTTGCCTTCAAAACTATGAAACAATTCTCAAAAAGAATAAAAAACATAATAAGCGATTACATCTACATCGCTATAGGAACAGCATTAACAGCTTTTGGAATATCTGTATTCATGAATCCAGCAAAGCTAGCTCCGGGTGGAATCTCTGGTATAGGAACACTTATTTACCATATAACAGCAGATTATTTGGGACACAGCCTAGACCTTGGTTTAATTATGCTTATCCTCTCAATTCCAATCTACCTTTTAGGAGTAGCTTTGTTTGGAAAAGAGTATGGCTTAAAGACCTTAATGGGGACTCTCCTACTCTCTCTTTTTACATCTTTATTTGATCTATTGTTTCCAAGTGGAATAATTGACTATAGTCGTGACTCTAGTCTGTGGCTCTGTACGCTTTTTACAGGACTAACCAATGGAATAGGAATAGGTCTCGTAATGAGAACTGGCTCTAATACTGGTGGAACAGATATCATAGCCCAAATTATTGCTCGTTATACACCAATTGCCGTAGGTAATGCCCTACTCCTTGTTGATGGAATAATAATATTTATCTCAGCTTTTTTCTTTGGCATAGAGAATGCGCTCTATTCAATTATTGTTTCCCTTATGATTTCAATAATTATAGATAGAGTAATTGTTCCTTTCGGGACAAACTATGCAAAGAATGTCTTTATAATATCGCCTAAGATTAATGAAATTGGCGACTATATTTTAAAAGATTTAAATCGAAGTGGCACAATAATCAGTTCAAAGGGACTCTTCTCAAAAGAAGATAAAGATATGTTGATGACAATCATCCCGAAAAAAGATCTAACTAGATTATCGCGATGCGTTAAAGAGCTAGACCCTAATGCTTTTATGGTCATACAGGACACATATCATGTTCTAGGGGAAGGTTATAATCCTATAGATGTGCTTGCAGATAATAAAGACGTCACCCAAAAGTGACGTCTTCTATTTTATTTATCTATTTCTCCCAAAGCTTTTCAGGATAATAGCCACTTTCAATCTTTGCTTTTAAAGCTGACATGACAGCTTTTTTATCTTCTGGATATGTCATACCAAACCACTTATCGTTAGAAGAAAGAAGCTTTACAGAGCCTTCACTCTTCTCAATCATCTCAGCAACACCAGAAGGAAGTAAGCATTCTTTTTTAGCTTCTGTAATATTCTTAGCTTTAAACTCTTCCCAATAGCGTTCGAAACTCTCAAAAGCCTTTGGAGTAAAGCCAAAGAAATTCATTGAAACAAGTTCTTTGCCTGTTAAGTACTCTTCTCTATCAGGAAGCGCAGAGACAACACGACCATCTCTCCAAAAGATCTTAAATGTTTCAACTAATGATGTAAGATAGCCATCCTTGCTTTCGCAAATTGCTCTAGTGACAGAACCGGATGGACTCATTGTGTTTTCAAGCACAAAGCCAACCATTGCATGAGTAGTATCATCATTACTTAGAGTAGAAAGATATTTACCCATTGATTCATATGCAGTTCGACCATAGTAGTCATCAGCATTTACAACTGTAAATGGAGTCTTAACTAAATCTCTTGCACAAAGAACAGCATGGATAGTTCCCCATGGCTTTTCTCTATTAACGCTTAAGGCCTTTTCCTTTTCAGTAAGAAGACTATCTTTAGCTTGGAATACATATTCAGCATCCATGTTTCTAGCGATTCGATCAAAGAGTCTCTCTCTGAAATCCTTTTCGATGTCTTTTCTTATAATAAAGACAACCTTACCATATCCATTTTTATGTGCATCATAGACACCAAAGTCTAATAAAGTCTCTCCGTGCATTCCAACAGCATCAATCTGTTTTACACCACCATAGCGTGAACCCATTCCCGCAGCCATAACAACAAGTGTAGGTTTCATAACTCCTCCTCTTTTTTATGAGTCAATAAAATCTTATCTCAAAGAGTTGATACATACAACTCTCGATTCAAAGAGTATCAATACTTAATCTCTTCTTTGACATTTTTTCAATTTTTAGCGTTTAAATAGTATGGAAAATAAAATTATTACAGAAGACCCTAGAGAAAAGATGGAGAGGCTTGGAGTAAAAGCACTCTCTGACAGAGAGCTAATTATGGTACTACTTGGACAAGGTAATGCCTCTTATAGTGTTGATAGCATTAGCAAAGATGTTCTTTCTTTGCTAGATAAAGGACAAGAGATTTCTCTTTCCTCTTTAGTTATGATTCCAGGAGTTGGCAAAGCAAAAGCTTCAACTATTCTTGCCTCCCTAGAAATTGGAAGGCGAAAGAATAATCGTAAAGCAAAGAAAATCTTGGTTCCTAACGACATCTATCAAGAGATAAGGCATTACGCAGTGAGAGAGCAAGAACAACTAATAATAATGAGCCTTAATGGTGCTCATGAAGTTTTGAACATAAGAGTAGCTACCATTGGGCTCATTAATAAAACAGTTGTTCATCCAAGAGAGGTCTTTGCTGAACCCCTAAAAGAAAGAGCAACTGCTATTGTTATGGCTCATAATCACCCTTCTGGAAGCTTAGAACCTAGTTCTGAAGATAAACTTACTACAGATAGAATAGTTAAAGCCGGAAAAATACTTGGCATTTCAGTAATTGATCACATCATATTTTCAAACGAAGGTTATTTCTCCTTTCTAGAGCATGGGGTAATGTATTAAAAGTATTCACTTTTCAAGAAATGAAATTAATAGCAGATAACAAAAATGAGCCTTAATGGCAAAAGTTAACCATTAGGCTCACAAATAAAACAGTTGCTCAAAGAAAATAGATTTTTTCTGTTAACATCAGATTTTTAAAAAACCTTTAAGAACCAAAAGAGTATTTTTTACTCCTTCGATATGGCTACGTTCATTACAGTGAGATGCATAGACACCAGGACCAATTAGCGCATGCCTAATATCGTGACCAGAAGTGAGAGTCGTTTCAACATCTGAACTATAGTTATTATAGACATCGACCTTATAAGAAGCACCATCTTTTTTTGCTGCTTCTATTAATTCTGAAACCATATCATAGTTATATGGCCCCTTTGCATCTTTTGCACAGATAGAAACATCCCTCTCTGTACATTCAAGACCTAAACCGACACATCCCATGTCGATACTAAGTGCATCTTTAACACCCTCAGGAACACTGCCAGATCCACCATGTCCAATCTCTTCAAAGACCGTAACATGGAAATATGTTCTTCTTTCAAGTGTGATTTTATTATCTTTTATATATTTAGCAAGAGCCATTACAATGCCAACAGAGAGTTTATCATCAAGATATCTACTCTTTATGTATCCAGACTCTGTTATATGAGCATTTGGCAAAAGGGCAATTGGGTCACCAACAGATATTCCAAGTGCTAATACATCCTCTTTATTCTTTACGTTTTCATCAAGAACAAACTCTAGCGTATCCCAATCACGAGGGGAACTGTCAAAAGATGTATTAACATGAACAGAGGGATTAGGGATTTGGATTGTTCCTTCGTACTTTCTATTATCTCTTGTATATAAATAGCAATTCTCTCCCTCTACTCCAACAGGATGGAGACCTCCAAGCTTAGTCATCCTTAATCGGCCATTTTGCTTTATCTCACTAACCATTGCGCCGATAGTATCGACATGAGCCATCAAAAGTAATCCATTTGTGCTATCTTTTCCACCGAAATCAACAATCAAGCCACCTTTGACAGTCCTCTTTGTTTCGTAGCCCATACTTTTAAATTCACTTTCGACGAACTCAATACACTTCTTTGTATATCCCGTTGGACTGTCTATAGAAAGAAGCTTCATCGTCTCTTCTACAGCATAATCGACATATTTTTTATCCATAATTCACCTCAAAATAATGCCTCTATCTCTAGAGGCATCAAACAGAAAATTCTTTTTATTAGAAAATGTTGACAAGAACAGAAAGTGCAATCTTACCCTGCTTGAAGGATTCAAGATTCTTTAAATCATTGCCCTTGAAGTATTCAATAATTGTAGAGAATGGAATCTTGTAATCAGCACTTAAGCCAAGACCACCAATATTAACACCAACTGCAGCACGAGCCAAAAGCTGAGAATTCTTTAAAACATCAAGAGTCTTTTCTATAGGCTGATTGTCGACAAGTACCTGACCAGATGTGCTTACTTCAACAGGAAGAGCATAGCCAGCACCAAGAGCAAAATCAACAACCTGTAGGTCTAAACGAACGTTAGCAGTTAGAATTGTATTGTAAACACGATTCTCTCCGTTCTTTCCAAATAGAACGTTAGCAGCAAGGCCAAATGCACCAATGTTTAATCTTGCATCTGCACCGAAATCATAGTTTGATATCTCTTTATAAGAATCCAAAGAAGTAATATCACCACCAAAACGTCCTGTAGCACCAACCTGTAAAACAGTTGCGAAAGCTGATGAAGCAACAAGTCCTAATACTAATAATATAGTTAAAATCTTTTTCATTTTGTCTCCTTTCTATGGGATGGCCCATAAAATATACGGTTATTATATACATAAAAAGGGATTAATGTCACAAAAAGTTACAATTTAACCTGTAATTTCGACGTCAAATTGTCTAATAATGTCGATAACTTGACTCATATCAAGCTTCGCTTTGTATAGTTCCGATTTATTTTCACTAAGTCGGATAGAGGCCAAGGTAGAATTCCTAAGAGACAAAAGAGAGAGCGAAGTATTTAAAAATGAAGATCTAGTTAGATCTGTCTCCTCTATTTTTACATTCTTTGCTCTTATCGAAGAAAAAGAAGAGTCAGTAAAAGATGAAGAGATAATAGAAAAGTCAGAACAAAATGACTTATCTAAAGAAAAGTAACGAGCAACAGAGTTTTCTATCCTTACATTCTTTATTGATGCATTATCCATCATAGCTCCAGTAAATAGGCAATTTGAAAATGTAATGTTACGAAGTGCCACTTTCGAAAAAGATGAGGAAAGAAATTTACATCCAATGAAAACAGTATTTGTTATTACTGAGTCATAAAAGCATGCAGAAGAAAAATCACAAGAGGTAAAAACACTATCACTTATAGAGTAATACGAGAAATCTTGGCTAGCAAAACTGCCATCATTCTCATCAGCGCACTCAATAAGTTTGTTTGCAGAATCGACTATCACCTTGAATGGCGATCCTTAAGCACATCAACAACATCAGAAAGCGTACAATCTTTCTGAGCTAGCAGGACCAGGTAGTGATACATCAAATCAGCAGCCTCTCCTAAGAAAAGCTCCTTGTTATTATCTTTACTAGCAATTACAAGCTCGACTGCTTCTTCACCTGTTTTCTGAGCAATTCTATTTAATCCACGAGAAAAAAGATGGTTAGTATAGCTACCTTCAACAGGATTAAGTCTTCTATCCTGAATAACAGATTCAAGATAGAACAAAAATTCAGGTGAAGAGAAATCTCCAGGTTGATTATCTTCCCCGAAACATGTATCAGAACCAGTATGACAAACAGGTCCCGATGGCATTGCCTTTACTAAAAGAGTATCACCATCGCAATCGACAAGTATTTCCCTAACTTTAATATAATTTCCACTGTTCTCGCCCATAACACGAATGCGTCCTTTGCTGCGAGAATAAAAGGTAACAAGTCCACGCTCTAAAGTAAGCGTGTATGCTTCCTCATTCATAAAGCCCACAGTTAAAACATTTCGTGTGACAGCATCCTGAATAACAGCAGGAACTAATCCATCTTTATACTTTGAAAAGTCGATTGTCATTTTACCCTCTTTCAAACAGTATCTTTTTTTTTGTTTTTCCTTGTCAACAATTGAGATAGATGAGATAAAAACCTACTGTTATTAAAGAACAATATCCGATAGTCTATAATCCAAATGAAAAAGGATTTATCTATGAACAATATCCCAGATCCAAATGTAATATTCCCTAATGAATACAAAACATCTTGTTTCATTAAAAATGTTATTTCAGCCCCTAACATTATAGTTGGAGACTACACATACTATGATGATGAAGAAAGACCAACAGAATTTGAGAAGAATAATGTTCTTTTCAATTATCCAGAATTTGGCGACCATCTAATAATTGGCAAGTTTTGCCAGCTTGCATCTGGTACTAAGTTTATTATGGGGCCAGCCAATCATCGCATTTCTAGTGCGACAACCTACCCTTTTAACGTTTTTGGAGGTGCGTGGACAGAAAATACTCCATCACATATGTCACAACTTCCACATAAAGGCGACACAGTTCTTGGAAACGATGTTTGGATTGGACGAGAAAGCATTATTATGCCAGGTGTTAAAATTGGCGATGGAGCAATTGTTGCTGCCTATTCTGTAGTTGTGAAAGATATTCCACCATACACAGTTTATGGAGGAAACCCAGCTAGATTTATAAAGGATCGTTTTAGCGAAGAGCTAAAAAAACTATTACTCGAATATAAATGGTGGGATTTAACGCCAACAGAACTTGTAAATGTTCTTCCAATACTATGCGACCCTGATTTAGAAAAGCTAAAAGAATTTCTCAAAAGTCATATAAAATAAAATCACCCACTAGGCGCCTAGTGGGTATCTTATTTCACTAAAAAAATTATTTCACTTCATCAAATGTAACTGTGGTAGCCTTAAGCCTCTTTCTTATTACAAGCAACCTTATTCCCCAACAGAAAAGGAGAACACCTGCCACAATAAGGAGGATGCCAAATATATTCATAACAGTATTTCCAATAAAGAATGGGAAAGCAAAAAGAAGTACGGCTGCAATTATATAGACAAGAGAACCACTCTTATAGCTATCTGCAAGAATTGGATATGGCTTCAATCTATAGCCTTCAACTATGTTAGCAATTCCAGTAAACAAGAAGCCAGCGGCAATAACATAGACAACACCCTTCATTATTCCACTGCTTTTGTTTGCAAATGAATAGATAGCAATCACAAGTGCAACAAGGCCAATAAGTAAAGAAATAAGCCCATCCCAGAAAAGAGTTAGTCTTATTTTTTTCTGAATTCCCAAATCAATATGCTGCCCATTAACAACAACATTTACGGCATTTTTCTTAAATGTTAACGTATCAAAAAGAGTTTTTATGCCTTTAATTGTCAATACAATAGAAAAGCAAAGAGCCGCAATATTTACAACAGTTGCAGGCTGAGTAATAACAAAAACACCAAAAAGCAAAGATAAAAGACCAGAGATAAAAAATAAAATAGCTGTCTTCATTGTTTCTTCTCCACATCAACTAATATGATAAAAAAATTCCAAAACGTGTAGCTAAAAAAGCTTTTTTTGCTAAACTTTTCCTATGAAATATCTTTTATTTGATGCCGATGAGACAATTTGGGATTTTAAAGCAACAGAAAAAATAGGATTATCTGCTGTATATAGAAAATATGGTTTACCAGATACAGAAGAAACAACAGCAGAATATATGGTTGGAAATCTATCTTGTTGGTCAGACTATGAAAAAGGCCTCATTAACTTAAATGAGCTAGAGGTTTTAAGGTGGAAACTCTTCTTCTCACGCATAGGTAAAAACTATAATGCAGATGAAGCCGCCTCCTTCTTTGGTGATGTACTTTCCCATAATGGTATTCTCTTAAAAGGTGCAAAGGAATTTTTAGAAAGCATCTCTTCTTATGATAAAGCACTCGTTACAAATGGAATATCAAGAATACAGAGAGCGAGAATTAAAGATACAGGCCTTGATAAATACTTCAATAAGATATTTATCAGCGATGAAATTGGTTATAGAAAGCCTCAAAAAGAGCTATTTGACTATGTCTTAAAAGATATCAACAAAAATAAAGAAGATTGCATTATGATTGGAGATAGTGAAAAGAGCGACATTAAGGGAGCTATCAACGCAGGGCTTGAGAGTATTTATATCTCTTTTAAAGGAGAAAAATCTTCACTTGCCACATATTCTGTCTCATCATATGAAGAGCTTAGAGCTCTAATTGAGAGAATATAAATCACCTTGTTTAAAATTCCTACTCTTCATGTACTCATCGAGCGTCTTTCCTGAGTTTAGGACTTAGAGCAGCTTAGAATCATAGAAAAACCCCGTTCCAGTGCATTAGAACGAGGTTTTGTTATCAAATGAAAATAAATAATTTGTCCTCTTTACTTTAACGAGTTTAGTTGATCTAAAAGATTAAGTTTTGTTATTGCCTTAAATCTTGTCGGAGTCATTTCTGTTTCAAGTTTTCTAAATCCTAGCTTGTTTAGTAGCAGAAGGAAATCTTCACTAAGGTCAGTTGGTACAATTATGACTTTCGGCATTTCACCCATAACAACAGCCCTGGGCTCCTCAATACATTCCATTATTCTACTAGCACTCATCTCTATCTTGTGTTCAGTCTTTAACCAGTATTGAAGGTAACGAATTATGCAAAGAGCAAGATAACATAAAATAAAGTGGCCATAGATGTGTTCGTCTTTATATACATGAACAGGTCTTGCATTTAGATCGGTTTTAAGTATGCGGAAGCATTCTTCAATTTTCCACTGTGTCTTATAGATAGAGAATACTTCCTTTGATGTCAGTTCTGTATTATCTGTAATAATAGCATACAATCCATCCCACTTAGCTTCTTCACTAATCCTGTCTTCATCAATACCTACTGCTGTTAGTTCTTCGCTAAAAAGCATGTACTTATTAACCCCATCCTTTATTGATTGAGAAGCAGTACCATTCTCAAGTTTCTTTCGTGCTTTTGCTATGGCTCTTTCTCTATCATAAGCATCTTTCTCTGCTCTCTTTAAGTTATAGGAGACATGCAACTTTGCTTTTACTTCTATCGTTTTGTATTTTGGAGTTCTGCCTTTTTCTCCTTTTAGCTTCTTTTCTTCTTTTATAGCTTCAATCTCTTTTTCTGTAAGGGCAACCTTTGCCTTTACTACTGTATCCATAACTTTAGTAGCATTTGTTATTTCCCCATCATCATTAATTACAAGATCCTGCCAATCATTACTTAATGATTGTTCCTTTATCTCTTCTGAAGCCTTCTTTAGCGTATAGCTAATGAGGAAATGTTGATCCGAAGAAGAGAGAAAAACTAAATTCTCCTTACTATTCATTCCTCTGTCAGCTATTACTGTAATCCTCTTAAAGCCGTAAAGCTCTCTTAATGAGTCTATTGAATCCTGAAGAGTATTTTGATCCATGGTATTGCCAGGGAAAAGCCTCATTGTAACAGGAATACCATTACTATCTATCAAAAGTCCCATGACCACAATAACTTCATTTGTCTTATGCTCTTTTGAAAATCCAAATAATCTTAATTCTCCTTCTTCCTGACTTTCAAAGTAATAGTTTGTTACATCGTAACTGACTGTACTGAGATCTCTCTTTGTGTTCTTTTCAAAGAAGGAAGAGAGATGCTTAATAAGCTCATCCTTATTTTCATTAAGAACATCAAGAGCTGAATAGAGAACATCTAAAGAGACTTCTTTAATCCCTGCTTTCTTTTCTTGTTTCTTTGATGTTTGCAATATGCTTATTGGATCTCCTAATCTAGAAGCAAGAAGATTATAGATGGCATTTATACATTCTTCTTTGTTTCTCTTTGTTACTTGCTTGTCAAAAAAACTATCAAGCTTCATTGTCTCCCAAAGCTTCTTTACTATCATATGACCAAAATGGAAGGATGGCCTTTGGTCTGCAATATTGCCAATTTCCTTCGGTGTAGTAACGAAATTAATTGTTTTATCTCTCTTCCTATCTTCTCTTTCTTGTTTCAATTTTTCTTTAAGATTTTCAATATAGTTTGGATCTTTAGCAGTTAAGGCCTTAAGACTTCCACATCGCTTTACTGTCATTTGCTTCTTTTTATTCGTTCCAGGAATTCTAACACTTTCTTTAATCTCAACTTGCTCATAACCTTTTCTGCCTGTAATTGAAACGTACATTTCTCACCTCTGAATATAT
Organism: Candidatus Ornithospirochaeta sp.; assembly: GCA_050874025.1. Lineage (GTDB taxonomy): Bacteria > Spirochaetota > Spirochaetia > Sphaerochaetales > Sphaerochaetaceae > Ornithospirochaeta. The sequence continues at coordinate 17,977 of JBNMJW010000027.1, forward strand.
TCTACTATTAAATAAAGGTTTCAACATTTTATGAACTATATAGCGTAGTAATTACTTCTTATTCTTGCTTCCTGTAGGTCTTCCTCTTCTCTTGGGTGATGCTATTGTGTTTTCATATGATTCAATCAGTCCAAGAGCTTTCAGTGC
>JBNMJW010000028.1:0-17901 GCA_050874025.1 Candidatus Ornithospirochaeta sp.
GTACTAACCTCATTAGTACAAAAAGCGGTGTAAATAAGGAAAGAATAAAAAAGATAGTCGAGCAAGTAGCAAAACTAAGAGAAGAAGGTTTACAGATTTTACTTGTATCTTCTGGAGCTGTTGGACTTGGTGCAAAAGCTTTAAATCATAAAAACGAAGTAAAATACATTGCCTTAAAGCAAGCTTGCGCTTCTATTGGACAGCCTGAGCTCATGGCTGCGTGGGCCAAGGAATTTAAGAAGTACAACCTTCTTTGTTCACAAATTCTTATTACTCGTTCTGTTCTTAATAACCGCAAAAGCTACAATAATCTTCGCACGACAGTTATGACACTTTTAGATTTGGGTGTAATTCCTATTTTCAACGAAAACGATGTCGTTTCCACAGCCGAAATTGACAACGTTTTTGGTGATAACGATAGAATGAGTGCCTATGTTGCAAGTAAGATAGATGCATCTCTTCTTCTCTTACTAACAGACATCGACGGACTCTATACAGATAATCCAAAAACAAATAAAGAAGCAAAGTTAATTACGGAGCTCGATGAAATAGATTCTACTGTTCTTTCCTGGGCAAGAGGTAAGGGCTCAACATTCTCCACAGGAGGAATGAAGACAAAGCTTCTTGCTTCTCAAATTGCTCAAAAGGGTGGCTGTGGCACTATTATAGCTTCAGGTGAAGAAGAGGATATAATTTTAAAATTAATGAGGGGAGAAGAGATTGGAACTTATATAAGGCCAATGGGGCGTATTTCACAAAGAGAAAGATGGATTATTAATACTCCCTCTAGTGGCTCTATTACAGTAGATAGCGGGGCAGAAAAAGCACTCATTATTGGACATAAGTCTCTCCTTCCTTCTGGAATAGTAAAAATTGACGGAGTTTTCAAAGAAGGGGATGTCGTCTCGATTCTCTCTCCTAGTGGAGATGTTATAATGAAGGCCATCTCTTCCTTTAATTCTTCCGAGCTTCTTTTAATAAAAGGTCACTCTTCTAATGAAATAAATGCTATGATAGGAGAGAAGCACAAGGTTGTTTTTCGCCCGGAGGATGCAGCAATAAATGAGTAGCTATCGAATGGTCTTTAGAAAACAAGATTTAGGTTTTCGAATTTCATCGCTATATAAACAAAAGCAATTTGCTGTTGGAATATTAGATTTTGGTACAAAAGAAGAGCTAGAGAGAACTATTGATTGGTATTTGGATAATATGAATCTCTCTCTCCATGTTCTTACGACAGAGTTTAAATTAGAGGAATATGGAATACATACTAAGTATCCAGAAGTAACATTTATTGCTTTTGCTAACGATACGACTACAGGCGAATATATCGATGCAATGGCCAATGAGTGCTACACAGATTACTTTTTAATTGTTCGTAGTGACATGGAGTTAATTGCTTTTGATGGCTCAGCGATCCTCTCTTTAATGACAGGGAAAGATCATCCAATAGTTGTTTGTCCCATTCTCTTAAGCTCGGAAGCTGAGGTTCTTCCTACAATTAGATCACCATACATAAGAGGAAAAGAAGTTGATCCTCAATCTTTTCAACCCGATTTAGATACTACTGATGATGAACGAACACTATATCCAGTACTAGCAATTGGTCTTTATGACAGAGCTCTTTTTCAACGTCTTAGAGGATATGACACAGAGATAATCAGCGAATACTACCAAACTCTTGATTTGGGGACACGCTCTTGGCTCTTTGGTTATAGCATTAAGCTTACACGTTATCTTGCTTTCCGCTTTCCAAAACGAGTATCTGTTATTGAGGACAGATCTGATTGCATGGGAATGAATAGGTTCTACACTAAAGCACTTTCTATTAAGAGAATTGCAGGAAAGAATCTTGTAACAAAATGGAAGCCATATGTAGATAAAGAAGCTCTCGCTGACGATGTAAAGAAGAAGCAAATTAATCTTCAGAAGGTAGATTTCTTTACTTTATGTGAAAAATGGGATGACCCCGAGCTATAAATGTATTTTAGAATTTTGTCGCAAATATACTAAAAAAAGTTAAGAAAATTGTCGCAAACAGTGTCTTTAAATATAAAATTTTTGTTACAATAAGGCCTATAATTTAGATACAAAACAAGGAGTATGTATGCTGTATCGAAAGGCCTACAACAAATTAAAGGATTGGAAACAACAAAAAAATAGAACCGCACTTTGTATTCAGGGAGCACGCCAAATAGGGAAGACAACACTAGTGCGTGAGTTCGGAAGAAATGAATATAAATGCTTTATCGAATTTAATTTTGTTTCAAATATGGATGCAAGACGTGTGTTCGAGGGTAATCTAGATGTAAATACAATTATAGAGGGATTATCTGCACTTGCACATAAGCCTTTAATTCCGGGTAATACTCTAGTTTTATTTGATGAAATACAAGAATGTCCAAATGCAAGAACCGCAATTAAATTTCTAGTTGAAGATGGAAGATTTGATTACATTGAGACTGGTTCTCTTCTTGGTGTGAAGAATAAAGTTGTCCGTTCATTACCTGTTGGTTTTGAAGAGTTATACACAATGTACCCTATGGATTTTGAAGAGTTCATTCTTGCTAATGGCGTTCAGGAGACAACAATTAATACAATAAGAGAAGCATATAATGCTAGATTACCTGTTTCTGATGTTATCCATACAACAATGAGTAAATTATTCTACTCTTACATTATTGTTGGTGGTATGCCAAAGATTGTTCAAACATATGTTCAATCTCATGACATTGCGCGTGTTATTAAAGAGCAAAATGAAATTCTTGATTTATACAGACAAGATATTTCCAAATATGCAGTTGGAAGCGAACGCCCTAAAATTAGAGCTATTTTTGATTCGATTGGATCGCAGTTAAATGAAAAAAATCGACGTTTTACTGTGAGTAGTTTAAAATCTAGTGCACGTCTTGAACGCTATGAAGACAGCTTTAATTGGCTAATTGATGCAGGTGTTGCCAATCCTTGTTACAATATAGAAGAGCCAAAGGTTCCTCTAGTTTTAAATGAAAAACGCAGTTTTTTTAAGCTCTATATGGGAGATACTGGACTTCTTTGCGCCCTTACCATGGATAATATTCAATTTAATATTTTGAAAGGTGATTTAAGTGTAAATATGGGGAGCATCCTAGAGAATGTAATGTCTCAGATATTTGTATCAAATGGCTTTTCTCTACATTACTTTGGCAAGAAAAAATACGGTGAGTTAGATTTTGTAATCCAGAATGGATCTTCTATTGATTTAGTAGAAATTAAATTTGGCAACGACTACAAAAAACATGCTGCTTTAGATAGGGTTTTAGCTGTCGATGATTGGAAAGTAAAAGATGCAATTGTTTTTTTCAAAGATAATGTCCTAGTAGAAGATAACATTCTTTATCTTCCATGGTACATGGCAATGTTCTTCAAGCGAGAACAATTTCCAGAAGGTCTGACATTTAAAGTAGACTTGAGTGGACTCTAATTTTTTAACAAAAAAGGTCGGGATACTGTCCCGACTCCTCTTTAGTTTTCTTCGCTCATTTTTGCTTCAAGCACAAGCTCTCTCTTTAAATCCTTTAGCTTTGTTGTAAGAGAAACCTTATAAATATGTGGATTAATCTGTCGCTTGTAGCTCTTATCAAAATGAGAAAGATTTTCTTTGACTCTATTTTGTAATTCTAAGAGAGGAACAGTTTCTTTAATTCTCTTTCCCCCTTCCATCTGTTTAGATAGCAAAGGCTTTATAGCTATGTAACTATTCTTCTTCATTACAAACATATCTCCAGAAGAGAATGGATGGAAGAAAAGGTGATTCTCTCCACATTCAATCTTTTCATCGCTAAGTGCAATTAAATCAGCTAGTGCTTGGTTATTCTTGTCATAGAATCTATAGACTTGCTTTATTCCTGGATTAGTAGTTTTTTCAAAAGAGGATGAAATCTTAAGAGTAGGGACAAAGACTCCATTTTCTTCCTTTGCTGCAAGCTTATATACACCACCAAGGGCAGCTTGTGTTCCTCCTGTTACAAGATGTGTGCCAATACCCCAACTATCGATAGGAGCACCATCATTAACAAGGTTTAGAATAATCTCTTCTGTTACATCGTTAGAAATGCAAATTGTTGCATCCTCGAGTCCTGCTTCATCAAGCTTTGTTCTTACAGCTTTAGTTAGGTATGAGAGGTCGCCACTGTCGATTCTTACGCCAATCTTTTTCCCTATTTTCTTTTGTTCCAGACCAACTTTTATTGCAGCATTTATACCAGAATTAAGAGTATCGTATGTGTCAATAAGAAGAATACAGTTATCTGGATAGATATCTGCAAAACGTCTAAATGCCTCGTACTCATTATCGAAGAGCATGATCCAAGAATGTGCCATAGTGCCAGCAACAGGTATGTTGTATTCTTTACCAGCATACGTATTACTTGTTACATCTGCACCGCCAATAAAGCAAGCTCTTGTTGCTGATAGTGCGCCATTCTCACCTTGCGCGCGTCTCAGTCCAAATTCCATGATAGAGCCATGGTTTTGAGTTGCTAATTTCATTCTTGCACTCTTAGTAGCAATTAAAGTTTGGAAGTTAATTGTATTTAGAATTATTGCTTCAACAATTATGGCATCCATCATTGTTGTCTCTACTCTGATTAGAGGTTCTCCAGGAAAAGCTGGTGTTCCTTCATCAAAAGAGTAGACATCACCTGTAAAGTGGTAGCCACGAAGAAATTCGATAAATGCAGGATCAAACTTCTTAAGAGAGGCTAGATAAAGAATGTCTTCTTCGGAAAATCGGAAATCTTCAAGAATGGAGATGAGTGGATCGAGACCTGTGAAGATAGTGTATCCACCATGGTAAGGATTATTTCGATAGAACATGTCGAAGACAACGCGAGGATTCTTCTTTTCTAGAAAGAATCCTTGCATCATCGTAAGCTCATAGAAATCTGTGAGTAGGGCACTTGTCATAATTATCTCTTTGTAATCTTGTCAAAGTTTGTATATGGTCTTAACTTCTCTGGGATTGTAATAGAACCATCTTCATTCTGGTAGTTCTCAATTAGAGCGACCATTGCTCTAGAAAGAGCAACTGCTGTTCCATTAAGCATATGTACAAACTTAATCTTTCCGTCATCGTCACGGTAACGAATGTTGAGGTTTCTTGCCTGGTAATCTGTACAGTTACTTGTACTTGTGACTTCACCATATTCGCCATTTTCACCTCTACCTGGCATCCATGCTTCAATATCGAACTTACGATAAGCAGGAGCACCAAGATCGCCTGTTGCTGTATCTACGATTCTGTAAGGAAGTCCAAGGCCAGAGAAGATTTCTTCTTCGATAGAGAGTATCTCTTGATGGAAGCGCTCAGAATCCTCAGGTAAGCAGTAGATGAACATTTCAAGCTTAGAGAACTGATGAACTCTATATAGTCCTTTAGAGTACTGACCTGCACCGCCAGCTTCACGTCTGAAGCAGTGAGAGAGACCTGTCATTCTTATAGGAAGATCACTCTTATTGAAGATTGTATCTTTGTAGTAGCCACCTAAAGTAATTTCAGCTGTTCCTACAAGACAAGTATCTGTTCCTTCAACTGTGTAAATATTTGATTCAGCTCCACGTGGATTGAAACCAATTCCATTTAAAATTTCTTCTTTAGCAACATCTGGTGTAATGAAAGGAGTAAAGCCATGCTTAAGGACAATGTCCATTGCATATCTCTCGAGAGCCATCTGCACAATTACTGCCTGATTCTTAATGTAATAGAACTTTTGTCCAGAGACTTTAGCACCCTTATCAAAATCGAGGATATCTAATTCTTCTCCAAGCTGTACGTGGTCTTTTGCTTTGAAAGAAAATTTAGTAGGTTCACCAACAAACTTAATAGCAAGGCTATCTTTGTCTTCTTTACCAACAGGAGCAAGGGGAGAAGCATAGTTAGGAATTGTTCTAATTTCATCTTGGAACTTTGTCTCTAATTCAGAGAGTTCAGCTTCCTTAACCATAAGCTCTTCTTTGATTGTCTTACCTTCACTGATTAACTTATTTCTTGTCTCATTGTCGAGTTTGCCTTTCATTTTCTGAGCTGTTTCATTACGCTTGCTTCTTAGGTTTTCTACCTCCAATAAAAGCTCAAGCCTGTCATCTTGGTCCTTAATGATAGCATCAAGGTCAACATTCATGTATCTATCCTTGATGTTCTTGGCAATTTCATCATGTCTGGTCTTCAGTTCTTTAATATCTATCATCTTTTTCCTCCGATTAAGAGTTGGCTTCTAGCTCTTTAGATTTATTACTTGCAGCACTTACTGCTTCAATAACTGCTCTTTCTAAGCCAAAGTCTTTTAAGCACTTAACTCCTTCAATTGTTGTACCTCTAGCAGAGCATACCATAGTTTCTAAATCTATGGCACTTCTTCCAGTCGCTTTTTCTAAATCAATTGCACTCTTTAGTGTATCAAGTACAATTTCTTCGGCTTTATCATAGTTTATTCCTTCTCTTATTCCACCTAAAATTAAAGCATGAATGAATTCATATACATATGCGATAGCAGAACCTGAAATACCAATAAATGCGCTAAAGAGGTTTTCTTCTAAGTAAAAAGCTGAACCAAATAGTGATGCTATATCGAGCGCTGTTTTTTTCTTTTCTTCATCTAGGCTAGAGTCGTATGTAACTGCAGTAACAGAACTCTTTACAGAGGAAGCAATGTTTGGCATGTATCTAACGCAATTTTTGCTCTTTAGGTTTTCTTCTAGAGTTGAAAGCTTAACTCCCGCTGCGATTGAAATATATAGTCCGGCATTAAGAGCCGAGAGAGAAGGGTAGATAGCTTTTAGTGTCTGTGGCTTTGTCGCAATTATGACTATATCGCTCTTCTTTGCATCTTCCATACTGTCTAATACTTGTACATTTAAGCCTGATGTGGCTTTGATTGCCTTCTCTTTTGTCCTATTGTAAACAGATACACTATAGAGAGGAGAAGTTGCTATAGCTCTTAATATGGCTGATCCCATATTGCCACATCCAATTATAGCCACACTCTTTTTTTCTTTATTCATTAATCTAAATCCTTATAGTCAAATGATGCTAGGGCATCATAGACAACAACAGCAACACTGTTAGATAGATTTAAGCATCTAACGCCTTCTTTCATAGGAATGCGAAAGCACCTATCAGAAAAGCTATCAATAATGCTTTTGTCTAGACCAACAGATTCTTTTCCAAATATGAAGTATAAATCTTTATTCTCTGGATACTTAATATCTTTAAGTGATTTTTTTGCATGAGAAGAGAAGAAAAATAGTTCCTTATCCTTTACATCTTCTATAAATGAATTGTATGAAGGATATTCAATCTTTTTTACATCTTGCCAATAATCCATTCCACTACGTCTACAATACTTTTCGTCTAGAGAAAAGCCTAATGGATGAACTAATACTAAAGTTGAACCTGTTGCAACGGCAGTGCGAGCAATATTGCCGGTATTTTGTGGTATTTCAGGTTCAATTAGCACGATATAAATCATGAGCAAAATAATAGCAAATGTAGCTTTTTAAGACAATTCTTTGCTCTTTATCGTTCTTGCCTTTGTTACTATATTTCCCTTTTTGCTAAGTTCTAAAACAGTGCGCTCCAAAACTCGTAGCTTTTCTTCTTTTTCTTTAAAGAATTCCTTTTGTTCTGGGTTGTCTGCTTTATAAAGATTACCAAGTGTAATACCTAAAAGTCTCACTCCCGAATTATTGTATTTAGAAAAGAGTAAGCGTTTAGAAATGCTATAAACATCGTCTGAAGAATAAATCCCACTTTGAGGTGTTTCGCTTATTGAGTATGTAGAAAAGTCGCCATAGCGAAGCTTAACCGTAACGGTACGTGCAATAAAGCCCTCGTCTAATGCTCTGAAAGTTACAGATATTGCAAGCTCTAATAGCTTTTCTGATAGGGCATCTTCTCCATAAATATCTGGATAGAAGGTTCTCTCTTCGCCAATAGAGTGGCTCTTAGCTTCTCCTGTATAAATACCTGGGTCAATTCCGCGAGATACAGAGTACAAGAAGCTTCCACTAGATTCTCCAAAGAGATTTATTAATTCGTCTTTGGAGTAGTAGCGTAGTGCACTGGTAGAGTAGATGCCCTTTCTATTTAAGTTTTCGAGCATGCTTTTCCCAACTCCCCAAAGTTTCTTTAATCCTACTTTATCGATGAATTCAATAGTTCTGTCTTTAGGAACAATTGTAAGACCATCAGGCTTATGATAGTCAGATGCAAGCTTACTTACAAAACGTGATTCAGCTACTCCAATTGAAACAGTTAAGCCTGTCTCTTTTAAAATCTTTTCTTTTAGTAATCTTGCAGCTTTTCCGGGGTATGGATAGATATTCTCTGTACCTGTTAAATCTAAAAAAGCTTCATCGATGGAGACTTGAAGAAAGCCTGGAGCAAAACTTTTTATGATAGCCATAACCTCTTTGCTTTTTTCACTATAACGGGTATATGAACCAGGAATAACTGTTGCCTCAGGGCATAGGCGTAGTGCGGTGCTCATAGGCATAGCCGAATGGACGCCAAATTTCCTTGCTTCATAAGAACATGTTGAGACGACACTCCTTGGGCCAAGTCCTCCTATTATAAGAGGTTTACCCTTTAAAGAGGGATTATCTAGAATCTCAACAGAGGCAAAGAATGCATCGAGGTCTATATGGAAAAACACACTACCCATGATGCTATTATAAGAAAGGATGAAAAGAGAGACAATTGTAGAGATTTGTTCTATACTCATAGTGTGAAACGAATAGTACTTGCTTTAATTCTTCTAATGGTAATGTCGTCTCTTCTTTTTGCTTTGCCACCTAGTGGAGACACAAGCTTAACTTCTCTTCGCTTTAATGCTCTCAGTAGTATTTCATACTATGGTTCTTTTTCTGACATATTCGTTAACCCAGCAACATTGCCACTATTAAGTAAGGCAACATACTATCAAGTATCACTTTCTCCTAGTGAGAGTTATAACACATCGCTATGGGGAGTTGAGCCACAGTTCTTTATGCAAAATACAACTAATGAGTTACAAGGAACTGTTGTTAGTGGTCCCGTTTCGCTATCTGCAAAGATATCTAATAGCTTGAACAATAGGGTAGTTAGAGATGATAGCTCTGTTTATTATGATAACTATTCTGGCTTTGATGTTGAACTTAGCTTGGGCTATTCTTTCATCAACCATTTTGCTATAGGAGCAAGACTTGGTGGAGGTAACTCTGTTGCTAGACTCTCCAAAAAAATTGATAACATCTTTACCTTTATAGGAGAGAGCTATTTCAGTCCATATGAAAAACTCTCTGGAACAGAGCGCTTCAATGTTAATGTTGGTGCGCTTTTGTACAATGACAATCTCTCTCTTGGACTTGTTTTTGATGATTTGCTTGGACAAAAGAGTGATGAGACATTTTTAGAACATTTTATCTCAAATACGACGATAGGCTTATCATATAAGGGAGATGAATACACTCTCGACGGAGACTTAAAGCTTCTAGTTCCTCGTCTTGGCCTAGATTTTAAAGGCATTGGTTTCAAAGAAGATAGATCAATCTCTATTGCAGGCGATATTACCCTCCAATTTCTAAAAGATGTTCTTTTAGATTGGGGAATAAAGTATTCATATCAAGTAAGCAAAGACGATGTGAGAACATCTGTGTTCTCAACATCTCTTTATGGTGTGTATGAAGACTTCTCAGTTAGTTTAAATCTAGCATTTTTAGATAACGTAAGCGAAAACTTTAGGCCTAGTATTGTATTTACGTATTCAAAATAATCTTCTTAACTAACTACTCAAAGAGTAAAAAGACTAAGAATATGAATTAGACAAAAAAAACAAGAATAGACAAAAAAAACAAGAATAGACAAAAAAAACAAGAATAGACAAAATAAACATAGGAAAGAGGTGGTTATGGTTGATCTTATTTTTTCTCCTTCATTTGGAAATAAACCTAGTTCATTAGTAGGCAGAAATTCTATTATGAAAGAACTCTGTGATTCGCTCAGTTCTCTTCCCGGGAGTAGAGAACGAGTTAGGTTAATCATTGGTCAAAGAGGCATGGGAAAAACCGTGTTACTTCTTGAATTAGCTGACTATGCTAGAAATAATGGCTATATTGTCGCTTCTCCAACTGTTGTTTCATCTGATATGTTGGACAGAATAATAGAAAAATTAGAAAGAGAATGTAGTAAGTATCTTCCAAAAGAAAAGGTAAAAATAACAGGTGGTTCAGTTGGTTTTCTAGGCTTTAGTGCTGGTATTCAAACAGAGTATAAGGAACAATCTAAGAGAAGTTTTGCTGATAGATTAGAAACAATTTGCGAAAAGATTGGCGAGGAAAAAAAAGGGGTTTTAATCTTAATTGATGAAGTTCAATCTAGTAGTGAGGAATTAAAGAAACTAATAATTGCATACCAAGAAATGGTTGGAATGAATTTAAATATTGCTCTTGTGCTTGCAGGACTTCCTTCCGCTATTTCTCAAACGTTAAATCAACATGTTCTAACATTTTTAAACAGAGCTTCAAGATTGACACTTGAACCAATTTTAATTGGTGAAATTGAATTGTACTATCAAGAGTGTTTTAAAAAACTTGGAATAAGGTTAACTGACACAATGGTTAGAAGTGCGGCAGAATTTACAGAAGGTTCTCCATATTTAATGCAATTAGTTGGTCATTACTTAACTGTGGCATCTTCTCCTGATAAACCTCTTGGGGAAAAAGAGTTTAATAGTTCTATAAACATAGCGAAAAGAGAGTTTGTAAGAGATATTTGTGAAACTACCATAGCTCCTTTATCTGAAAAGGATGTTGAATTTATCAAAGCTATGGCACAAGACAAAGATTATAGTTCAATGAAAGATATCAGCATGAGACTTGGTGTTGATTCATCTTATGCTAATCGATATAGAACAAGGTTAATACAGGCAGATGTCATTAGGCAAAAAAGAAGGGGTTTTGTTGAGTTTGCTGTTCCATATTTAAGAGACTATCTTTGCTCAACTTATGTGGATTAGTTTTTGCTTTAATTCTTAAAAAACATATGCTATAGAAAAAGCTATGGATAAAAGAAAAGAAAAAACAAAAAAAGAGTATCCTGCAGGGCATAGTGTTGATACCGAATGGTATTTGTTGGATAAAGATGGACATATAGCAGTATTTGATTCAGGTGAAAGCGGATGGTTCCCTGCTGAGTATGACACAACTACAAATTGGAATGGTATTATTGAAGAAGCATTACTTTTGAATTCTGAATTAATTTCTCCTGGACTTAGAAAGCTAGTGGTATCACAAGAAACTCAAAGAGAGATAAAGAAAATTCTAAATGATAATAAGCCTTTTTCTTTTCCAGAATATTGTGGAATTGGAATAGAAAAAAGTCATTTGTTAAAAGGTGAAGCTTATCTCAACGAAGAATTAATTGAATTAAGAAAAGGTACATCCATTACAGATTTACATACATGGCAAGAACAATTAGACAAAGATACAACGTTAATCTATCAGTTGTCCAAAGATGCAACGTTGTATTATGTTAAAAGTATAAAGTTTAATCTGGACGCCATAAAAAAAGATTTATGGGAAGGTCGTCTAGTTTCTATAGCTTATTCAGATGATAGTCTCTTTAATTATTACTTTTCTCCAAAAGAAAACTATCAAATGGAAGCAATAATGGAAAAGGATTCAATTCTTGAAGTTATTCCAACCCCAATAGCATATAAGCTTCCCGAGAACTTCCACAATATAATGAGAATAAATGCCTCGCTTTCTAATATTACTGAAATAAACCTAGATGATTACATGGGAATGTATAATCTAGATTTGGAATATAGGCCCGAGGATTCTGAAAGCTTTTGTTGGCCATATTATTATGGACCATCTGATGAGGTGCTAAATGAAGAATTGTTTAAAGCAATTGTAAAGCTTCATTCTCGAACTGTTTGGTGCATTCTTAATCGTTACAAAGTAAGTCCTAATGTTTTTCTAAAAAAGGCAGGAAAAACAGCAATTGCTTTGGCAGAAGAGCAGTATGAAAAGTATAGAGAAGAGAAGCGTATAGGGTATTACCTTTATTCAAGCTATCGAATATTAAAAATGCTACAACTTAAAATGAAAGAAGTTGAAAAATGATTAAAATGGTTTCTTTAGAATTGACTAACAAATGTTCGAAAGGCTGTTCCTTTTGTTACAATACTAGCCATTCTGACGGCGTTGCTGAATGGGAAGTAGAAGAGGTAGTTAATTTTGCCATTGACTGTTTTTATCATGGTGTTGAAGCTTTTTCTTTAGGGGGAGGCGAACCATTAGAATATAATGGACTATTTGAGATTATAGACCAAATTAAAGATAAGCTTTACGTAACTATTACTACCAATGGTCTAATGCTCAAAAATAGCTCTTTCTTGTGTAGTTTTTCTCAACACCTTCCAGATAAGATTCATTTAAGCTTACATAATCCAGAAGATAAAAATGAATTAGAACGAATAATAAAGACAGTTCATAAGCTAGAAAAACTACCAGTTAAAAGTGGAGTTAACTTGCTTTTTTCATCTCAAAATATTGAGGAAGCAACTTATGCATACAAGATACTCAAATATGAAGGTCTTAGTCCTGATAGGATCATATTGCTTCCAATGAAGTTCTCTAATCAACCAAAGATAGACGATATAAAAAGAATAATTTCTCTTGGAAAATTTCAAGCTCCTAGTTGTCTTTTAGGCTGCAATAAGCCTAAAGAGTTTTGTTCTGTTACTTGGGACAAAAAAGTACATCCATGTAGCTACTCTATAGATAAAGCAAAATTAAAAAGTCTAGACTACAAAGGTCTTATGGATGGCCTTTTAGAGGTTAATTTTAGGCCATGCTATTAGCTTGTTGATTTGAAAAAAAATCAGAACCCTAAGAGGATTCTGACTTCATTTACGGCCAGTTAGACTCGAACTAACTACCTAGTGCTTAGAAGGCACTTGCTCTATCCAGGTGAGCTATGGCCGCATTAACTTGTGTTACTTGTCAAAAATAGCGTGAAAAGGCGACAAGTTCAAGTAGGTATTTTGTTTTTTTCTAAAAAAGAGCTATAAATTGAAGTAATTATTGGAATTTTTCTAGGAGAATCGGTATGGATATATGGGAAGAATTATATGAAAGGGCAAAGAAGGAATACCATCCAGAGGATGTTTCTCCATTTATTTATGCTCATCATGTTGTGTGTGCGCTTGAGAGTGAGAATGGTGAAATATATACAGGGTTCTGCATTGAGTCGTGTTGTGGAGTAATGGATTTGTGTGCAGAGCGAGTTGCTGCTCTAAATATGTTCTTAAAAAGTGGGCAAACCAAAGTTAAACGTTTAATTGCATTTAGAGATAAAGCTCCTGATGGCGGAGAATCAGGAATGCCATGTGGTGCGTGTAGAGAGTTCTTCTATGAGTTAAATGAAGAGAATGAAAACATGGAATTCATGGTTGATTATGAAAAGAGAGAAACAATTACGCTCAAAGAGTTGATGCCACTATGGTGGGGAAAGGAAAGATATAGAAGAAAGTGAGGCTACCCGAAGGTAGCCCCAATTTATTATGTTTCTTCATAAGCACTTGGTGCAGCTTCAACGCCCTTATTCCATTCAATCCAGTTGATGATAAAGAATGTAAGCGTTCCGATAGCGCAGCCAAATACTACAGGGAGGATTCCTAGGTAGAAGTCTCCTCCAGAGAGAATCTGCCAAACGATAACTCCAATTGTTCCTGTAATGATAGAAATTTGTCCAGAATGCTTTGTTGCCTTTGGCACAACAAGACCTAGTCCATAAGCTGCAAAAGGACCAGCACAACGAATAGCAAATGCGAATGTATTCATTGTAACGATATTAATTCCAAGGAGAGAGATTAACATTGCAATTGCACAGCAAATAACGTTGCATAGTCTTGTAACTCGAACTTCCTTCATTCCTGTTAGATCTTTATTAGCATATGGCTTATAAAGGTCATTGATAATCATTGTAGACATACATAAGAGGTTTGAGTCAGCACTGCTCATTGTTGCAGAAATGATTGCTGCAGATACTAAACCTGTAATAAATGTAGGAGCAAATGCTTCTGTTACAGCCATCATAGCAGATCCTGATGCAGGGGAACCGAGTGCATCCTTAACAGAAAGAGCTGCCAAGCCAAGAAGAGTAGGGAATACGGCCATTGCTGCCATTAAAATAGCAGATAAGAAGCTTGCTCTTGTTGCTGTCTTTTCATCCTTTGCTGATTCAAAGCGGCTAATCATTTCTGGACCAGAAAGGAAGGTACAGAAGTAGTTGAATATATAGCCAATGATGACAACCCAACCAATTTTAGTAAAGTCTGTTTGTCCTTTTGGAAGCTTGGAAGCAATTGTACTCCAACCACCACAGCCTTTAATGACAAAAGGTGTTGCAATAGCAAGACCAAGCAGAATAATTATAAACTGTACAAGGTCAGAGACTTGGTCTGCAATCATTCCACCAAATGTTGTGTAGAGAATAATTACAATGCCAGCAATAATCATACATAACCTTGTGTCGATACCAGTAAGAACGCTGACAACGCTTCCTGATGCAGCAACCTGTGAAGATGTTAAACAGAAAAGCGCTATGATATTTAAAACAGCTGTAAAGCCTGAACTAAACTTTCCAAATCTTCTTCCGACAACTTCTGGAATTGTAACAGCCATTGTCTTTCTGATTTTAGGTGCAAAATATGCAAGTGGAATCATTGCTATTGATGCTGTAAGGACGTACCATATGGCACTCATGCCCCATGTTGTATATGCTTTTCCTGCAAGACCAGTTGTGCTTCCACCTCCAATGTTATTTGCTGAGAGTGAGAATGCAACCATGAAAAGTCCCATTCTTCTTCCTGCCAACATATAGTCATCAGCATCTTTAATCTTTAATTTTCCTACAATGTAGCCAATTACTAGCATGCCAACGAGGTATGCTACAACAATAATAAGGGCCTGAACGTTTACGACCATTTTGTCTTTCTCCTTTTTTCAGGTGTCTAAATATTTGATAAAATTTTCATTTGACCAAAATTAAAGCGTAAAGAAAAAAAAGAAAACAAGAATAATATTTTACTTAGATTTAGTATTTGTTATATATAAAAGAACAAAAATAGATATCTGTCTAAGTTTAGTTAATGCTTGAAATTAGCTTGATTGTATTTTTAATGGCAATAAGTAATAGTGAAAGAGCAAATATAATATTTGCCTGCATCTTATATTTAATATACAAATCTTTTAATAGCGAGCCTGCTATTGCCCAAACAACACCTGTTGAAAAACACATAATAGGGATGCTTAGCGATACTATATAGCCCTTTAAAAAGCTATAGTTTCTAGGAATTATGAATGTAGAGATTGTTGAAACTGCAAGCATTAGCACTTTTATGTTTACGAGTTGCATTAAAAAGCCATCTAAAAAAGATCCTGAATTATTCGAGCTGTCGCTAATACTTTTTTTATACATTTTAAAAGAAAGATAGAGAATGTAGATAATGCTTAGTATTTGCAAAAATATTGATAGCTTTGGGATATATGAAGAAAGAAAGCTAATAAGAGTATATGTAATCGTTGTTACAAATAAGACGCCAAAAAACATTCCATAATTAAGATGAAGGCCCTTTTTTAAGCCCTTTTCAGAAGCATTGGAGAGGCTAAGAATCGTATTGGGTCCCGGAGTACCTGACATTGTTAATAGATAGAAGAACAATTCAAATATCATTTTGATATTATATGCTCAATTACGCCTTTGCCGATAGTACTTGTTTTGTTGGAATAATTATAAATATCTCTTGTTTTTTCGCTTATAGTTGTAGCAAGGCGAATATAGCCACGAGCATAGAGTGAGCCTATTAAACCTTTTTTTCCTGCAATATAACCATAGAGATCATAGGATGTATCTATCTCAGTTTTATTGCTTGTAAATAGACTTGTCTTTCTAACTCCCAAGACTTCAGAAATGAAATGAACTCCAATTCTAACAGTAGTCTTGCTATTGAGTAAGCTAACTCTGAAGCCTGTATCTAAGTCGGTGCCTAGAATAGCAAATGTAGTTGAATAGTAGTTGCCATTGTTAGGGGAGAACTCTTTTAGATATTGCGTTTGTATGGAAGCTCCAAGCCCTAAATAAACCATAGCGTTTGGTCCCATCATTTTACGGTAGGCGGGGCCTATTGTAAAAAGAAGCTTCCATTCTGTCTTGGTAATATCGCTTTGCGTTTTAGCTTCAATTGTAGTAACTTCGGAAGAAACAGTGTCAATGGAATCAATTGGCTCTATAATAGAAGGTTCATCAGTAAGAGATGAATCAGAAGAATCAACAACACTACTATCAATAGAGCTGTCTGATTTTTTGTTGGTAGAAAGAATAGAAGGCCTAATAGCTCTCTTGTTGTCAGTAAGGTTTTCTTCTTTTGGCTCTATAGTCGGTGTTAGGGTAGAGGCCGAGTTGTTAGTATCTTTCTTTATTATGCTCTCATCTGTTTTATCATCTTTCTTACTGAACATATCGTCTTTGATTTTAATTAATGTTAAAACAGGTGTTTGTATGCCAAATCTAAGATATATCCCCATCTCAGATGTTGTTCCGATAAACCCATAACCAGTGATGTCTATGCCTACATTTTCTTTTGTGAAGGAACTGAGAGTTTCATCACTTGTTCCGTAGAATGTGAAATCATAAGACGGAAAAGGTGAAGCGTATAAAGCAGAAAAAAAGTTACTAGCAGCACAAAAAGTATGAGTTTCTTCACACTCTGTATTATAAAAAAAGAATTAAGATAGGAAAAGGAATAACAACAAAAAACAAATATTTTACATATGAACATCTAAATAAACATTGTCATATATATTGGTAAAATTGTGACATCTTCATCTTTTCTCAAATCTTTTGTACTTAGAACATATTTAGAAAGAATTCTTGATGAGTACTTTTCAGAAAAAGCATCTAGTGACGCATGTGTTTTGTAACCAGAAGATTTTACTTCTATAGGGCATATTTTATTCTTTCTTGAAAGTAGAAAATCTATTTCATAGTTATGTTTTGTCTTTTCATTTAAGAATGTATAGTAAAATAGATTGTTACCGTTAGCCTTGAGAATTTGAGCAACAACATTCTCATATAAATATCCAAGATTTACTGAAAGCTTATCATTCAATAGTTTTTCATTAATTATATTTTCGGTGAAATCTTTATCTTCAAATATAAGTGTTGTAAATAAGCCAGTATCACAAAGGAAAAGTTTGAAGTTTTCAAGATCTTTTGTTCTAGAGAGTCCTATATCTGGGTCGTTTGATTTATATGAAACGAGTACTGTTTTAGAACTTTCCATTTCAGAAATTAATTCTAATACTGATGAATTTCTTTGGTTTTTTAAAACGGCAGATACATTGTATCTTGAAGTGTTTTTTTCAAGTTGTGCTGGAATTGATTTAAAAAGCATTGAGGCTTTTCCTGAGGGATCAATTTTTTTGAAATCTTCCTCATATAACCTTAGTATATTTCTTTTTTCTTCATCTACCAGCCTCATGTTATTAGTTTGTATATATGTGCTAACAACTTTTGGCATGCCACCTATCAACATATAAAGCCTGAAATCTCTAATCAGCTTTCTATTAATTTCATCTCCCAAAGATGTCCTGTTTTCAAAGCATTTTTTTAACAAAGGTATTGTTGTATAATCTTCGAGAGCCCATTTAAATTCTTCATAATCCATAGGGAACATTTCAATTGTCTTTTCTTCACTTGGAATAAGTATGTTTTTTACATTCTTTTTAATTGAAATAAGTGACCCTGTTTCAAGATAGTCATATCTATGATCCTTGACGAGGTGTTTAATTGCTTGTCTAGCCTTAGGACAGAAC
>JBNMJW010000029.1:0-17436 GCA_050874025.1 Candidatus Ornithospirochaeta sp.
ATATAACAGAACATACCTCTTTTATCGCACCTATTGCTCTATATCCAGGAGAAGTTGAACAAGAAGCAATGGCTTGGGCTGTTATGGACTACGTAGAAGGAAAAACCGATGTAAAAAAATACATCCCGAAGGATGTATTTAATGGTTTCTATTGGGATGATATCATCTACTAACCTATTTTAGCTTGCTTACTGGTGGATAAGCTTTCTTAACAGCTTCAGAGAGGACAAAACCTAAAACAGAGCCTACCCCTGCCTGAATAAGGTTTCCTGGAACTTCAACCAATGCTGTTGCATAACCGTAGAGGAAAGTACCTGCAAGAAGGAAGTAGAAAAGTGCAACAGAAATAGTTGCAGCTAAAATAGCTAGAATCTTTCTAATTACTCTTTCTTTCTGAGAAAATTCTCGATCTTTCTCTCTTACAATTAAAGCTACAAAAAAACCCTCTAAGCCATGGGCAACAAATGTAATTGGAACCCACTGAGTATACCCACTAATTGCATCAGCAAGACATGCTCCGAGTCCAGCTGCTAATAGAGACGATGTTGGAGACAAAAGAAAAGCAAAAAATGTAATTGCTACGTCACTGCAATTAAGGTATCCACCACCTGGGGTTGGAATCTTTACAACCATTGTAAAGACAGTTACGATTGCAATAGCAATAGCAAGTGTTGCTATTCTTGTTGTACTCTTTACTTCACTACTCATTTTATACCTCGAGAATGATAATAATTAAAACTAAAGGTACGATAACAGATAAAACAAATTGGGGGAACACTTTTTTGACGTTTTTCAAATTTCTGTAAGATGTTCGCTCTTTTACTCCACCATATCCTCTCATAACTAAAGCTTGGCTTGTCGTATTTATGCTTTTTAGAGAGACAACAAGTACGCTTGTGAGTGTTGGAATAATCGAGAATGGATGTATCCCCTTTTTCTTTTTTTCATCAGGATTAGGCAGCCTTAGTCTCTGACTATCTCTTACTTCCTTATAGACAGATGACAAAAGCGGTATAAATCGTAGTGTCATACTTAGTGTTAAGGCAAATGAATATGGAAGATGAAAGAAGGAGAGTGCAGGAACGATATCTTCACCCCTTGATGTATCTATCAAGAGAGAAAAAAGAAAAGAAAGAGTTATAAATCTCGTTACAATTTTAATGTAGGAGGTAATAGCCTTTTCAGTAATTATTGGATAATTCCATAATACTAAATATACCTTCCCGCCTTTTCCCTGGAGAGGAAGCAAAATTGTCATAAGAAAGAGGATTGGCGCTATTAATTTAAAATTAGACCATGTCTTTTTAAAGCCTACTTGAGTTATAGAAAAAAGGACAAAAAGTAGAGCTAAGATAATACTTTTTGCATTCGACATTGGCAAAAATGGAACAAAACAAAAGAGAAAAGTAAAGATTAGCTTTGCTCTAATATCGAAAGAAAAATAGAGTCTATTCTTCATGAATTATTCCATCCTCTGCTATATATGAACTATCACTAACTATATTACTTAACGCTCTATCATGGGTAATAAGAAGAATTCCTGCACCTCTTTTTAGTAGATTGTTTAATATAGATGTGCACATCGAATAAGTAAGCGCACTATCAAGTTCATCAATAATATAAAAAGGTCTGGATAAAGTATAATAGACAGCACACTGCAGTCTCTTACGCTCGCCATACCCCATTAAGGAAGCTATACTCTCTGGGTTAAGAGAGAAAAGAGAGCATGCCTCTTCTACCCTTTTATTCTTTTCTTCTTTGCTTAATGGTAAAAATGAAAAAGAATACATTAACTCATCTCTAACAGTTGGTAAGAAAATCTGCAAATCAGGATTCTGAAATATATAGCCAACACTTCGTCTTAATAGCGAAGGAGACGCTTCTCTATTATTAATCTTTACATCCCCACTTATCTTTTCTTCTAGACCACAAAGAATATGAGAAAAGGTACTCTTACCACTTCCATTGAGACCAAGAAGACTTACTACACTCTCACTTTTTAACTCAAATGATTTAACAGAGAGAGAAAAAGGAAGACGCATTGACTCAGGGTATGAAAAAGAGAGATTAGAAACACTTAATATAGCTTTGTTTTCACTCTTTCCTTTTATCGGCTTAACTATTTCTTCCTTTTTACCGTTCCAAAGTGTGAGTTTTTTATTTTCTATTACATAGATCTTATCAAAAAGAGAGGAAAAATATTCAATATAGCGCGAAGCAAAGACGATACTTGTTTCTTTTCTATCATTTATTCTGTCTTTGAGTTTTTCTCTCCAAGTGTAGTCTAAGTCATCAAATGCTTCATCATAGATTACAACACGTGGAGAAGAAACGAGGGCCGTAGCTATCAAAAGTCGTCTCTTTTCTCCTCCTGAGAGAGTATCTGGAGAAGCATCTTTAAGCTTCTCTAAGCCCCAAAGAGAGAGACTTTGAGAAACTCTTTTTTTCATCTCTTCTTCAGTTAAACCCAAGTTTTCTAATGGGAAAGCAATCTCATCTTCAACTCTTGGTTGAATTATGTATTCATTTGTATTTTGAGGAACTAATGTAACGCTTTCTATGCTTACATCTTTGTCATTATACTTCACGCTTCCCGTCTCTATGCCATCAAGCTTAATGCCACTTAAGAGAAAGGAAAGCGTTGTTTTGCCACTCTCAGGAGGAGCTAAAATTAAGAGCTTCTCTCCTTCTTCAACACTAAATGATAAATTTGAAAAAATTGGCTCGCTCTTTTTTTCTGTATACTCAGAATATGAAAAGCTTAGAGAAGAGACCTTAAGCACTTATAGCTCCCACTCTCTTACTTTTTTACATATTCTCTTAACAAACTCAAAATCTGTTTTTACGCTTTTACCATTAACAGAGTTTATCGGCATTGCTCCCATACTTGTTGCAGAAATAAAGAGTGCATCACAAGAATAGATGTCTTTATCTTTTATCGGGGTAAAGACAATATCAACACCATCTTCTTTTAGTGCTCTAATAACGCTCATTCTTGTTACTCCATCAAGAACTAAATCATCTCCTGCTGTATATACTTTGCCATTTCTAAAAGCATAGAAGTTACTTCTACTTCCCTCTAGAATGGAATTGTTTCTATCAACTAAAAGAGCCTCAAAAGCGCCATTCTCTTCTGCACTTTTTCTTGCTAAATAGTTAACAAGAAGGTTACTTGTTTTACATGTAGGTAAAAATCTCTCTCCGTAATAGAGAGTAGTAGCAACACCTTCTTCGTAGTAGCTATCTGGATAGGTAAGAATTTCATGCCATGTTATAAAATATAGAGGCTCTTTTGTTCCGTAGACAACAATTCTCATTGTTGCATCGCCTATATTATCTTTCGCAATAAGCTTATCTATTTCGCTTTGCCAATTAATAGACGGAATGTGTAACCCTATTGTCTCGCCACTGTGTTCAAGACGCTTTATATGATCAGAAAGATGAACTACCTTCCCTCCAAGTACTCTTAATGCTTCATAGACAGAATAATTAGAGATTATAGCTTGGTCTGTAATAGGAACTACAGCTTCATTTTCTTTTATTAATTCACCATTTTTAATTGCATATCTCATCTTTTTGCCTCTTAGACACTATAGTCTTTCTTTCTTCTTAGCACAATTGACTACTCAATCAAATAAACAGTATCCCAATCGGGAAGCGCTTTCGATTGCCTGAGTTTAATTGAAGTGTAAGATGGATTTATCTCTTTTACTTTTCTCATTAGCCGCCATAGATCATCTGCTTTATGGTAGACAGAAAGAATTAGCTTTGGCTTATACTCACCTATTACTCTCTTTGCACCTTCAAGAATATTCTCTTCTTCGCCCTCTGTATCAAATTTGATTAGAGTAGGTTTATGAGAAAAGGAAATATCGTCAAGTTTTACTGCCTCAATCTCTTTTCCCGAGCCATTCTTTTTACTACCCCTTCCACTACCTTCTTGAAAAAAAGAAGTCCCTGAAAAAGAAGAAACAATTACGTTAAAAAGCTTAATGTTCGGCCCGTCTCCATATTTGGCTTTGAGTTTATTATAGTTTTTCTCATCTGGCTCAAAGCCATAGATAGCACTATATTTTCCACCACTAAGAGACAAAAATCGATCTACTGTATCGCCATCATATGCTCCAAGATCTACAAATGTTTCGTCACTATTAAACTTGAGATTGCTCCATATTGCTTTATTACTTTCAGCACAATCTAAAACATAGTTGATTCTCCCAGAGATTCGAAATGAAATGATAGAAGATAAAATCTTCTTGCTTTTCTCGTCCGTAAGAGCGCTCTCTACTTCTTCAATATCCTTCTCATGCTCTTTATAGTAAGAGTAAGATGCTACTTCGCCATTCTCATCTTTTAATAGAGATGGAGTGTAATAATCATTTTCGCTAGCGATTCTTTTTATTACGTTAAGTGTATATTCGTCATGAGTTCCAAATGCCTGAATAACAGTCATTCTTCCCCAAATTCTCTTTGCTTCTTCGTATGGCAAAAGCCTATATTGATGAAAAATCTTTCTATGAACACGCTCTGAAGAAGTAAAGACTCCACATACTCTTATTGCTCTCTTCTCACACTCCTCTAATATTCTATCTGCACCATCTCCAATACCATATAAAACAACAGGAAGAGAAGAATTTTTTATGTTAAGCCAAGCGTCAAAGTTTTTGTCTAGCACCTTTAATCCTCCAAAAGCTTATTTTTATCAACTATTTTGTAGCGTCCGCGCTTAATCTTTTTTAATGCGCCATTCTCTTCAAAGTAGGAGAATGTGAATAACAAATGACGATATGTGCACGCCATATATTCACTTGTTGTTATATGGTTTTCGCTATAAATATCATTCTTTGACATTTTTATTATATACTCGCCTAACCTTTTTTTTAGTGGTAGAGAAATATTGGCTGCCATCCTTTGATTGACTCTAAAAAGCTTAGTAGCAATGTAATTGAGTAAGTTTTTTAGAAATACCGAATCAGCAAGAATTCTATCTTTACAACGAGCTAAATCAACTATATAGCCATAACAATTAGTCTCTGCAATAACACTTGAAGTGTATTTTTGAATCCCCAAAAGCTCTAATTCTCCATATAGGGACGGAGATGGTGCATAATCTAAAAGTGATGTTGAGCCATCTGGGTAGATAGTTGAGCATTTCGAGTTCCCTTTATATATATAAACTAGCATATTTTCATCATCGCCTAAGCTAAATATGCTTTCGCCCTTTTTATACTCAACCTCTTTTGAATATGGAGTAATATCAAAAGAAAATAGAGAGAGAAATTTTTTATCCATTTTTTCTCCAAATATGATATTTCTCATATTCTATTTATTAAAAAAGTATTAAATCAAGACCATGACACTCTATTCTGTTTTTGTTCAACTAATAGGCTTTGTACCTTCTCTTATCTCAATACTTTCACTTCAATTGAAGGATAGAAAGAAGCTAATTATCTTGCAATTCTCTGCAGGAATAATGTGGGTAACACATTATTATCTTATTGGTGCATACACAGCAGTATTAACAAACTCAATTGGAATGTTTAGGTCTTTCCTTGCTTATTTTAATGACAAGAAATGGGCTAAGAGCATTTGGTGGTTATTTTTGATAATCGCACTTTCTCTCTTCTCATCTTTTATTACATGGGATGGCTATATTTCTCTTTTACCAACTATTTCTCTTATATGTACAGCAACAGGATTATGGATGCACAATCTCACAATAACAAGAATACTCTTTTTGATCTCTTCTCCATGTCTATTAGTTTATGATATAGCAACTGGAAGTTGGGGATGCACAATAATTGAAATAATTGCTTTTATCTCCTTTATTCTTGCTATCGTCAGATTAGATATCGTCCCATACTTTAAGAAGAAAAGAGAGGTAACAGAGAAGTAGTAGCACTCTCAATTGATGACATATCACCACTAAGATTGTAGCCAAGATGGGCTAATCTTGCCTTAAGTTTAGCTCCCTCTGTTAGATATCTATTATCGTAGGAATAGATATCACTCAGTTTTCCCTCGACCTTTACTTCTCCGTTTTCTATGAGGATGCACTTATCACTAAAAGAAGCAACATCTTCAACAGAGTGAGATGTGTAAATAATTGTAACTCCATCGCTATTGAGTTTTCCGAGGAGTTCAAAAAGGCTATCTTTCGCCTTTCCGTCTAAGCCAGATACCATTTCATCTAAAACTAAAACACTCGGTCTCATTGCAATTACACCAGAGAGAGCAACTCTCCTCTTTTCTCCGCCTGAGAGCGCTAATGGAGATTTGTCCCATTTAATAGGGCTAACATCTAGTAGCGTTAAAGCTTTTCTAGCTTCGTCAAGGCTTTCTTCTTTACTTTTTCCTTGGTTCACTGGACCAAAAGCAACATCTTCAAGTACTGTTTGGCTAAAGAGCTGATCCTCTGGATATTGAAAGACAAGCCCAACTTTTTCTCTTAGTTTTTTTCTTGAATAAGATTTATCCCAAATATCAAAAGAGGAGACTAGTACACGCCCACTATCTGGTTTATATAATCCATTAAGCAATTTCAATAGAGTACTCTTTCCACTTCCACTTGGTCCTAAAAGTGCTGTAACCTTTCCTTCTGGAAACGAGATGTTTATATCTTTTAATACTGGTTTTTTATCGTTTTTATAAGAAAAAAAGACATTCTCTAGTTTTATATCCATAAAAACCTCTCTAAAGAAAAGTTAATAGCTAAAAAAAGAAAGATAACTACATAACTAATATAGTCAGCTCTTTTATACTTCAATGGATAGAGAGATGTTGCTTCTCCATTGCTGCTATAGGCTCTGTTATCCATAGCATAGGCAAGCTCATCTGCCTTTTTATAAGCAGAAACAAAGAGTGGCACTAATATTGAGAGAGAAAGGCGAGCTTTAGTAAAGATGTTTTTTTCTTCGAAGTCTAACCCTCTACTCTTTTGCGCTTCAATTATTCTATTTGCTTCATCATTTAAGATTGGAAGGAATCTGAAAGCTATCATAATAATTGTTGCAAAGACATGAATACTTTTTTTAAGAACTCCCTTTCCAAGAGCTTTTTCAATTCCCTCTGCTATTTTCTTCGGTCTTGTTGTAAGTGTTAAAAGAGTTGATGAGAGTAGAACCAAAATCATTCTTACTATCATAAATACGGCTTTCCTTTCACCATTTTCTTCCGTCAGTAAGATTAATAAGCCAAATATGGAGAAGAGTATGATAAGTTTACCCATGCCTCTAAAAAAATATGAAAGAGGAACACGAGATAAAAGAATAAGAGAGGAGAGAAAGATAGCAGATAATAGCAAAGCTGAAATGGAATTAAAATAAAATACGTTTGCTATATAAAGAAGAAGGAAAATAAGCTTAGTTCGAGGGTCAAGAGAGTGAATAATACTCTCTTTTTGATAATATCTTCCAAGAGTAATACTTTTCATCGCTTTGAGCACCTCTTCTCTATTTCTTCTACAAGTTCATCTTGCGTTAAGCACTCTTTTAACTTAAGTCTATGAGATAAATCTAAATAATAAGGAAGAGGAAGATTATGTTCCTTCAAAAGGTCATAAGTTAAGACTTCTTTTATGCTTCCATCTTTAATAATCCTTCCTTCATCAAAGATAAGAACTCTATCTGATGCTAATATTTCGTCTGTATGATGAGTGATGTAAATAACAGTTCTACCCTTCTCTTTTGCTTCTTTTATTGCAAGATTTAAAATAGTTTTTCTGTCATTTTCATCAAGCATGCTAGTTGCTTCATCAAATATAATGCATTCAGGTTCTAAAGCAAGAATAGAAGAAAGAGCTAAACGCTGTTTCTCACCACCCGAAAGATTAAGAGGATTACATTCTTTTTTGTCATATAATCGACATTCTTTGAGAGCTCTATCTACACGCTCTCTTATTCCATTTTGGCTTAGGGCAAGGTTTTCAGGCCCAAAAGCAACGTCCTCTTCTACTGTTTCTCCAATTATTTGGTTATCTGGATTTTGAAAGACAACTCGAATTTTATTTCGCCTAGATAAACTATCGCTCTTTCCATCAACAACAATAGTGCCTTTAGTCTCTTTAATCAGACCTGAAAGAAGTAAGCTTAGCGTGCTTTTTCCACTTCCATTCGGCCCTAAAACAGACAAAAACTCCCCTCTCTCTATCTTTAAACTTATTCCATCGATAGAAAGAAAGGAGGAGTTAGGATAAGAATAGCTGACATTATCTAGTTCAATAAAAGCCATTACTCTTCTTTATTGCCCATGAGATACTTCTTTGTTGCAAAGAGCCCTGCAATGCAGAATACTCCCAACAGTAGCTGCCAAACAGTCCACTCTTTAATTACAAGTTCACGTGTAAATGCAATCATTAATATTTCGATTACAGATTGTAAATTCTGCAAATTCAATACATGAATTAACTCAATAGCGATAATTATTAAGGCAACATAATCAATTAGAGTTTTAAGACCCGCAGATCCACCAGCAATAATAGATTTATAAATAGGTGGAAAGTTAACGCTAGAAAGCACGATACCCACAAGTAAAGAAAGTGTTAAGATGATCTCTAAAATTGATGTGACAATGTGAATTACCTTTTGGAAGGCACCCATTTTACTATTTGTTTCAAAAAACTTCGGAGAAAAATCCCCGCTTTCATTCTTTGTAATGATATCTTGTAAATCTTTTTTCATAATCAAACCCTATGTAAAAATACTCTTTTTTTCTTTTTTATAAAACTACAATAGAACTATCTTCTTCCATTCTCTTTAATACGATAGATGCTAAATATCCAATTACAGCACCTGTTACAACCCCAGAAATGAGAAGGAAAGGTATATAGTATAGTAGTGCGTTTGTGCCAATAACGATAATTGCGACAAAAAGTTGCGCTGTATTATGCATTACTCCCCCAACTATTGAAACAATTAATGAAGAAAAAAGTCCAGTTTTCTTCATTAGAGCCATCAAGAAAAAACTAACAATAGCTCCAGATAGGGAGTATAGCAAAGAAAGTACAGAACCAAACAATAGTGATGAAATAAAGACTCTAAGAATAGAAATAAAAAAGGCATCCTTAGAAGAAAGCGTGTAGAGAGCAAAGACAATACAAACATTGCTTAACCCTAGCTTTATTCCAGGCACCATAAAAAATGATGGGATTTGACTCTCAACATAGGAAAGAATAAGAGAGAGCGCAACAAGAAGTCCCATTCTTGTTATTCTTTTTGTTTCCATAACTATAGGACTAAGTCCACTTCTCCATTTTCTTTTATAACTTCTATTACCAAGTGGGAAGGAAGGCAGGTTATACATTCGCCATTTTTGTTCTTCCAACCTTCCTTAACACAGATTTTATCTGGGCAAAGAGCGTCTTTCATTCTGACTTTTCCACTCTTTATCTCCATGGTGTTGGATCCATTATTTAGAACAAAAATTCCATCTTCACTAAGTGAATACTCTCCACTTACCTTACCATCAATAAGCACCCTCGCCTTATCTCCAACTTCCTTTGGTTTAAAAAGGAAGAATGAAGAGATAATTATGAGGGCGATAATAAGTAGTACAATTAATCCACTTATAGTCTTTTTATTCATTAGAATGCAAATACTGTAAGAGAAATAATAGATAGAGCAACAAGAAGAATAGGTGCTCCTCTAAATGGAGAAGGAATATTCTTATCTCTTATTTTCTCACTAACAGCACTGAGAGCTAAACTTGTTAAGAGGTAGCCAATTGCAACTCCAACAGATGCAAAGATATTCTGTAAAACTGAATATGAAGCATTGTTGAAGAATAATAGCGAACCAAGCACTGCTGAAGAAAGAGCAAGTGTTACAAATGAACTAAACTTTTTCTTCATTACGACAGATACAAGAGCAACAACTAGTAATATTGCAAGTGTATATACAACTAATCTTAGATAGCCAAGATTCGCTAAAACAAACTTTTCAAGTGGCCATAAAAGAAGAGAAGAAAGTAATAATACAACTAAAAGATATAAAGAGAAGAGTAAGTTTCCCTTAATACTTTCTTTATTATTTTCTAATAAGCTCTCTGTTCCAAAGAAATGAACAAGAACATAGTTAGATGACAAAATACATCCGACTAAGAGTAAAAATAATTCTTTAGCGTCCATTATTTATCCTCCTTAATACAGAGCGCGCTAAGTAAAGCAAGAATGACGGCATAAACAAAGAATGCGCCTGGTGCTTTAGCTAGTAGTGGGAGCGGAGATTCCTTTATAAATGAAAGCTCTAAAGAGAAGAATGAACGAGAAGCGAAGACCTCTCTGATTACTCCTGTTAATACAAGTGAGCATCCATAAAGAATGGAAATCTTTAGTCCACTAGCTAAGCTCTCTTTTAAGCTCTTATCTTTTTCATCACTAATTGTTATTAGTAATAATCCGCATAAAGAAAGAAGTGAGAAGTATATGCCAAACGAATTATATACAGAGTGCATATAAGCGTTAAGAAGCATACCCATTGCACTTACAAGAGTTACATTTACGATGATTATTAAAATCATTCTTGTTGCGTTCTCGCTCTTCTTTGTTAATGGAGAAATAATTAGACGAGAAACAACAGATAGAACTATAACACAAAGAGCAAAGTAAAGTGCTGTCAAGGCATTATTTGTTAATGCCAATGCAGGAACAGCTCCCATTACCAAAACTGATAGAAAAGTATTTCTCTTATTCATTAGTTATTACCTCCTTTTAAAGAAGCATAAACAGCAAAACCATCGTTAAGAGCATCTCTAACAGCATCGCTAGAAAGTGTTGCTCCGCTAATTATTGCCTCATCTCCACTCCAAGATGAATCAAGACCAACAAATGTATCATAGTAGTCATCTCTTAGTGTGTATTGAGAGAAGTAATCTGCTTCAATAATTAACTCCTTAACAGAGAATGAGTAGACCTTTCCATCTTCTGTAAGAACCAGGTACATAACCATAGTTTCGTTACCAAAGCCATAAGGACGAATACCAAAGCCGTAATACTTCTTGCCACTATCTTCAATGAGGTAAGCACATGTAACATTTGTGTCGATACCAGAAAGAGAAAGACGAGTTGAAGTTGGAGAAGAGAATGCTTTTACAAGTCTCTTAAGGTCCTTCTTTGCATCATCTTTAATCTTGCTCTTTGCTTCATCGTATAGAGAAGAAGTAAGAGAAGAGCTGAGAGATGATGTAGTTTTTCCATCCATATCATAAACAGTAATTCCGTCTACATTAGAAATAGCAACGTAGTTCTCACCATTCTCTTCAACCCAATAAGCAACTGCGGCCTTATTGTTTGCAAGATATGCCTTCTGTACACCAGAAACAGAAGAATCAAACTCTGTTGCTTGAACAAGTGACTTAGGATTGAGTGCTTCTCCAAATACAACAGGTAACATCTCTTCAACAATCTGCTTTGGCTCCTTCTTTGCTTCTGTAACAAGCTTATTATCTGTTAATGCTTTAAAAGCATCAGCGACAGCACCACGGAAAGCAGAAGAAGAATAAGTAACACCAGCAACAATTGTTGTACCACTGAGTGTTGAATCCTGACCGATGAATGTAAGAGGATAATCAGAACCAAAGTCCTTTGTTTCTGGGTATGAATCTACTTTAATAGATATAACCTTACCATCTGAACTGATTGCAGATGTAAGCTCAATATCTTTACCTGTGAAGCCCTTATTTGTTGCACTTCTTACAACATAGCCCATACCACTTGTTTCCTTCCAAACACTCTTAACAGTTGCAGGAAGATTCTCTAGCTCTAATTTCTCAAAGCCCTTAGCGCCATCCATTACCGCAAATAGAGGCTCTAATTCTGCTCCCATTTGATTCTGTTCAATTATTGGAGCTGTAACGATATTGAGGAGTGAAAGCAAAACGATGGCTACAATTAATGTAATTAAAACAAGTAAAAACTGAGATAATTTCTTATTTTGCATTTGTACTACCTCCTAATGGAACGGTATGTGTTAGCTTCTCAATGTAAGGAGTAAAGATATTCATAATTAGAATTGAGAATGATACTCCTTCTGGAAGTGAACAGAAACGTCTGATGATAAATGTAAGAATACCACAGAGAATACAGAATACGACCTTACCCTTATTTGTAATAGGTGTTGTAACATAATCTGTTGCCATGAAGATTGCGCCTAAGAAGAGTCCACCAGAGAGGATTTCTAAGAATGCATAATATGGATCAAATGTTGCAAAGAAATAGAGAACAAATACAGTAAGGATGTATGAAAGTGGAACATACCACTTAATTACTCCACGTACAGAAAGGTAAATCCAACCGATGACTAGAGCAATAATACATGTCTCACCAATTGTACCACCATGTAAACCAAGTAGCATCTGTGCCATAGAAGGCATGGATGAAAGCTCATTCTGACTTAGAATTACAAGTGGTGTTGCACTTGTGACAAGTTCTACTCCAATTGGGTTAGAGAAAGATGTAACTGTAGAATAAGAATCAAGAAGGAATACTCTTCCTGCAATTGCAGGGTTAGCAAAGTTCTTGCCTATTCCACCAAAAAGCATCTTTACAACGACAATTGAGAACAATGTTCCAACTGCAGCTTGCCAAACCTTAACCTCTGTTCCCAAATTGAGAGCAAGAAGAAGACCTGTTACTATACAAGACAAATCTCCAACAGTATTCTTTTTCTTAACAATTAAATTAAAGATTGTCTCAGATAAAACAGCTGTAAGAACACATACGCTGATTAAGCATAGAGCCTTTAAGCCGAAGATAACTACAGCAGCAATAGTAGCTGGAAGAAGTGCAATTATTACATCCAACATTACTCTTGTTGTTGAGCTTTTATCGTGAAAATGTGGAGAAGAAGGTGTGATAAGATTATATTTTCCCATTATTTTCTCCTTGATTTAAGGAAGGCTTTACCTTCTCTATTATGAAGAACAAGTGGTCTATGAGCAGGACAAACAAAAGCACAACAACCACATTCCATGCAAAGAGGAAGATCCTCTCTCTTTAGAATTAGCTCTCTCTTATCCTCATTCTCTTCCTCTAAAGCATCAGAGAATTCAAATGGGTTAAGATTAAGAGGACATGCGTTAACACATCTACCACAATGGATACATTGACTCTCTTCAGGAAGAGTAGCTTCCTTTTCATCCATTGCAACGATAGCCGATGTAGCTTTTTCGACAACAGTTTTTTCTGGATCACTGATAGCTTTACCCATCATTGGACCACCATCAATAATCTTCTTAGGCTCTGTCTTAAAGCCACCACAAGCCTCAATACAATACTCAAAGCTTGTTCCAATAGGAACAATTATGTTCTTTGGTTCTTTAATTGCTGTGCCATCAACAGATACACACTTATCAACAAGAGGAAGTCCCGTCTCAAAGTACTGAGCCATTTTTGCAAGTGTTGTTACGTTTGTTATAATAACACCAAGACTTGCTAGACGTTGGCCAGCCATAACAACTTTACCTGTTGCATTATATAAAAGAACCTGCTTAGCTCCCTGAGGATAGACACTCTTAAGCGTCATAACTTCAACTTGATTATCTGAAGAGAAGACCTCAGTTAGATGACTAATAGCCTCTGGTTTATT
The DNA here is from genome assembly GCA_050874025.1 of Candidatus Ornithospirochaeta sp. Classification (GTDB taxonomy): domain Bacteria; phylum Spirochaetota; class Spirochaetia; order Sphaerochaetales; family Sphaerochaetaceae; genus Ornithospirochaeta. The sequence goes on from JBNMJW010000029.1 coordinate 13,581, forward strand.
AGCTTCAATGCCAATAACATACTTTGAAGCACCACTGAACTTCTTAAGAATTTCTATACCTTTCTTAATATCATCAGCATCCTCAACCATAGTACGATTATCTGCTGTGCAGTATGGTTCGCATTCGGCACCATTGATAAGAACAGTATCAATCTTATTCTTTCTTAGAGCCTCCCACTTTCCATGTAGAGGATATGCTGCACCACCAAGTCCAACAATACCAGAATGTCTGCATCCATCTAGAAAATCATCAAGAGTCTCTAGCTTTGGTGCTTTGAGCTGCGGGTCCTTCTCCATCTTGTCATCGCTCTTAATGGATACTAACTTCTCACTTACTGCTGTAACAGTTCCACTAATAGAAGCATAGATAGGGCTACTTACCCTTCCCTCTCCTTCTTTTGCAATTAGTTGGCCAATGTAAACATGGTCGCCAACAGCAACAACTGGAACTGCAGGAACCCCAGAATGCATTTGCATTGGGATTGTTACAGATTCAGGTGGAGTAATGCGTACAGAATGCATATCCTGAGTGGATTTGCAATGAGGTACGTGTACTGCTGATATCTTCTTTTTGAAAAGCATTTGCATGCCCCCTTATAAAAGTGTTCTATTTAATAATCAATTTCTCCAATCCAGGAGTATACTTCACTTCTCCTGAAGGGAAAACCCATAAACAATCAACTCCAGCTTTAACTGCTGTGTTGTAACTCTCTTCATAATCCATTGAATATAGTGCTGTGCTTAGAGCATCTGCTAGAGCACTACTATCAGTAATGACTGTAACAGAGTCATAATAGGAACTTGGAAAGAGAGTATCTTTATCGATAATGTGTGAATACTTCACGCCATCAACGGTAAAATACCTCTCATAGTTTCCACTTGTAACACAACTAGTATCTTTTAAGCTAAGTGTAACAATAAAATCTCCATCAGGATTTTTTGGATTCTTTACGCCAGTGCGCCAACCGCTTCCGTCAGGCTTAGAACCAATTATTCTGATATTCCCACCTATATTTAAAACATAGCTAGTAACGCCTTTCGCTTTAAGAGCTTCTGCTGCTTTTTCTGTTGCATAACCCTTTCCTAAAGCACCACAATCTATGCTTGCTTTATCACTCAAAAGCTTAACTGTATTCTTTTCACTGTTTATCTCAATAAAATCAAAACCAACATATTTATTAGCTTCTTCAAGAACATCTCTCTCTGGAAGATAAGGCTCACTAGAGTACCTTGCATCATGCCAAATAGAGAGGACAGATCCCATCATAATATCCATCTCGCCATTTGTTAGCTCATTCATCTCTTTTGCATATAGCAAGAATTCAATTAATGCGCTATCAACTTCAATTTCTTTTAATGGGTTTTTATTGATTGTACACAGATTATTTATCCCTTCGTATTCATGATAAATATCGAAGAGTTGGTGGTACTTAAGAAGAGTATAGTAAGCACAATCTGTATTCTCAATAAACTCTTCTTCACTATCACCACTGTAGGAGTATATATATGAAACTGTATCAAAAAGATCAAAATATACCTTACCCTTGCTTTTTATAGTTTGGGTAGAAGAACTTTTACTCTCCGTAGTGAGAGTATTGCTATTTGTTTTATTACAACTAATTAGCGCAAGTATGCCGAGGAAGAGCATAACGCTTATCCCCGGCATATATTTCTTTTTTATCATCTTTTAGTTAGCTTCTTTAGCAGCTGTTCCGATAACATACTTAAATTCTGTAATCTGAATTGAACAAGATGCAAAGAGTGAGCTATCTGCTGTTACAACATAACCAGGATGTGCTTCATCATTTCCTCTTACTCTTGTAGGAAGATTTAAAACTTCATCTGCTGTCTTTCCAACACAATACTCTTCAAATGCTCTTGCCTGCTGGAACCACTCGTTTGTTGCTTCTGAGTACTTTACCATGTTGTAGTCATACTCAAGCTCTTTCTTTGTTCCATTATATGAACTAGCTGTAATCTCTCCGTCAGCATCTACTGTGAACTTTGGCTGAATTGAATCTGTAAGAGCAGATAGAATCTTCCCATCTTCTCCAACTACTGCTGCACCAAAGTCTGCATAGATATTGATTGATCCATCTTTATCATCTGTTGGTAATACTGAACCAGATGCATCTGACTGAAGCTTCAAGCCAACTGTGAATGACTTATCTGTTGTAAACTCTTCTGCCTTATCATCATTGCATGCCTTAACAACTGCTTCCTTGAATGAAACAATGTCAATTGAACATGATGCAAAGAGTGCTTCATCTGCTGCTACTACATAGCCAGGATGTGGCTCATCGTTTCCTCTTACTCTTGTTGCAATTGCTTCAACTTCTGCGGCTGTCTTACCTTTGCAGTAGTTCTCAAATGCTTCAACCTGCTGGAACCATTCGTTTGTTGCTTCTGAGTACTTTACCATGTTGTAGTCGAACTTGAGTTCTTTCTTGCTCTTGAATTCTTTGTTTAAATCAATTGCATCACCATTCATCTTGTTCTGGGCATCATCAATCTTTACATCTACAATCTTTCCGCTCTCATCTGTTACGACTGCTGCTACAATTGCATCGTATGATACCTGCTCATCTGTATGGTTGTCTTCAAATACTACTCCCATGCCAAACTTATAAGTCTGACTGCCCTTCTTTTCTTCAGCTTTAACAGCTGGTGTTGCTACAACAGTTTCCTGCTTTACTTCTTCTTTCTGTGGAGTAACTGTAGCTTCTTTAGTCTCGCTAGTAGCTTTTGTTGTATTAGTTGTACTAGCAGTTGTAGTTGTTGTTGTGGTAGCGCTTGTGCTTGATTTTGAACATGAAAAAACTGTAAAAACAAGACAAAGTGCAATAAGAATAGCAAGTGCTTTTCTCATATTTTTCTCCCTTAAATCATTTTGAAGCGGTACTAGACCTTTTCTTCCAACTAATTCAAACATTTTCGGTATTTATAGTCAATAATTATCTATATATATTTCCATATCGATATGTAAAATATTTAATGAGTTTTGTATTCCTTATAACAAAATAGGATTTTACAATTTATTTACTTCCTTTATTCATCTTGACAAGCTAAAAGAAGGAGAATACCTTCTTTAAATAAAGAAACAGATGTTGCGCTACATATGTTTCTTTTTAGGAGTTTGATGCCACGTCAATTTAAATTTACAAAAGAAGAAATAATAGATGCTTCTATCAATATCGTTAGAAAAAAAGGCTTTAAGGCAGTAAGTGCTAGAGAGATAGGTAAAGCCTTAAAATCTTCCTCGAAGCCCATTTTTTCTTTATTTGAGAATATGGAAGAGGTAAACAACGAGATAATTAAGAGAGCCTACGCTATATATACGAAATACATAGAAGATGCATTGCAAGAAGATAAATGGCCAAAATATAAAGCATCAGGCATGGCATATATCTCATTTGCAAAAGAAGAACGGGAACTCTTTAAGCTTCTCTTTATGAGAGATAGGACAAATGAGGAAGTTGGCAAGCCAAACTTCTCACCTTTCACTGAAATACTTGAGAAACAATTAGGTATAAGTAAAGAAGAAGCTGAGTTTTTTCATTTAGAGATGTGGATTTGCGTCCATGGCATTGCATCAATGATTGCCACTTCATTTTTAAATCTTGATGAAGAGACTATAAGCAATATTTTAGCAGACAATTTTTTTGGTTTACAAAAACGTTTTTTGGAGAAGAGAAATGGAAGCAATAAAATGTGTTAATTTAACTAAAGGTTTCAACATTTTATGAACTATATAGCGTAGTAATTACTTCTTATTCTTGCTTCCTGTAGGTCTTCCTCTTCTCTTGGGTGATGCTATTGTGTTTTCATATGATTCAATCAGTCCAAGAGCTTTCAG
>JBNMJW010000030.1:0-17435 GCA_050874025.1 Candidatus Ornithospirochaeta sp.
GAGAAGAAGTTTTCTTTAGAGACATCTGGAAGAATAATGCCAAGGTTACCTTTCTTTGCTCCGAGGGAAAGTGTTACATCAACGCCATGGATGTAGTCAACTTCACCTTTCTTTTCTTCGAGCATTTTGTCGATAACAAGCTGAATTGTTCCTGCACTGATTGCTTTGTCTCCGCCTTCAACTGTGTATACGTAAAGATTATCGCCTTCATTCAAGCCAAAATGCTGACCCTTCTCATTAACTTTCTTGAGCATCTCTTCTTTGCTAGAGACCTTTTCCTTCTTGAAAGAAGTACAGAATGAAGAGAGAAGAGAATCAAAAGTATCTTGATTAATGTTGAAGAATACTCTGTGAATAGGTTCAAATAGTAAGCCTGGATCAAAGATGTTCTCTAATTCAACAAGAGCAAAACGAGCTGGATGAGTAAGCTTTTCTTCATCTGTTAGTGTTGCTTTAATATCTTCCCAACAAGATTTAGCTGTTGCAAGAGAATGGTTACCATCACCCATAGCAAATAAAAGAGGATTCTTTGGATCTAATGCTTTGTATAAAGCTTCAAATCCATCAGCAATTCTTTCTTTATCTTTCTTGCTGTTTACTAAGTAGCCAATAATATGACCACCATTTTTGTTTAAATCTGTGTCATAAACTTTTTCTAGCTCATTCTTCTCTTTTACGAGTGGTTCGATAATTCTCTTCTCTGCGTCAGAGATTAGTACCATGATGTGTGGTAACTCGATAGGAGCATCTTTTCTAATCTCTTTTCTTGGTGGAATACGAGAAAGAATTGTGCCTTCTGTAGCTCTAATAAGAGTCTTTGAATCTTTTGCATAGTCGTAAGCATCTAAGTCAAGAGCAACCATTAAGCCATAACGTGTACCACTCTCTGTTGTTCTTTCAACGAGAATAAAAGAATCTTTGTACTCTGTGAAAATTCCAGAAGAGAGGTATTCATTCATCTTTTCATTTATAGAAGAGATAATTTTTTCTTTGTCACCACTTTCAAGGTAGACTTCTGGATAGATAATTCTAAGAGTAGAAGGGTCACTACTTACTTCTTCAGAGAGACTCTCCCAATATTCTGGCTGAGATGTGTATTGGTCACAAGCAACAACTGCCCACTTCTTTTTATCGATTCCTTCTTTAGGAAGAAGAATATCTGGTGCTTTTATTCCATAATTCAAAAGCTTTTCGGAAATCGTCATATTATTCTCCATTTCTTGTCTTTTTTGTTAGTCTAACATTAGTTTCATGAGGTATGCATCAAATTTTTTCAATTTTAATTTACTTCATATTTTTGTTTTTGTGTTGATGATTCAAATCTATTAATAAGAATAAAACTATGGTACTATTTTAGTATGTTAGAAATGCGAAGGATTATAGAGTTTTCATCTCGTGTTCATACTTATTTGTTATCTCTATATATGTTCTTTGCTCTTTTGTTTGTCCTCTTTCTTTATTTTCCGGTGCAAGAGCAACTAGTTAATATAATTACGCTTTCACAGATGGTTATGGGTTGGACAATCTTCCTCGTTGGACTTTGGATTGCTCTTGCCTCTGTTCTCTGTTCTATTTATTCAAAGGTCTTAATACTTAGTCCAATAGTAAAAACACTAGTTAGGTTTTTAGTCTATTTTTTGATTTCAATCATATTAGATATTATAAATAGTTTGATTACCGGAGGCTTTTCCTATGGAATGTGAAGCTCCTGTTTATGCACTTCGTGGTGCTACTACCGTTGAAAGTGATAATAGAGAGGAAGTAATTAGAAATATTAAGGCTCTTTATGAAGCAATTCTTAGAGAGAATGAGCTCGAAGAAGAAGATCTTGTTTATATTCATTTCTCTCAAACAAAAGACATAAGAACAATTAATGCGGCTTCAGCTCTTCGTGCTTCGGGTTATGGTCAGACTGTTCCGCTCTTTTGCACACAAGAAGCTGATGTCGAGAATTCTCTTAAGTATTGCATTAGAGTTCTAATTCTAGTTGGTCATCCAGAAAAGATAAAAAGAAAAATGATATATCTTGAGCGTAGTAGCGCTCTTAGACCAGATTATCAAAAAGGAAATTGAGTTTTATGATTTACTTAAATAGCGAAAGTTTAAAAAAAGATGCTCCGTGGAAGAAGAGAGGTACAGTAGTTTTTCTCTCAGATTTTGGAACTGTTGATGGCGCTGTAAGTGCTATGCACGGTGTTGCTGATGAGGTATCTCATAGCTTAAGACTTGAAGATTTAACCCATGAAATTCCACAATTTAACATTTGGGAAGCAAGCTATAGATTAATTCAAACTATGCCATATTGGGCGCCTGGAACTGTCTTTGTTTGCGTTGTTGACCCAGGTGTTGGGTCAGAGAGAGAAAGCGTTGCAGTATTAACTAAAAGTGGTCATATTGTAGTAACCCCAGACAATGGAACTCTCTCTCACATCTCTAAAGGCATTGGCATATTAGAGAGAAGAGCGATAAGTGAAACAACAAATAGACTCAAAAACAGTCAGCGCTCATATACGTTCTATGGCCGAGATGTCTATGCTTATACTGGCGCTAGACTTGCAAGTGGCATTATCTCATTCGATGAAGTTGGCCCTTTACTAGATAACAATGTCGTAATGCTAGATATTAAAGAGCCAAGAGTTAAAGATGGAGCTGTTACAGGCTCAATAGATATTCTTGATACTCGTTATGGTTCTCTTTGGTCAAATATTCCTGATAAGTTCTTTAATGATAATGGCTTTAATTATGGCGATGACATTATGACAATCATCTACTTCAAAGACAGAATCGTTTATGGTTCTAAGCTAAGATTCTGTCGTAATTTTACCGAAGTAGAGAAGGGCGATGGACTTATTTATATCAACAGTTTATTAAATGTTGGTGTTGCTATAAACCAAGGCTCCTTCTCCTCAACCTATAACATTGGAACAGGTGAGGATTGGCGAATACTTTTCTACAAAGAAAACAAGAAAGTTAAATGAACGGGTTGTAATATCTTCCACCATTAACAAAGTTAAGAGAGATAGATATTACAAATAATAGGATGGAGACTATTAAAGCTATGTAGTCTCCTTTTTTAAAGCCCTTAAATGAGTACCATGTTCTCTTTTTGCCTTTGCCAAAGCCTCTAAGAACCATAGCATTTGAGATTATCTCAATCCTATCCATGCTTGATATAATTAAAGGAAAGAGCATTGTTGCAGCATTCTTTAATCTCTTAATTAAGCTTTGCTTTTTAGCTTGCATTTCTAATCCTCTTGCTTGCTGACTGAGTGATATATCATGATACTCTTTCATGATATCTGGAATGTATCTAAGAGCAAGAGAGACTGAATACGCAACTTTATAGCTTAGACCTATTTTGTTTAAAGAAGATGCAAATTCACTTGAGTCTGTTGTTGATACAAAGAGCATTACAAGAGGTATTGTTGCTAGGTACTTTAAGACAACATTTAGTTGGTAGAAAAGTTGCTCTGCTGTTACTGTCCACCTTCCAATGCCATTAAAAAGTACTGTCCTGCTATTATACAATTCAACGCCATGTTCTGGAGAGAAAACATAGATAAGAAGGTTATTTAAAATCATAAAGACGAAGGTGAATATAAAGAGGACCTTTACTTCTCTAAATTTTATCTTCGATACTTTAAACAAAACGAAAGAGAGTATGACTAAGAAAAACAAAAACCTAGTGTCGAATGTAGTCATTGCTGCAAATGAAAGAAGAATTAGGCCCGAAAGCTTTGTTGCTCCACTTAGACGATGAATAGGGGAGACTTTATCTATGTAATTAAAGAGATTGTTCATTTCCTTCTTACCTCCCTATCATATTGAATAAAGCGCTTAATAAACTCTGTATCATTAAGTGAGCACATAGAAGCAAGAAGCGAGAGGCTTGTCTTTTTTAAGCTTGCTTTTTCTGTGAGAGTTGTGTTTGTTAAAATCTCTTCAGGGCTTTCGTCTGCAATTTTTTCTCCATCTGTAAAGACAACAGCTCTCGTGCAATACTCAAGCATTAAATGCATATCATGTGTTATGAGAACGATAGTAACACCTTTTTCATTGAGACTCTTTAAGAATTCCATAATGTCTGTATAGTGTCTGAAGTCTTGTCCAGCTGTAGGTTCATCTAGAATTATTATTTCAGGCTTCATAGCTAATATAGTTGCTATAGTTACTCTCTTTTTTTGTCCATATGAAAGAGCACTTATTGGCCAAGATTTAAATGGTCTGAGGCCACATATTGTTAGTGCCTCTTGTACTCTATTTTCAATTTCTTCGTCACTGAGGAGACCTCTGATCTTCAGGCCAAGAGCTATTTCGTCCTTGATCATTGGCTTTGTTATCATCTGATTAGGGTTTTGCATTACATAGCCAATGTGATCTGCTCTTTCTTTTATGGAAAGTTCATCTAAGTTTTTGCCTAGCAATGTAAGAGTTCCTTTATTTTCCTTCTCAAAACCACAAATCACCTTGCTAAAAGTGCTTTTGCCTGCACCATTTTTACCAACGATACTCATCATCTCTCCACGTCTTAGCGTGAAGTTTATGTCCTTAAGAGCTTCTTTTCCTTCTGGATATTTAAATGAGAGATTTTTTATATCTAAAAGGACTTCGCCTTTTTCTTTTTCTGGGCTATCTGGAATGTTTTTAAACCAAGCTATTACGGCTTTCTTATCTTCGTCTAGAAGAGAAAGTGTATCTATTCGCCCTGGTCTCATTTCCTTAGTTATTTTTACGCCTGCGTATTTTAAAGCAGTTACGTATAGTGGTTCTCTAATGCCATATTCAATCAAATCATTTGAAGAGAGAAGCTCATCAGGTGTCTTATCTGAAATAATTCTTCCCTCTGACATGAGTATTACTCTATCAACAGGACGATAGAGTACATCCTCTAGTCTGTGTTCTATAATTACAATTGTGGCATTTGTTGTTTTATGTAGCTCATCAATAAGTTCAATCGTCTTTTTGCCACTTAATGGATCTAGATTAGCTAGTGGCTCATCAAAGAGGAATATCTTTACTTTATCAACCATAACGCCAGCAAGAGATACTCTTTGCTTTTGTCCGCCACTTAGAGCTTGAGGAGAAGAGTTTAGATATGTCTCCATGCCAACTTTTTTCGCTGCTTCTAAAACCGCCTCTTTCATCTCTTTTAGTTCGACTGAGTCATTTTCAAGAGCAAAAGCAATATCTTCTCCAACAGTTAAGCCAATGAATTGACTATCTGAATCTTGTAGAACAGTACCTGTTATTTTTGACAAGGAAAATATGTCGTAATCTTTATAGCTTTTTCCATCAATGAGTAAGGAGCCAGTAATATCACCTGAATATGATTCTGGGATAAGACCATTAAGAGTATTAGAAAGAGTACTTTTTCCACATCCTGATGGGCCGCAGATTAATATCTTTTCTCCCTCATATATTTTCAGGTTTATATTAAACAAAGTGGGTTCGGCTTGAACTTTATATTTAAATGAAAAATCCTTGAACTCAATGATTGGATTAGACACTTTTCCTCCAATAAATACAAAATGCCTCCCTTTCGAGAAGCATTTCGATTAAGAATAGTTTTAATTTTCTTTCTTTAAGCTTCCAGCTTTTGGTTTTGCTGCAGAGTAAGCTGCACAGAGAAGTGTACCAACAATAGCTGTTGTAACGATGTTAGCAATACCACCTACAAGGCCCTGTAAGAATACTTTGTTAGCTGGCTCAGCATAGATGATGATATCGAAAAGTGGAGCGATAAGTCCCCATGCAATAATATGAGCGATAACCTGAGCGATATTAAAGCGAGCGATATCTTTGCCCTTGAAGCTGTTCTCAATGTCTAACTTGTTCATCAAGAGTCCCATAATCAGGCCAGCAACACCAGAAGCGATAACCCAACTCCACCAAATTCCCCAACCATATGAGAAGTCGATTAAAGCATGTCCGATAAATGCAATAAGACAGCCAGCAACAGGTCCAAACAAAGCAGCCATAAATGCAAGTAAACCATATTGAATGGAGATGTTTGTGTTAGGTACTGGACTTGGAATAGCGACAAATCTTCCTAAAACGAAGAAAAGTGCAGCACCAATAGCAATTGCTACAATTGTTGTGATAGGACTTTTTTTATTCATATTTCCTTCCTTTACTATGAGACAGCTCTCATTAGCGATAATAGTATCATATCTTTCCTTCTATTTTGACAACAGATGAAAGAGTTGAACTCTTTACTTTTTCTTACTTAAGATACTTTTCAAACCATGCTGTGATTTCTTCTAGTCTCTTCAGTCTATTAGATGGTTTACCACTTCTACTTAGTTCATGTGTTTCATCGTGGAACAAGACAAAGCGAGAATCAACGCCAAGCTCTACAAGTGTGTTATATAGCTGGTAAGCTTGCTCAACGGGACATCTATAATCCTTATCTGAGTGAATGATTAGAGTAGGAGTAGATGCACTAGTAATGATTCTTTCCATTGGAGAGCGATGATACATACTCTCTAAATCTCTAAAGCTAGCATTGCACTGGTCCTGTGCAAAATACGGTCCTATATCACTTGTGCCAAAGAAACTAATCCAATTGTAAATTGAACGCTGAGTCGCAATAGCTGCAAAACGATTTGTGTGTCCCAAAATCCAATTGGACATGAAGCCTCCATAGCTTCCACCTGTTTCGCCCACTTTCCTAGGATTAATTGCGGGATACTTTTCAAGTACTGTATCTGTAAATGCCATTAAGTCAGAGTAATCTATTGTTCCGTACTTGCCTCGTATGTCTGCAAAGTTATCACCATGTCCATCAGAGCCTCTTGGGTTTGTCCAAAATACGAAGTATCCCATATTTGCCCAGTATTGCATCTCATGCATGAATACAGTTCCATAGACAGTTTTTGGCCCGCCATGAATATCTAAAATAGCTGGATATTTCTTATTCTTATCGTAGTTGTATGGCTTAATGACCCAACCAACAAGCTTAACACCATCGTTTTCATATCTAATCTCTTCTGGTTTAGCAATGTACTTTCCTTTTAGTACTTTGTCATTAAAGTGAGTAAGAACACCATCAAGAGCAGAGTAGAGTTCTTGTAGCTTTTGCTTTCTTAAGCCAATAAAGTAGAGTTTTCCTTTGTGAGAAGATAGACAATCTATGCTACCTTCTTCTTGGACAACAGCTTCAATTTTTCCTCGTGCATTTATTCTATATATAAATGATGAATGTCCGAGAGTTGTTGTAAAATAGAGCCAAGAACCATCGAGAGCTGTACTAGAGCCACCTTTTAACCTTACATCGCTTCCAACAGATGAATATATTGCTTCTCCCCATTTAGTAAGCAATTTTGCTTTTCCATCTGCAATTGTGTAAAAATCTGGGTTTTGGTTTATTCCATATTCCTTTAGGTCAGAAGCTAGTGCGATAATTGATTCTCCTAAGAACCAAGCACCAGAGACGCTCAATTGACCAAGAGGGAGAACTATATACCAAGAACCATCTTTTATAGATACAACTCTTACTTCTGTTGTAAATTGCATCTTTGCACTTACTCGAGTTTCGCCAAGAACAATTAGTTTTGTTTTATCTGGACTGAGAGTGTAAGAATCAACAGAGAAATCATCATCAAATACTTTTTTAATCTCTTTATCTCTAATTATTGCTAAGCGCTGTCTTCTTCCATTAATAAATCCACCACCATTGAGATAAAAAGAGCTTTCTTCAATTTCTTCATAGTCCTTTATTTCTTTAGCTCTTTTTGCTCTTTCTTCACCATTTAGGCTTTCAAGACGCTTATCAACATAGTAGAGAGCAACTAATGTTGATTTATCAATTACATCAAAGCGTGTTATAGCTTCATCAACTGTTAAGAAGGGGAGGGCTTCTCCTCCGTCTAGTGGAAGACTATAAATAGTGCTTTTTAAGCTATTTTCTTCCTTCTTCTCTTCGTCGCTTCTTTTAGCAAGAAAATACAATGACCCTTTGTATGTAGTGAAATAAGAAGCCTTACCATCGCTAGTGAGCTGTCTTACTTCTTTTCCTTTTAATGTGTAGAAATCACTATAATAACCACTCTTGTCTTTTTTAGCTTTGCTAACAGTAAAGAAAACACCGTCTTCTGAAACATTTAATCCAGAAAGATAACAATAATCTAAGAAATCATCAATTTTTAACTGTTCCATGATTAAAAGTTTATTTGTAAGCTCAAATTCATTCAATTAATGAGCCAAAATTAAAATAAGAAAATCGAAATATATTAATGAAAAATAAAAATTTTAAGACAAACTTTCTCTCAATTGAGAAGAAAGTGAAATTTAGGCATAAAAAAAGAGCTAAAACTAGCTCTCATTTTAAAGCCGCCTGTCGGATTCGAACCAACGACCCCGAGATTACAAATCACGTGCTCTGGCCAGCTGAGCTAAGGCGGCATACCTAAGTACGAGAGATACTATAAAATAATCTTCAAAATAAAATCAAGTACCTTTTAAAAAAAAGTGAAAAGTATAATTAAATTAGATGACAAGTAGCGGTTATTTATGTTACAACTTTATCTTGTCAGGTCAGATATTTGACAAAGAATGATGCAATTTGTATATTATGGCTTGGTAGCTTGAATTATAAGTCGGAGGAATATAGATATGCCAGGTAACGTATCAAAGAACGCTCATCGTGAAGGTTCTAAAACTCTCCTCAGCAAGTGGGGTGGCGTCATTAAGATGAAGAGTGTTTTCGAGAATGGTAAGCTTCGCCATGTTGCTTATTGTGAAAAGACAGGTAACACAGCTCGCAAGCCTAAGGATTTGATGTAATTTATTTATTGCATGTAAAAAGGTGACTTTAAGGGTCACCATTTTTTTGTGCAAATTTCTTACTAAAATGGTTTATTTAACGATATTTACCGGTTTAAGTCGCTATTTTTTATTATTTTTCTTGCATTCTGCATTATTCCATTCGATAATCTAAAGGTATTAAAAAACTTCATGGAGGAGAATTATGAAGAAGATATTAGTTATTGCTCTTTGTTTACTAGTTGCTCTTTCTACTACTTTTGCACAGGGTGCAGCTGAAGCTACAACAACTGCAACAAATGCTGATCCATTAATTGCAGCAGCTCAGGCTGAAGGCGAGCTTGTTGTTTATGGTTCTTGTGAAGAAGAATATCTTGCAGCTGTTTGCGAGAACTTCCAGAAACTATATGGAATTAAGACAACTTACCAGAGATTAAGTACTGGTGAAGTTCAGGCAAAGATTGAAGAAGAGAATGGTAACCCATCTGCTGATGTTTGGTTTGGCGGTACAACAGACCCTTATAACATCGTAGCCGCTGAAGGTTTACTTGAAGCTTATGATGCAAAGAATGCTTCTCACATCATTAGCCCAGTTTACAAAGATAGTGAAAATCGTTGGTTCGGTATTTACACAGGTCTTCTTGGCTTTATGTATAACATTGACGAAGTTAAGAGACTTGGAATTGAACCTCCACAGGATTTTGCTGATCTCGTAAAGCCTGAGTACAAAGGTTTAATTTGGTTAAGTAACTACAACACAGCTGGAACAGCTAAGCTTTTCTTGAACACAATCATTCAGAAGTATGGCCATGATGAAGGTATTAAGTTCTTAACAGAGCTCGATAAGAACATCCAGGTTTATACAAAGAGTGGTTCTGGTCCATCAAAGAACGTTGGAACAGGTGAGTGTGTTATCGGTATTGGCTTCTTACACGATGGTATTTATCAGATTGTTGATAACGGTTATGACAACATTGGCTTAATCATCCCATCAAGTGGAACAACATTTGAAGTTGGTGCTACAGCTATCTTCAAGGGAGCTAAGCATCCTAATGCTGCTAAGCTTTGGATTGAGTATGCTCTTTCTCCAGATTGTGTTAACCTCGCAAAAGAAAATGGTTCTTACCAGTTCTTAGTTATCGACAATGCAGAGCAGCCAGAGATTGCTTACAAGTTTGGTCTTGACCCAGCTAATACAATCAATTATGACTTTGCAGATGCAACAGCTAACACAAAGCAGTACATCCAGGATGTCATGAATGCTATTGCTACAAGTGGTGCTGACACATCAGATTCTAGATTCCAGACTAAGTAATTAGTTTAAGCTATCATTTTATAGGGATGACGGCGCATTCCGCTGACATCCCTTTTTAGATTTTTTTCTAGGAGGAAAGTATATGGTCAGAAGCCAAGGCGCAGTGCTCGACAGGAAGAAACTCTTTGCAGACCCTATTATGGTCACAACAATTGTCGTGCTTATCGCTTCCCTTACGTTATTTATTCTTTATCCATTAGCAATTTTGCTTGTGGATTCTGTTGTAGGCGATGGAAAATTTGGTTTTAGTGTTTTTTCCAGAATTTTTAAAATGCCTACATTCACAACAGCTATTACAAATACTCTAAAAGTTGGCTTTGTTGTAGGTATACTATCAACACTGGTTGGGCTTTTGTTTGCTTACGTTGAAGTTTATGTTAGAGTTAACAAGTTTGTAGGTGGACTTTTTAAGGTTGTTTCTATGCTACCTGTAGTATCACCTCCATTTGTTCTATCTCTTTCAATGATAATGCTTTTCGGTAAAGCAGGTATTATTACTAGATATTTACTAGGAATCTACGATAATTCTGTATATGGATTCTGGGGAATTGCAATTGTACAGTCATTAACATTCTTTCCTGTCTGTTACATGATGCTTCGTGGATTATTGAAGAATATAGATCCATCTCTTGAAGAAGCTGCAAGAGACATGGGAGCTAGTAGATTTAAAGTCTTTATGACAGTAACGCTACCTTTGCTTCTGCCTGGACTAGGTAATGCATTCTTAGTTACATTTATTGAATCTATTGCCGACTTTGCTAACCCAATGATTATTGGTGGTTCTTACGATACTCTTGCAACAACAATCTACTTGCAGATTACTGGTGCCTACGATAAGGCAGGAGCTGCAGCAATGGCTGTTGTTCTTCTTGTTATTACACTTGCAATGTTTGTTGTACAGAAATACGTTTTAGAGAAGAAGACAGCTGCAACCCTTACAGGTAAGGCTAGCAGGGCAAGAATGCTTATTACAGATAACAGTGTTAAGATTCCTCTCACAGTTTTCTGTTCTCTAATTGCACTCTTTGTTATTATCATGTATCTTTGCGTTCCAATTGGAGCATTATTCCCAACATGGGGTTATAAATTCTTCCCTCTAACAGGTAAGTGGTTCAAGCTTGTATTTACTCGTTATAAGGGCTTAAAGGCATTTAAAGACTCATTCTTATTGTCATTCATTTCTGCGCCAATTACAGCGCTATTATCAATGATAATAAGCTATCTTGTTGTAAAGAGAAAGTTTAAGTCAAAGGGCTTTATTGAAGCAGTTTCAATGCTAGCAATGGCTGTTCCTGGAACAGTATTGGGTGTCGGATATATTAGAGGTTTTGCAAGTGGTATTTTCCATACAGGAATTCTCCAAGGCCTTTATGGTTCTGCTGCAATTCTTGTTATTGTATTTATTGTAAGATCTCTTCCTACAGGTACACGAAGTGGAATTTCAGCTCTTAGACAGATAGATAAATCTATAGAAGAGTCTGCTTACGACATGGGCGCAGATTCATTTAAGGTATTCATGACTGTTACTCTTCCTCTAATTAAGGATTCATTCCTAAGTGGTCTTGTTACAGCATTTGTTAGAAGTATTACTGCTATCTCTGCAATTATTCTTCTTGTTACTCCACAGTTCTTGCTTATTACTGTTCAGATTAACGAATTTGCAGAGAAGGGTGCATATGGCTTAGCTTGTGCATTTGCAACAATACTTATCATCATCACATATGGTTCTGTTATGCTAATGAATCTCTTTATTAAGCATTTCGGAACAAGTAAGAAACTTCAGGAGGAAAAATAATGGATAAAGTAAAAAAAGGTGTACGACTCGATCACATCTCAAAAATATATAAAGACCCAAAGACAGGAAAGGATTTTTATGCTGTTAAAGACACATCTTTAACAATTGAACCAGGTTCTTTTGTAACACTCCTAGGCCCATCTGGTTGTGGTAAGACTACAACGCTTAGAATGATTGCTGGTTTTGAAAGCCCTGATGAAGGAGAGATTTATCTTGGAGATGAGGCAATCAATGAGCTGACACCTAATAAGCGTGATACAGCAATGGTCTTCCAAAGCTATGCTCTTCTTCCTCATTACAATATCTTCGATAACGTTGCATATGGTTTAAAGATAAGAAAGCTTCCTAAAGATGTAATAAGAGAAAAAGTCTTAAAGATTCTTGATCTTGTTGAACTTAGTGGAATGGAAGAAAGAATGACTAACCAGCTTTCAGGAGGTCAGCAACAGCGTGTTGCTCTTGCTCGTGCGCTTGTCATTGAGCCAAGTGTTCTTCTTTTTGATGAGCCACTATCAAATTTAGATGCTAAACTTCGTGTTCAGATGAGAACTGAGATAAGAAGAATTCAGCAAGAAGTTGGAATTACAGCAATTTACGTTACTCATGACCAAAGCGAAGCTATGGCTATCTCTGATAAGATTATCATCATGAATAAGGGCGTAGTTGCCCAAATGGGAACTCCTGAAGAGATTTACTACCATCCAGTAGATGAATTTGTTGCAGACTTCATTGGTGAAGCAAACTTCTTAAGAGGTAATTACATTGGAGATGAAGGGAAATACGGTATATTAGACTTTGAGCACAATAAGCTATTAGTTCCAAAGAAAGAAGGAATGGTACTAGGCGAAAAGTATACAGCTGTATTGCGTCCTGAAGCTGCTAAACTTGCGGACAATGGCACAATTAAGTGTAAGGTTATAGTATCTTGCTTCATGGGTTCTTATCAGAACTATCATGTTACTGTTGGTAATACTCTTATTAAGCTAGAAGACCATAATCCGAAGAACCGTAAGGTATATAAAGTAGGAGAGGAGTGCTATCTTAATATAGATGCTGAAGCATTACATGTAATCTAGTTTAACTATAACTACAAGTGAAAGACCTTCTCGTTAGAGAAGGCCTTTTTTCATAGTATAGATATAAAAGCACCAAGCGCTTTGTAGTCGTTGTAAACAGGATAGACTGGTATTTGATAGTAAAGACCGATGCTTACATTGTAATGCTTTCCAATTTGCAAAAGTGTATAGAACTTTGGCCTAAGCATTAGTCCGTTGTTTGCCAAGAATATTCTAGTGTTGTCCTGTGGTATTTTTGCATATTGCATGTAGTAGCCACAGTCTAGTGCCAAATATGAGCGAGAAATCCACACTTCAATTAGTTTCCAAGAGAACATAACTCCTGTTTCAACCATATACTCTAGTGTTGCAGCTCCACCTTGACCCCCAAGTGGATGAGGAAAATAATCGCCAAGAGCATAAAGTGCAAATTGAAATGATGGGGACTCGAGTCCAATATTAACTCCTCCACCATAGCTTAGACTTGAATCTCTTACCATTGTTGCTCTGAAAAATAGATCATAAAAAGATGATGCCTCCTCAATTTGAGTTTGCCACCATCCTTTACTTTTTTCTTTTTTAACAACTTCGTAGCCACTTTCTTTCAACACATCGTTAAGAGTTGTAAGAAAGTCTTTATCTATTGTTGTAGTTTCTGCGCAAAGAGCAAATGTGAATAGAATGAGTATTATAAATATAAAAGCTTTCTTCATTATTTATCCTCTCTTAAAGAAAGTGTGTCTGCATAATCATCGAGGGCTTTCTCACTTCCTGCGTATTTAAATTCATAAATAGAAGTTGTGTCATTAGGGTCTTGCGTTATTGTTAATGACATAGGCCCATTGTTTTTGTCAGACTTCCAAGAGTAGAAAAACATGTTTGTTCCTTCTTTTAAAAAGCTATCTTTAATTTGGCTTGGAAGAGTATTGTAATCAAGTTTTAAAAATAGACTTCCATCGGCAGCAAGAAAAGAGAAAGCACGGAGAGTATAGTCATACTTTCCTTTTACCGTGAATGTATCGTTAGTGCCTGGAATAACCTGAATAAAAAGGAAAGTTGAATCGCTTTTAAGAGATAAACCTGCTAAATCATAACCTGTTGTTTTATCTTTTAAATAATATGTTCCAACAATTGGATTTGGTATTTCAGATGAACACGAAACAACAAATAGAATTGTTATAAGTATTATTGTTATATATCTACTCTTTTTCATTAGTTACTCCCCACGCTAGGACTAACTTCTTCACTTCCAAGTCCATTAGCTTGCTTTACAGTGTATGTTCCTACAAACTTTTGGCTTTTTACACTGATGTTTTGTAGGCTTACTTCTGCTGGATACATTCCTGAGATGCTAAGTGCACCTGATGCACTTCCGTCACCACTCATACTTACTTCCATTGTGTATGAGCCTGTTGTGTTCATATATTCAGTTTCGCCAAAGTTCTTATAGATGAAGCTTACGCGTCCGCCGAGTCCCTTAACTTCTGCACTATACCGTATAGTTCCGTTGAAGAAGTAAGATTTTTCTTCAATGCCACTAGATAAGCTACCTGTTCCTGCCTGCTTAATCTTGTTGTATATAGCGCTATTCTTCCATTTTTCGTTGATATTTTTATCTTTATATGGATAGAGCGTCGTCAAATATGGAGTATCGATAAATTCCCAAGGCTTAAAAGCATAAACTTGCATATGTTCTATGAGGCGTGAGCCTGTAATAGCACTATAGCCACTCTCTACATCACTCCATGTACCACTTCTGTTAAGAGTGTCATAGGCGAGGATGGAAAAATAATACTTTGTTCCAAGTGGTGAATAGCAATTAAGGCCTTTTATGATGCTTCTGTTTTTATCTAATTCTTCAGCCTTAAGTCCTTTTAGAAGAGTATACTCAGCGCCTTTATTGCTATCTGGATCTTCCTTCCATATTTTCAAATCATAAGAAACGACAGAATTGTTTTTCAGAAAAGTAATGCTAATAGGGTAGAGTCCATCTCCATTTGGACTATTTTCAAATACATAGTTATCTGAAGCATTAAAGTCTTCTACTAGTGATGGACGTGGAACATAGAATCCATTTAGAGAAACTACTTCATCGTACCTTCTACTCTGAAGCGAGCCAGTATCTGTACAAAGTGAGAAGTATTCATAGCTATCTTCTTCATTCTCACTATTGCTATCGAAAGTTGTTTGTATTACATATTCTCCACTTTCGTTGATCGAAATGGAAGAGTAATTTGAGATTGGCTTCCAATCATCTTTATCTGTCTTTCTGCCAAGAAGAACATATTTCCACTCTGTGCTATGTTCTTGAGCGCCAAGAGCATCTTTAAAGACAAACTCAAAGCCATTGTTTTTGATGTTCTTACTTGCAATATTCATTGGAGGAGAAAGAATAAAACCATTGGCACTTGATGGAAAACCATTGGCTCTGATTGTATTGCCATCATCTGTCTCAACATCACCGATTGCAATGATTTTATATGTGTATTCAATTCCTTCCTCAAGATTCATATCGTCAACAACGCTCATCTTTCCATCTTCAACTGTTGGCTTGTTGTCTCCATTTTCTGTTGAATAAATTAGTACTTCAGACTTTCCTTCTGTGCTTCTATACACATTCCAATCATAGCTCTTTGTTGGGTCGTTATTTGGATACATCTCATCCCAAGATAACGTTATTGAATCCTTTTCTTCTCCACGAGAGGCTTTGAAATTCTTAGGTGCTGTTGGGGCTCCTTCGATATATGTATAACCAATACGAATAATGCTTTCTTTACTCTCTTTCTTTGAAGATGAGAGTGAAACTATGTAGAAATAGATAGAGACGCCATTGTGTTGTTTGTCAGGAACAAAGGAAGCTTGAGTTGTATTCTTTGAGAATACATAGTCAGTGCTTTGAACTCCTTTTGGAATAAAGGTATTCCATGTTCCATCGTAGCCTAGTGTGCTCCAATAGATTCTGTAACCATTAACATTCTCTACAGTTGTCCACTCAAGTTTTATCTCTTTATTGCTTTCTCCTTGAGAAGCAGAAAAACTAAGAGGCGAGGTTAGAATGTTTCCATAAGCAACTTCAGACATTTCTCCCAGAAGAGAAAGATTTGAGAAACTTCTAGCTCTTACTTTGTAGTAGTAGTTTACTCCAGCAACAACATCCTCATCGACGATGTATGCTTTTTTTACTGCATTTGCAGTTAGTTTTTTCCAATCATTTGCTTCTAGATTTGTTGTTCTGTAGATTTCGTAGTAATCAGCGCCCGTTACTCCATTCCAGGAGATAACGATCTTATCGCTATAATTACTCTTTGTTGCTGTAACATATTTAGGGCTTTCACCTGTAAATATGTATGAGGTATTTATTGTTCCATTACCTTTGCCATAATCAATGACCTTGCTTCCCCAAACATCCCACTGACAACTACAAAGAAGAAGTAAAATTATTGTTGATAATATAATGCAAATAGTTTTCTTTCTCATCTTCATTTTCCTAATACCCTCACAAAAAGAGAGCTATCTTGAATAGTCTTAGCTTCTTCTCCTTCAATCTTGACTATGTAAGAGCCAGAAGAATCTGGAGTGTTAACATTAATTGACTTATAAGTGATAGTGAAACCTTTGAGTTTACCTTCTGTTTTTCCACTATACGTGACACTAATAGGGCCAATACCCTTACCACTTTCATATTCCTTACCAATAATCTTTAGTGGGTCTGTTCCGAGATAGCCTGCTTCGTCTTTATCTGTGACACCAAAACAAATCTTATTTGCTTCTGGCAAAGAGAGGATAAAACCTAGGTCTGTTTCATATGAATCTATCGTGAAATAGCATTCCTTAGTAGAATAAGCAGTTCTTCCTCTTATGTTAAATTTTATAGAATCACCATACGTAAATTTATTTGTTTTCAAACCTGGCCACCAATCTCCTCCAAATGAATTATCTGCAGCCTTAAATGCTGGATTAAGGATAGATGATACTATGTTAATGCAGTCTTCTTCCTTTAAGCCTCGTATTAGCTTTGAGTTGTTTTCTGCTCCTCCAGATGCTTCTGTTTTGTGGGAAGGTACAATTTTGTATGAAGTGACAAAGTATGTGTCCGTCATTACTCCGTTTCCATCGTTATATGTAAATTCTTTTGTTGCTGGATTGTACTCCAAGTATCCAATAGCATCATTATCTAGACCATTAGTTGCAATATCTTTTGCTGAGTATTTAGAAATACTATCAACGTTAATAACTACGTTGTCTATAAGTGAATTTGATATCTTATATTCACTTGCGCCAGGAATCATTTTCCATTGTATTTTGTTGTATGGCCTATAGTAATTATTATCATCGGTAACAGACTCTGCTTTTAAGAATGATGCATTATGGAGAATGTAACCGAGAGCTGTGTATTCCTCTGTTTCAAATATGTTTTTGATAGTTTCCTTTCCACTCTGGTAAAGGCTAGAGGTGTCACCTCTATTAGCTTTTACTGTATATAAAACAGAGTCATTAGTAATAACAC
>JBNMJW010000031.1:0-17326 GCA_050874025.1 Candidatus Ornithospirochaeta sp.
CAAGAAGCACTGAAAGCTCTTGGACTGATTGAATCATATGAAAACACAATAGCATCACCCAAGAGAAGAGGAAGACCTACAGGAAGCAAGAATAAGA
This sequence comes from Candidatus Ornithospirochaeta sp., assembly GCA_050874025.1. Lineage (GTDB taxonomy): Bacteria > Spirochaetota > Spirochaetia > Sphaerochaetales > Sphaerochaetaceae > Ornithospirochaeta. The sequence goes on from JBNMJW010000031.1 coordinate 98, forward strand.
AGTAATTACTACGCTATATAGTTCATAAAATGTTGAAACCTTTATTTAAACTATTAAGTTAATTCTTCTTGTTGACTTCTATGCTATCTTACAGTAGAGAATAGAGAGGTCAACAGGAAGAAAAATGGAAGAAAGCGTTGGAGAAGTACTAACTGTAGCTATGGAAGCAGGAAAAGTTATGCTTGAAAATGGAGCAGAGACTTTTCGCACAGAAGATACAATGAAAAGAATCGCCTCTCACTATGGTGTAAGAGAAGGCGATTTTTTTGTTTTGACAAATGGAATATTTACATCTGGTACAGAAGAAAATGGAAATAGCTTTGCTAGAGTAAAATATATTCCTGTAAACTCCCCAAACCTTGCTAAAGTTGTTGCTATAAACCAACTCTCAAGAGAAATTGCAAAAGACAAATACACACTAAAGGAAGCAAGAGAAGAAATAGAAAGAATTAAAAAGATGAGTGCAAAAACAAGACTCGAGCGGCTTATCGCAACAGCACTTAGTTCTGCATGCTTTGCCCTTCTCTTCTCTGGAACATTAAAAGATGGCCTTGTTGCACTTATTGCAGGTCTTTCTCTTGGCCTCTTTATAGAATTTATTTCAAAGCCGTATCTATCAAAAATTACTTCAAACCTCATAGGCTCAGCACTTGTAACATCAATATGTCTCATTTTCCACCACTATGGTTTAAGCGATAACATGAATGCCATGATAGCTGGCTCTATAATCCCACTTATTCCAGGTATTCCATTTGTTAATGGAATAAGAGATATAGGAAACGGAGATTACCTTTCGGGAATGGTTAGGCTTCTAGATGCCATATTTGTTTTCACGTGCATAGCTGTTGGGGTCGGAGTCATTCTAGCTCTCTATAGCCGTATCCAAGGAGGGCTTTTTCTATGAGCATATATGTTCTAGCGGCTTCTTTCTTTGGAACAATCGCCTTCTCTGTACTTTATAATATACCAAGCAAATACTATCTTTCTTGTGGCTTTGTTGGCCTAATTGGGTGGATTGTTTTTGCCTTCTTTAAGCCAATACTTGGTTACGCATTTGCGATTTTTCTATCTTCAGCTGTTGTCGCCTTTCTTAGCAGACTCTTAGCTGTAAAGATAAAGTGTCCTGAGTTAATTTTCTTAGTTGCTGGCATCTTTACTCTCGTACCCGGTGCAGATATATATTGGACAGCCTACTACTTAGTATCAGGGCAATTGAGTAAAGCAGCAACTAGTGGTAGTGCTACAGCAAATGCTTGCCTTGCTATGGTTCTTGGCATTGCAATTATCCATGAAATACCACAAAAAATCTTCAACTGTCTAGGCGGAGCGAAGAATAAGGAAATCAATCATCGACAAGATAAAGGTCTGTAGTATCTTTTATGTCTTGCATTATCATATCTAGCTTTCTATTAAGTTCAGCACACTCTAATAGTTTCTTCCTTAAATCTGAAGCAATATCATCAGGCAAATCTTTTTTATACATTAGCCTATGCTCTAGTGATGCCCATTGATCCATGGCCATTGTTCTAAGTTGCACTTCTACCTTCATTTGTCTTTTACCTTCTTCTAGATAGATTGGTACTTCAATTATAAGATGAAGGCTTCTGTATCCACTCTCTTTTGGATTTTTTATATAATCACGCTCTTCAAAAAGAACAACATCATCATGATTCAAAATAGATGAACGAAGCATGTAAATATCTTTTTCAAAGGGACAAACAACTCTTACGCCAGCAATGTCATAGATGTTCTCTTCAATTGACTTAAGAGAAATCGGAATCCCCTTTCTTCTTGCTTTATCATATATTTGGTCAATGCTTTTAAGGCGAGTAGATATAGATTCAATAGGATTACGATCATAAGAAAGAGAAAACTGTTCATCCAATACTTTGAACTTTGTCTCAACCTCCATCATTGCACTTCTATAATACGAAAGAAGAGCACGAAGTGGATAAGTAGAGCTCTCTAATCTAGCTCTCATTTGTTTTTCCATTTTTTGTGTTAGCTCTCTCTTCTTTTCTTCAATATCCTTAAGTGAAACAATTTTATCCTGAATCATATAACCTCCTCTATTTAGAGTAATGAAAAGTTTCCAAGAGAAAAGCATAGATTGCTTCTTTTTACACAATTTACAGATTTTGTTTAAAAAAATTAAAAAAAGACTTCACAAAAGCTTTTCTTAATGATAATATTTCCTAGTAAGAAAAAGAAATTCGGAGGAAAACAAATATGAAAAAATGGGTTTGTCCAGTTTGCGGATATGTTTATGAAGGAGAGAATCCACCTGAGTATTGTCCAGTATGTAAGGCTCCAGGAAGCAAGTTTAAACTTGTTGAAGAGAAATCTCTCTCTTGGGCTGCAGAGCATGTAGTTGGAGTTGGAAAGATTTTCGGAGACAACGTTCCAGAAGAAGTTAGAAAGGAAATCATCGATGGTCTTAGAGCTAACTTTGAAGGAGAATGCAGCGAAGTAGGTATGTACTTAGCTATGGCTCGTGTTGCTCATAGAGAAGGATACCCAGAAATTGGTCTTTACTGGGAAAAGGCTGCACATGAAGAAGCTGAGCATGCTGCTAAATTTGCAGAGCTTTTAGGTGAAGTAATCACTCCATCCACAAAGAAAAACCTTGAGATGAGAGTTGAAGCTGAGAATGGTGCAACAAGTGGAAAGTTTGAGCTTGCTAAGCTTGCTAAGCAGTATAATCTTGATGCTATTCACGATACAGTTCACGAAATGGCTAGAGATGAAGCTAGACATGGAAAGGCTTTTGAAGGCTTACTCAAGAGATACTTCTCAGAGAAGAACTAATCATCTTTATTAAGATTAGACACGGTTGAAAAATCGTGTCTTTTTTTTGCTATTAAAATATAAAATGAAGAGATAAGAAAACCCATAACAGGTTGAAATGTGTCCTAAATGAGGTTATTCTTGATTCGTATCGACAAAGTGGGACAGATGGTTTTGCCCCTTCTCTCTTTGTATAAAAATGATTATTCCCTTTCAGACTTGTGTCTGGACTAATTGTCAAGGAGGCTCTTTCATGGTGAGAAAAATGAAATCCATGGACGGCAACAACGCAGCAGCTCATGTTAGCTATGCATTCAGTGAAGTTGCCTGTATTTATCCAATCACTCCATCAAGCCCTATGGCTGACTTTGTTGACCAATGGAGTGCAAATGGCCTGAAGAATATCTTCGGAACTCAGGTTAAGGTTGTTGAAATGCAATCTGAAGCAGGTGCAGCTGGTGCTGTTCACGGTTCTCTTGGAGCTGGTGCACTCACCTCTACTTACACAGCTTCACAGGGACTCTTACTCATGATCCCTAACATGTATAAGATTGCAGCTGAGCAGCTTCCTGCTGTATTCCATGTTTCTGCAAGAACAGTTGCAACTCAGGCATTAAACATCTTCGGTGACCATAGCGACGTAATGGCTTGTAGACAGACAGGTTTTGCTATGCTTTGCGAAGGTAACGTTCAGGAAGTTATGGACCTCTCTCCTGTTGCTCATTTATCAGCAATCACAGGCAAGGTTCCTTTCATTAACTTCTTCGATGGTTTCAGAACATCTCACGAAATTCAGAAGATTGCTGTTTGGGATTATGCTGACTTAAAGGATATGTGCGACATGGATGCTGTTAAGGCATTTAGAGAACACGCTCTTAATCCAGAACACCCACACATGAGAGGATCTCATGAAAATGGTGATATCTTCTTCCAGCACAGAGAAGCTTGCAATAAGTACTACGATGCTCTTCCTGAAGTTGTTGAATCATACATGGCTAAGGTTAATGCTAAGCTTGGCACAGACTATCAGCTATTTAACTATTATGGTGCACCAGATGCAGACAGAGTTATCATCGCAATGGGTTCTATCTGTGATGTTGCAGAAGAAGTTATCGACTACCTCAACGCACATGGCGAAAAGGTTGGTCTCATCAAGGTAAGGCTCTATAGACCATTCAAGGCTGACAGACTCATCAAGGCTATTCCAGCAACATGTAAGAAGATTGCTGTCCTCGATAGAACAAAGGAGCCAGGTGCTATTGGAGAACCACTCTATCTTGATGTTATTACAGCTCTCAGCGAAAACGGAAGAACAGATCTTAAGGTTATCGGCGGAAGATATGGTCTTGGAAGTAAGGATACTCCTCCAGCATCTGTATTTGCTGTATACAATGAACTTAAGAAAGATAATCCAAAGAGACAGTTCACACTTGGTATCAACGATGATGTTACACATCTCTCTCTCGAAGAAGATAAGAATGCTCCAAACACAGCTGCAGAAGGTACAATCGAATGTAAGTTCTGGGGTCTTGGTGGAGACGGAACAGTTGGTGCTAACAAGAACTCTATTAAGATTATTGGAGACTACACAAATAAGTATGTTCAGGCATACTTCCAGTATGACTCTAAGAAGACTGGTGGTGTAACAATTTCTCACCTCCGCTTTGGTGATAAGCCAATTAGAAGCCCATACTACATCAGCAAGGCTGACTTTGTTGCTTGCCACAACCCAAGCTACGTAACAAAGGGCTTCAAGATGGTTCAGGACGTTAAGCCAAATGGTATCTTCATGATTAACTGTCAGTGGACACTTGAAGAACTTGAGCATCACCTCAATGCAGAGGCTAAGCGTTATATCGCAAAGAACAACATTCAGCTCTACACAATCGATGCTATTGATCTTGCTCAGAAGATTGGCATGGGTAAGAGAACAAACACAATTCTCCAGTCTGCATTCTTCACTCTTGCAAAGGTTATGCCTCAGGAAGAAGCTATCCAGCACATGAAGGAAAAGGCTACTCAGTCTTACCTCAAGAAGGGTCAGGATATCGTTGACATGAACCACAAGGCAATCGACCTTGGTGCTTCTGCATTTGTTAAGATTGATGTTCCTGCTTCTTGGAAAGATGCTGTTGACGAGAAGAAGGAAGAGAAGCTCGAAGGAAGAAAAGACCTCGTTAAGATGGTTTCTACTATTCTCAACCCTGTTGACAAAATGGATGGCGACAGCCTACCTGTAAGTGCATTTGTTGATCACGTTGACGGACAGTTTGAACTTGGTGCTGCTGCATATGAGAAGAGAGGCGTTGCTGTTTCTGTTCCAGTTTGGGATAGCGCTAAGTGTATCCAGTGTAACCAGTGTTCTTACGTATGTCCTCATGCAACAATTAGACCATTTGCTCTAACAGAAGAAGAAGCAAAGAATGCTCCTGAGAATACTAAGATTGTTGATGTTAAGGCTGGTAAGGGTAAGGGAGTATACAAGTTTACTCTTGCTATTTCTCCTCTTGATTGTATGGGTTGTTCTGTTTGTGTATCTGCTTGTCCTACAGGCGCATTACAGATGACAGCAATGGAAAGCGAACTCAAAGAACAGGATGTCTTCAACTACTGTGTCTCTAAGGTCTCTGAGAAGAAGGATATGCAGGACAATACAGTTAAGGGAAGTCAGTTCAAGCAGCCACTTCTTGAATTCTCTGGTTCATGTGCTGGTTGTGCAGAAACAAGCTATGCTCGCTTAGTAACACAGCTCTTCGGCGACAGAATGTATATTTCTAATGCTACTGGTTGTTCTTCAATTTGGGGTGGCCCAGCTGCTACATCTCCTTATACAACAAATAAGGAAGGAAAAGGTCCAGCATGGTGTAACTCACTCTTCGAAGATAACGCAGAGCACGGACTTGGCTTATACATTGGACAGGATAAGATTAGACAGGATCTTGCTGATTTAACAAAGGCTCTTATTAGCGAATGTGATAAGGAAGAAGTTAAGACACTTGCTCAGGCTTGGCTCGATAGTATGGATGATGGAGTAAAGAACCAGGAAGCAACAGATAACTTCGTTAAGGCTCTTGAAGGTTGCGATTGCGATAAGGCTAAGGCAATACTCGAGAAGAAAGATTATCTATCTAAGAAGTCTGTTTGGATCTTCGGTGGTGATGGTTGGGCTTACGATATTGGTTATGGTGGACTTGATCACGTCATCGCAAGCAAGAAGAACGTAAATATCTTCGTCTTCGATACTGAAGTTTACTCTAACACAGGTGGACAGGCTTCTAAGGCTTCTAATATCGGTCAGGTTGCTCAGTTTGCAGCTGCTGGTAAGGAAATCAAGAAGAAGAGTCTCAGTGAGATTGCTATGCAGTATGGTTATGTATATGTAGCACAGGTTGCTATGGGTGCTAACCCTAACCAGACAATCAAGGCAATCACAGAAGCTGAAGCTTATAATGGTCCATCTCTCATTATTGGTTATGCTCCATGTGAAATGCACTCTATTAAGGGTGGTATGGCTAACTGTCAGAAGGAAATGAAGAAGGCTGTTGATTGTGGTTATTGGAACCTCTTCAGATATAACCCTGCTGCAGAAAAGAAGTTCACTCTCGATTCTAAGGCTCCAGCTGGTGGATACCAGGAATTCTTGATGAATGAAGCTAGATACTCTCGTCTTACACGTGAGTTCCCAGAAAGAGCTACATGGCTATTTAAGGCTAATGAAGACGAAGCTAAGGCAAGATACGAACACTTACAGGACCTTATCAATCTTTATGATAAATAATCTCCTCTGAGATAGTTTGTGGGCTGTTACCTTATGGTGGCAGCCCTATTTTATTGATAAAAAAAAACCTTCTAAGCGAATGTTCAGCTAGAAGGTAATCGAGTAAAATACTCTAACCACAAATACTTAGATAATACATAAGAGATAAAAACAAGAACAATTGAGTAAGTTGCAATAAATTTCCCCACCTATAAGGCGGGGGAATTATTACTCAAAAATGTCTTAAAATTTTCCACCTCTTCCACCATGAGTTCCACCACTAGAGGAAATATGAGTTGTTGTATGATGAGGTCTATTTCCACCAAAGTTGTTATCATCTCTAGGAGGAGCCTTCATAACTCTAGAAACATGGGAATAGAGTAGAATATTCTCATCTTCATCTAAGACAAAAGAATTTGGAACAACATAGTCATCTGCATTGTTAACAGCACCTACACTCTTCATCTTTCTCTTTTCTTTTGAGATTACAATAATAGATACAGTAGTACCAACAATTATAGAAAAGAGAAGAGACATAGCCCAATCAAACTTCTTTTCTCTTACTTCAACTTCAACCCAATCTCCATTACTGCTAAGAGTATGATTATCATAACTCTCTCTTGTAGACTCTTGAGTAGCTATCTCAACATAAGATGCAAAATTAGAGAAAGCTGTATAATACTCACCTTTTGATAGATAAGATATAACAGGAGAATATATTTTATCGTCACTAAGAGCGTAATCATCTAGAGAGTACATAGCGTAGCCCGATGTAGAGATGTAATAGCTCCTATCTCCCATATTTAAGAAGAAGACAACTCCATCGTCTCCGTAATCCCCATTTTCAAAGATGTAATCAGCAGCTTCTCTATCGCCCTTGCCATAGGATGAAGTATCTGTCACAACAACAAGAGAAAGAGATGTCTTTGTCTTCACTTCTTCAAGTTTTCTTGTAAGTTCTGCCTCTTCATTTTCAGAAAGAAGATTTGCATTATCAATCAAGAGTGGAGATGAGAAAAGAGAAAGAGAGGCTAGTAAAAATGCCAATGTAATTAATATTTTCTTCATTCTTACCTCCTAAATAAAATAGAGCAACAAGCAAAGAAGGAATGTAAGCAGTGCACTACCTCCGCCAAATAAGCCGATAAGTTTAAACTCTTTACTCTTATCTATTGGAAGATTTCCAACAAACTTCCCAGTTTGACCATTCATTGCAAAATGGTAATCCTTTCCATTCCATTTTGTGTTTAGAAGCCAAACAGGAAGAAGAGCATACTTCACTTCTCCATCTGTCATGTTAACATTTTCAGTTTCAACCTTGAGATTTAGAAAATCATTGACAGTTTTTCTGAAGTATTTTTCGACAGTACTTTTTGCCTTCTCTATTGCTCTTTTCTTACATACCGAACTATCTACATCATATCTATCTGCCAAGAAGCCTGATAGATAGGCAGTCTGGAAAGGAATGAGAGCTGAGTAATCGAATGGCCCTAATGATTCCATAATATCATCATCGAGCTTCTCGCTGCCATCAACAGGAATCTTCTGGAACTTAACATCTCCAGAACGCTTTAATAGATAGTAACTAGTTCGCGTATATGTAAAGCGAGGATCTGACCATACTGTTGTTCTTGTAGCTCTATAGGTAAGACGACAATTAGCATCTGATGAAAAGAGCCACACAGGGACATATACCCCTTTAACTTCCTCTATATGATTATTATCTTGGAATAATGACGGAAGAAGCTTCTTATTCTTCAAATGCTTTTTAAAGCTCTCTATAGCGCTCTTTTTGTCATTTTTAAATGGAATAACTAAATCTGGCTTAAGCATGCCAGTAAACTTATCCATCAAGATAACATTGTTAGAGCAATATGGACAAACTGTTGAAGCAAGCGTTTCACTTGTTACAATCTCTCCTCCACATGAGGAGCAAACATAATGGTTTAAGCCATCCTCTGTCCACTCCTCTGATGTAGAAGCAAAGTTTCCTTTATCTTGTTGAGATTTCTCTTCGTTTAGAACTTTGTCATACTCTTTTAAGCTTTCAACACTGAATTCACTGTCACAATATGTACACTTCATATTCTGTGTTTCAGAGTCAAAGGTAACAGTTCCCCCACAACAAGGACATTTATATTCTTGGACCATCTTATACCTTATCTTCGTCTCCGAACTTATCGCCACACTGAGGACAGAAGCGAGGAGGAGCTGTTGGATCTGTTGGCACATATCCACAATTAGAACAGCGATACTTAACCTTTTCTGGCATCTTCTTTCCACACTCTGTACAGAACTTTCCGTAGTTTTCTGTTCCACAAGAACAAATCCAACTAGAAGAAGTTTCTTGAGTTTTCTTTTTGCCACATTCAGTGCAGAAGGTTCCCTCATTTACAGTTCCACAGGAGCAAGTCCAAGTATTCTTCTTCTCTTCTTTCTGTTGAGATTGAGCCTTGTCGAAAAGAGAATTTACATTAACTCCACCCATATTTTGTGCCATTTGCATGCCAACAAAACCATTGAAAGCACCATTAGCATTGCTAGCAGCAGCTTTTAAAGCATCTGCTTGAGCACCAACCATAGTGCCTGCTGCAATAGATGGATTACTCATCATATAAGCACGCTGAGCAGAAGCAATCATCTCAGATATCTCTGGTGGAACAGTAAGAGAACTAATAGCAACAGAAGCAACTGTTAAGCCTCTATCCTTTCCCCACTTCTCACTTAATGCTCTATTGAGTGCATCCTCTAAATCTTTTGTATGATTTACAATTTGGTATGGTCTAAGCTCCATAGCACTTAGAGCACCAAAAGCTGGTTGCAATGCAGAAATAAATTCACTCTTAAGTTGGCTATCGAGATTATCACGAGTATAGCTATCTGTCATATTTCCACAAATATTTTTGTAGAATGTCATTGGGTCAGTCATTTTATATGAATAAACACCAGAACAACGAACAGAAGCATCCAAGTCTAGATTAAGCTTTGAATCAACAACTCTAAAAGGAACAGGATTAGCAGTTCCAAATTTGTTATCGATTATCTCTTTAGTGTTAAAGTAGTAGACTCTTTGGTCTGTAGCCTCTTCCCCTCCATAGGTAAATCTCTTACCCATTGTTTTGAAGACATTTACCAGTCCTGAGCCTAGAGAACCAGTAAAGATACTTGGTTCTGATGATGAATCGAATGTAAATCTTCCAGGCTCAGCACAGAACTCAACAATCTTTCCATTATCAACAATCATCATACACTGCCCGTCGGCAACAACAATTCCTGATCCGTTAGAAATTACGTTGTCACTTCCCTTTTTATTAGACGAACGGCTACTACTATGTTTTTGCCCCTTTACTGCAAGGGTATTAGAATCTAAAGAATCACAATAAAAATACTCTTTCCATTGATCAGCAAGTGTTCCTCCTGCTGCACCTAAAAATGCTTTAATTAGTCCCATAAGACCTCCTTAGATGGTGTAAGAATACCATATATTAAGACTAGAAGTACAAAATTTTATTATTTTTTTATCGAAATAAAATGTGTTACTTATTTCTTTGAAAAAAAACTAAAGTTCAATGTTTGAAAGTGACAAAAACTTCTTATCAGATTGAATTGAATTTGTCACAAATTTTCCATCTTTAAAGAGAGCATAAGTTGTAACAGGAGATGGTAGATTTTGTGCTTCTTTTAGCGTTGTGACATGTATAACCTTTAGAGGTATATTATGTTCTTTTGCTACTTCTTCTACTCTAGGAACCCAATAGTAGGTAAAAGGACATTGGTCTGTATAATAAAGAACAAAGCCGTCTTCTTCTACTCTAGGGTGTTTTGCGCTTTCTTTAAAAGAAGGGACAACTTCATCCTCTTTGAAAGGAAGATACATAAGAGAAATGCCACAATCTGATGTGTCTGCTACTTTGAAGCCCTTATATGATAAATACTTTGGGTCTGCTAAAAACTCTTTCTTTCTTCCAACAGACGAAAGAATGCATAGTCCTTTTTTCCCCTGCTCTTTGGCATCTTTAATGCACTCAGAAAGAAGATCATTAGAGTATCCATGACCTTTAAATGACCCAGAAACCCAAAGGCAATTGATGTAAATATAACCATCAGCATTTATTGTAGCCCAAGCATTCTCTGCAGGAATATATTCAATAAAGCATTTGCCACGTTCACTACTTCGATAAAATACAAGTCCTTCAGGAAAACGTTTTTTAAGCCATTCTTTTTTCGTAATGCTTTGTTTACCTGACATAGCGCAACAAATATGTTCTTTGTCAATGTTTTCTTCTGTAATTTTAATGTAAGTCATAATAAGCTCCGTGAGACTCCATCATAGCAAACTTTTCTTGTTTATGTGGTTTTTTCTCTTATATTTCGACATAATGGAGAAATGAAAGTTACATTTATTGGCAATGGAAATGCACAGGCAACAAAGCTATATAATACTTGCCTTTTTTTAGAGAACAATGGAGAAGGAATGCTCGTTGATGGAGGAGGAGGAAATACTATCCTCTCATTATTAGAGAAAAACAACATTCCATTAAGTAATATTAACCACCTCTTTTTAACCCACGCCCATATAGACCACCTTCTTGGTGCTATTTGGATAATAAGACGCATTGGAGAAGAAATTAATAAAGGAAATTATAAGACAAATTTAATTGTCCATGCTCATAAAGAACTCTTAGATTTGTTTGTCTATTTTACCAAAGAAACCTTAACAAAGAAGGTTACATCTCTCTATCAAAAGAGAATAGTTTTAGAAGAGAACAAAGACGGAGAAAGCTTTAATGCTCTTGGTGGAACTATTACGCCCTTCGATATCCACTCAACTAAGCTCAAGCAATTTGGCTTTGTTTTTGATTGGGAGGGAAAAAGATTTGTTGATGGAGGAGACGAACCACTTTCAAACGAATGTGTAAGCATTGCAAAAAACGCAGACGCATTAACGCTTGAAGCATTTTGTCTATATGAAGATAGAGAAATCTTCCACCCATATGAGAAAAATCATAGTACAGTTAAAGACAATGCAATTCTTGCCCAGGAAGAAGGAGTAAAAAAGCTCTTCTTATATCATACGGAAGATAGAACAGATATCTCGACAAGACAAAAAAGGTATGAAGAAGAAGCAAAAAGGTACTACACAGGAGAAGTTCATGTTCCTAACGATGGAGATAGCTTCATCTTGTAGAAGACACAAATTCTTTTACGCTTTCAATATAAAGCTTGTTGTCGACCATGTAGCTTAGAGCATGGTCTGCACCTTCTACTTCAACAAGCTTTACTTTATCCTTATTTGCACTATAAATTTCTTCACTCATCGTATATGGAACAAGGTTATCCTTTGTTCCATGTATTATTAAAATAGGAATAGTCGTATTTCTTACACTCTCTACAGCGCCTTTTCTTGAAAGGTGGAAAGCTCCCCATATAGAGCTAGATGCCTTTACAAGAGGATAAAAGAGCCAATGAGGAAAATGCTTTTTAGCCATAACGCTTTCGATGATAGAGAGAGAAGATGTATATGGGCAATCGGCAATAATACCACGAACATTACTTTTAGAGAGGGATGATGCCACAGTTAGAACAGTATGAGCTCCCATAGACACACCCATAAGGTAGATACTAGCATTCTCCCCTTTTATCTTTTTTATATATTCAACCCAATCTAGTATGTCATCCTTCTCCTTAACGCCAAATGTTACAGTATGGCCTTCACTTCCCATGCAACCTCGTTCTGATATAAGAAGCAATGACATACCTAAAGACGAAAGAAGCTTTGAGCCCCCACAAAAATCACGGATGCTCGTACCTCTATAGCCATGAGCACAAATTGCAATCGGGGCATCTTTATTTTCGCTTTCGTAGTATCGAGCTTCTAGTTTTAGGCCATCACGACTTTTTATATAGACCATCTCACATTTTTTCGCTAAAAGCTCTCTTATTAAATCGCTTGTCTCTTTACTATACTTGGCGTAATTTGGCCCACTCATTGGGCGCATTACATCATTTTGATTCTTTACAGGAGTGTAAAAAACAAAGAAATAAATAATAAGAGTTGATAGTAAAAAAAGAAAAACAAAGCTAGCTACAACAATCAAGAATACCATGGTTATTCCTCTAAAGAAAAGGCAAATGAGAGGAATAGGCCACTCTCTTTTATGTACTTCAGTGTCACACTTGCCTTTCCGCCAATAGTAGAAAAATAACCAATAACAGGCGATAGTGCAAGTGAAAGTGAAAGTTTATATTCTTCACTCCAAGCTTGTGTATTTGTATTAAAATTGAAGTTAAGATCTCCTGAAAAATCTAAATTACGTAAATATATAGAAAGAGGAACTATAGTCTTCTGAATTTCGTATGTTAAGAATGTAATATTACCACCCATTTCGATTATCGGCTTATCTATTCCAATTACGCTAGTGTGTAAACTCAGTGGCCAAGAGAGAGAATAATTAGGCTGAGAATTAAGAGGAAGCAAGCGTGGAAGAATTAGTCCTACAGAGAATATAGGTGTTAAGTCATATAGTTCGACCTTTGACCAATAACCTAAATAATCGTAACGTCCAACTCCACTTTTATATGCATTCTGATAATAAAATGAAAAATAGTTTGACCAAGCTATTGAGCTATCATAACCAATTAAACCAACAGTATCAGAAAAGGTAAAATAATGGTTATATGAGTGAAGATTGTACTTATAATTCAACGATAAATCTATTTCATATAGAAGTTTGTTATTATTCAAAATACCTAAAGTAGAAATCTTGAAGATATCTCGATAGCTGCAAGAAGCAAAAGCAAAAGGATTCTTTCTTTCAAGGCTGTAGCCTGAAGATAAGAAAACACTATGTTCTTCTGTTGGGTCTTGTGTAATAAATGCTAAGCCAAGGCCACTAGGTGAACTAATAAATTTATTATCACTAAATGCAAAAGGAAAAAGAGTCCCTCTTGTCATATATTTTAATGGAAAATAATCTCGTTTATTTTCAACTGTTTTCTTCTTCTCTTTTTCTGTTATTCTCTCACTTCTTTCAGCTTTTTCCTCTAGAGTAAAGCTTAAAGAGGAGTAATCTGAAACACTAAGTGTACTTCCACTAAAAAATGACGAAACAAAGTAAATCTTATCGCCAAGTTTTACTGGGCTATTTACCCCTCCAACATAGTTTTCATTACTTAATTTATATAGCCACTCACCACCTTCTTCTCTTATTTCTCCATATTTCACAAAGCTTCTGTTGTCTGTTTTATCAACAAAAGAAAAAGAAAGAGATGAGTCACTATTAAGAGAAAGAGAAAATAGACCTATACTAGAAGGAAGAATTAGCTTTTCAAGCGAAAAAGAGTCTAGATTAAAAATAGTAATAGAGACCTTTCCTTCTTCTCCCAAAAGAAATGCGACTCTATTATTGGGTAGTAGTATAAAATCATCAACACTAATGTTTCTTCCGAGTTCTATATAGCCCAATTCTTCTTTTTCGGGAAGTGAATATAAAGAAAGGTAGAAGTTTCTGTCTTTCTCATTCAAAAGCAAAACCTCGTCGTCGGAAAGAAGAAGTCCCGAGTAATAAGAATCAAAGACAATTTTACCATTGCCGTTTAGCTCTCTTATTTCAACTCTTCTCTCTTTTTCTCCTATATATGGCGAAAGATAATAGCTTTGAGAAAAAGATAAGGCATCGAGAGACGATGAAGAGATATCGATTCTTTCAAGTACTTCGTCATCAGTTAGCTTATACAAATAGGAAGAGGATGTATCTTTTAAATACAACTTTCCTTCATGTATTGTAAGCTCCTTAAAACTTCCATATTCAGATATTCTTCTTGGAATTATTACGCTTTTATCTGTGTAAAGAGATGCAATAAAATCGCTCCATAAAGAAGAAAGAGAAGAACCAAAAACAGAAGAGAAAATTGACTCGAGAGTTCCTAAAGGGAAAAGATAACACTTCCTTACGAAACTGGTGACATAATCTAATCCAAATCTATCTTTCAAATAAGAAAGAAAAGAAGCTCCAAGAATATATGAAAGATTTCCGTCGGGCGTAGTATCTCTTGATCCAGCAATATCTTTATATGAAAGATCTATATTTTCTAAGGCAACGCTATTAAGAAGAGATAGTGAATACGGGTCATTTAAACGCCCTTCTCCATTTAAACTCTCCATTAAAACAGCTATGCCCTCAATAAAAGATTTATTCATATATAAGTTACCTGGGACAAATGAGTCACCAAAAACCTTAGTCAAAATGCTTACGCCTTCACTCTTAATGCTTTGAGTAAAAGAATGTGTCAGCTCATGAAAGAATGTTAGTTCTAGTGGAGAAACGCTATTAGATAAAAAGTATGACGGTGTTGCTGTCACAAAAAGAACAATATGATTTGATGGGTAGAGAGATGAATATGCGTTGTAACTTTTATATTCATCTGTTAAATAGACAGGAATCTTTACTTCTGGATCAATGGAAAACAGATCAACAAGAAGAGAGTAATAACTCTCTGCTTTTTCTATAACTTCCTTTGCGCTCTCTTCTGTATTTTCAGAGAAAATAAATGAAAAATGCTCAGTTTCAAAAGAATACTTAGACTTCGAAAACAATGCACTTAAGAAGCATAGTAAAAATAATAAGAACAACCCTACCCTTTTCATAAGATTATTATCTAACAAGAAATAGTTTTCTTCTACTGACATAGTTTTATTAATTGTCTAAGATTCAACTATGATTTTCGATTCTCATTTTCATTTACTCGCAATGTGTGAAAAAAATATGGACGTAACACTTCCACAATCTTTTATAGGACTTGAATGTGGAACAGTCCCACATGACGTAGAAGAGCGAATAAATCTTGTTGGCACTAATAGCGATATTTATCTTTCAATTGGAGCAGGCCCATGGTGTACAGGTAAGGGCGAAAAAGTAGAATCTATTATTTCTTCTCTTTATCAAGACATTTTGCAATACGGTGCAGACGCAATTGGTGAATGTGGATTCGATAATCATTGGAAAGATTATGGAAAAATAGATGAGCAACTTGAACTATTTATTAGACAGAAAGAGCTCTCTGATTCTCTCAATATTCCGCTAATAATACACTCCCGAGAAGCCGACGATGTGTTAATGGAGAATATTAAATATATAGACGAGAAAACAATAATGCATTGTTTCTCTTCTTCTAAAGAAATAATGTATAAGCTATTAGATAGAGGTGCATATATATCATTTGCAGGAAATGTAACATATAAACAGAACTATATAATCAAAGAAGCCGCAAAAGAATGCCCACTTGATCGCATTCTTTATGAAACAGATTCTCCATATCTTACCCCAATACCTAAACGAGGCGAGCTCAATAGAATGGAGAATACAGAGTATACATTGTCATCAATAGCAAATGAGAAAAAGATAGATAGAGAGATTATAAAAGAAAACGCTATCAAAAATTTTTTAACCTTAATGAATAACAGAAAAAGTATAGTAAAAAGAGATATTACCTCCATTTAAATACTCGCTAATTATTTTTTCCCAATCATAATGAAGAGAGATAATGCTATCTAGCGACACAAGGCTAGCAGCATATATTTCGTTAAGAACAATCTTTGCTCTAGTGTCACGCAATGCTTCTCTAGAACTCTCAGGGGTAAGTGCTAATACCCCATAATAATTATCTAGACCATTAACTATCTCGTCCTTGTTTACAACAGATACCCTATTTGAATATGTTAATTGATCTAAATTTGGATACTCAGAAATAAGAGAGGAAAAAGTAGCACAAGCGTTTTCATCCTCTTCTTCATAGAGTGCAACGAATGTTCTATCAGGGAAAGATGATAAAATAGCTTTCCACATATTAGCATCTTCTCTTTCTACCTCTATAGTTATTCCCTCTTTATCTTTAATTAAGAAATATGGGGTAATAGCTTCATCATCAAGTACAGAAAGAGGAGCATAAATATATAAGTCTACAGTTTTTATTCTCTCTAAGAATGATTTCCTCTCCCCCTTTCTTTCAACACAAAAATAACCATTATTCAGTAGTGGAGGATGATAAAAGCGTGAATAATACTCATCAAGGGAAGTTGGATAGACAAAAACAACTAAGCGAAATGAAAAAAAGATAGCTACGATAGCTATGACTAGAGCTAGTATTAATAATAAGAGAAAAAGCTTTCTTTTTTTCATGAATCAATCATAAATCAAAAAAAAACCATGCTCAACATTTACAAGCTATCTAAATAACCAAAAAAAGCACCTGACACTAAATAGAAAAGTGCCAGATGCAATTGCTAAAACCTAATGTCGATAATTATTTCTTATGACAACAATGATGCTCTTCTTCGTTCATTGCTTTGTCTTCGGCAGAGACAATCTTCTTTACAGCAGAATCCTCTAGCTTCTCGTCATCAGAGTCCATGTGCTTTTCTTCATAGTCTCTTTTATTGAGATCTTTTGAAACTTCTTTAGCTAGTTTCTCTTCTCTCTTTTCTTCTTCTTTAAGAGCCTTATCGACATCTTTCATTGTTTGTTTCATGTTGAACCTCCAAAAATTTTTGGGTCAATATCTTTTTAGGTGGTATTTATAAGTAAAAGAATTAGTAATGAAGATTTAGTAGAAGAAAAATAAAGGGCGATTTCCTATAATTAACTTGAAACCAAAAAAAAGGAAACGCCCATATGAATAGTAGCACG
>JBNMJW010000032.1:0-17306 GCA_050874025.1 Candidatus Ornithospirochaeta sp.
AAAGAGGACTTCTGAGAGAGTTTATAAGAGACCGAGAGATAGAGGTAATGAGGATGATGAGTGATGATATTCTTTGGGAATTAGAAATCAAGCACTACATGGAAAACCAAAGAAGAGAAAATCTTGAAGAAGGAGAAGAGAAAGGTTTTCAAAAGGGAATTGAAAAAGGAAGACAAGATGGCCTTGAAGAGGGAATGATTCTTGGTGAAAAAAGTGGCATTGAAAAAGGTATAGCACTTGGCAAAAAAGATGGTGAAATTGAAACTCTTATTTCTCTTGTAAAAGAAGGACTTCTACCATTAGATAAAGCTATTAAAAAGTCAGGATTAACCGAAATAGAGTTCAAAGAAAGGTTAAATAAGTTTTAATTATGATAAAGGGTGTTACAAAGACTATTTACACTACCGATGATATTCTTTGGGAATTAGAAATCAAGCACTTCATGGAAAACCAAAGAAGAGAAGATCTTGAAGAAGGAGAAGAGAGAGGCTTTCAAAGAGGTATAGCACTTGGCAAAAAAGATGGTGAAATTGAAACTTTTATTTCTCTTGTAAAAGAAGGACTTCTATCGTTAGATAAAGCTGCCCAAAGGTCTGGATTACCCAAAAAAGAGTTTAAAGAAAAACTAGAAAAGTTGTAATAAAGAATACTTAGGTTAGAAAGTATGTTTTAGATAATCTTTAATAGGCATCCTCTTTTAGTGTGGGTTTTGTAGAGTTTATTTATATCCTCTTTTGTTTATTAATAAAAAAAGATATATCATGTAACAAGATAGTTAATTCATTTGAATTTGTATTATCTTTATAAAAGAGGATTATTATGAATAGAGATTTATATAGAGATATAGAACCATATTTTGGAGAAGATTTTGATAAAGCCATAGAACGCTTACTTTCTAAACGCGAATACCTTGGTGGCTTTGCCTATATGGTTGGCGGAAGTGATATCGTAGCTGCTTCATCTATCGTGAAAGAAATAATTGAAAAAATGAAGACAGTTCATTCGTATGATGAGTTTCAACATGTCATTACTGCTGGTTATTTAATTCCTGCAGTAGTAAAGAGAACTATGACAGACTTTACCATTTCAGGTGGTGAAGATTTAGATCCTGAAAAAGGTTATTTGTTTATCTCAAACCACAGAGACATTATTCTTGATTGTACTCTCTTAGATTACGCCCTTTTACACCGAAATAAGCCACTTTGTGAGATGGCTGTAGGTGACAATCTTATGGTTAATCAATTTGTCGAAGATTTACTAAGAGTAAATGGCGGAATAATTGTAAAAAGAACACTTCCAATGAGGGAAAAGTTTTTAGAGTCTTTGAGATTATCTGAATACTTTATTGAGACAATAAGTGAGGAAAACAAGTCTATTTGGGTTGCTCAAAAGAGTGGAAGGAGCAAGGACGGTTTAGATATTACTAATCCTGCTGTACTCAAGATGTTATATCTTTCAAAGAGAAAGAGTGGTATCACATTTGCCGATTTAATGAAGAAATGCAATATAGTTCCAGTTTCTATTAGCTACCAATATGATCCAAATGATATCGATAAAGGCAGAGAGGAAATAATCAAGGAGCAAAATGAAGGTAAGTACGAAAAGAAGAAATATGAGGACCTTATAAGCATGGTAAAAGGAATAAGATGCTTTAAAGGTAATGTTCATGTTGCTATTGGTACTCCAATTGAAAAAGAATGTAATACTCCAGAAGAAATTAGTAGAGAAATAGATAAACAGATTCATTTGAATTATCATCTTTTTGATACCAATTACATTGCGTATGACTATCTAGAGAATACAGATAAATTCTCTTCTTATTATACATCTGCTGTTAGAGATTCTTTTATTTCTAGATTTAATCATTTGTCTAACAATCTTAGAAGTTTTGTTCTAAACACATATGCTAATCCTGTTAGATCTTATTTAAGGGAAAAAGAAATTGAAGCATAAGGTTATATATATACTCTCCTTTTTATTACTACTTCTTCTTTTATCTTGCACTAGTGAAAGTTTCACCATTGGTGATGCTACTTTTACTCGTAATATCTATATTGCTGAAGATGAGAGAAGAGAGGAGGGTATAACAAACCTTAACATTAATGAAGAGAGTGATAAGGCTAAAACATATACTTTTCGCTTACTCAGTCCAGATGGTGATCTCTCTTGGGAGGGAAAACTTGAAGGAGATAGGGGAATGTATCACTCTCAGCCTCTTGCTCTTACACCATCCTCAATCTTTCCTGAAGGGGAGTATACTTTATATATTTACTCCTCTTTGGGGAGCTCCAAAGATATAAAAGTTGAAATTAATAAAGTTGAAAGTAAGTTAGGTTCTTTATCGGATTTACCTATAAATTCTGAAGTTACTATGTTTGAGAGAGACTCTAGTCAAACTGATAATATAAAAGATGCTGATTGGGCGATAATAGAGTACCAAGATAAATACTCAAACAATATAACTATTAGGGAAGAGATATATAATTAAGTTCTTCCAACCATCTTCATTAAGTTTTCTTTAGTTAGTTTTATAAGGAAAGTTCGACCATGAGGACAACATGGTTCTTCCATTTTGAATACCTTTTCAAGTATTGCTTCTGCCGTAAACTTATCAACTTCGTCTCCCATTTTTATCGCCGCTTTGCATGCCATAGTTGCAAAGAGACTCTCTTCTAATTGGTGTTCATCGGATTTGCAATTAGAGACAAAGTCAATTATTTTGTCTTCAATGCCCTTACATACAGCAGGAAGAGCATCAATTTCCCATTCTCCTTTGCTTTTTTGCGAGAGCATTATGCCAAGTTTTGTGTATATATAACAATGATTTAGTAGATATTCATCTGTAATATCATCAACACTGATGGCGATAGGAACAAGGAGGTTTTGTATTGTTTCTTGAGAGAGTATTTCATCATATAGAATCCTCTCGTGAGCAGCATGTTGGTCTACAAGATAAAGAGAGTTGTTCCTTTCACAAATCAAAAACAGACGAAAAGCTTGCCCAATATAGGTTATCTCATCCTTATTTGGTTCTTCTTTTTCTTCTTTTTTTAGTGATTCTAATCTTTCTCTCTCTAATTCTTTTGCCTTTTTTAGCTCTTTTGCTTTTTCAAGCCAAGAATTATCTTTAGGTGTATATGTATTAGAAGGTATCTGATTTATTTTAGATATAGGTTTTTCAACTTTGTATAGAGTATGAGACTCTTCAATTTTACTGCCAAAAGATTCAACTTTCTTACCATCTTCCCATCTTGATGCACTATCAAAAAGGTAGAATTGATTATCGCTCTCTTTTATTTCTGGAATTTTTCTTTCAACCCCATTTTTGATTAAAGATGATAGGGTATGATGAATTTCAGCAATATTTCTAATTTTTACCTCTTTTTTTGCTGGATGAATGTTGAAATCAACGAGTTCTGGCTTATCTGTAATAAAGACTGCACTGTATGGGAAACTTCCACCAGGTAGAAGTTCTCCATAACCATATATAACAGCTTGAACAAGGGAGAATTCTTCAACAGGACGACCGTTGACATATATTCTTATTTCTTTCTTATCTGATCGCTTTACAGCAGAAGAGGTTGTTACAACTCTTACTGTATATTCATCTTCTTCTTTTTTGAGATAATAAACATCGCTACTTAGTATAGAATAGTCTCTATAGAGCATCATAACGCGCTCTTTCAAACTTTCAGCTTTAGGCCAAACTAACTTAGTAGCGCCATCTATTTTCAGTGTAAATGAGATATTAGGAAAGGCTAGGGCTTTTGAAATAAAAAGGCTTTTGCAAAGCATTGCCTCGGTACTACTTCTTTTTAAGAAACTTCGTCTTGCAGGAATATCATAAAAGAGATTTTCGCTAGATATCTCAGTTCCTTCTTCTGGACCAAATGAGAGAATCTCTTCTCTTACACCATTATCGATTGTTAGTGTAGATTTAATGCCACTTTCTTTGTCGCAAGTAGATATCTTTAGAGTAGAAACCGCAGCAATAGAGTAGAGTGCTTCTCCTCTAAAACCAAGTGTTTCTATTGAGTATAAATCGTCTTCTTTGTGTATTTTGCTTGTTGCATGGGGAGATGCAATCAGCTCTAAATCTTCTCGCGATATACCTCCTCCATTATCCTTTACTTTGATTCTATCAATACCACCACCTTCAATACTTACCTCTATTGAATCAGCCTTAGCATCAATAGCATTATCTAAAAATTCACGAAGTATTGCCTGTGGTCTATCAATAACCTCTCCAGCTGCAATGCGCGAGGAGAGGCGAGGAGGAAGGAGGTTAATTTTTCCCATTAATTGTCCTTAGTATCAACAAGGGTTTGAGTTATTTTAATCTGAGGAGCGAAGTTGTCTTCTGTAATTGTCTGAATAGCGTTATCAAGTATGACTGGCTTATCAGGAGTAGAAAGTGACTGATCAAGCATAATAAACTCAGGTTTAATAGGTTTATTAAGAGAAGTAACGACACTCTCAAATATTGGCATACTAGGAGTACTTATTGAAACGTTAATTTCACTGAAGATAGGAGAGTTTGGTCTAGATGGCTCTACTACTGCAGGTGTAGGTTCTTCAACTACAACTTCAACAGTCTTTTCTTCTTCTTTTTCTTCACTCTTTACTTCTGTCTTGTTTTCTTCAAGACCCTCACCAAAGAAGATATCTTTGATGTAGTTATATCCAACATTCTTTTCGACCGTAGTATATTTTCCTCTAATTGAGTCATATGCTGTATAAGAAGAGAGTGTTGCGTTATATGTAAGTTCATCGGTATCTGTAGATGCTGTGTAGATATCACCTTCACCTTCTGCTGTAACTTTTGTAGTAGGAGTATAGATTGTAAGAGATGCATTAGAAGAGAGGCTAGCTTTTGCTGTACCATAGATAACATAAAGTGTTAATCCATCATCTTCTTTAATAGCGACAAGAGAGTTCTCACCAATGGTAATTGAAAGGGGTGTAGATGTAGCATATGCTTTTTCTTCACCTGTTGCTAAAATAACTCCATCTTTTGCTATATCAACAGATGTTCTTCTAATAGTTCTTCCATTAGCCCCAACTAGAGCATAGCGCCCAGAGAATGTAAATGTTTCAGATGCAAAGAGGGTAATGGTAACTAAAAACAGCAAAACAAATAGAAAGGTTATCTTCTTCATAATTAATCCTCTTTTTCCATATTATCACAGAGTTTTTTTTCATTCCATATTGGTTTACTATTTTTTAACGACGAAAAGTCATGAGATGCACAGATATGTTCCCTTGTTAACTTGTCTATATGACACAATTCTTTAACGATAGGCTTTAAGCGAGCTCTGACGTTTGTTTGGTCATATGGGCAAACTGGTTTTATCACAGGAATGTCATAAACATCTCTTATTCTCTTTGTGACGTTTTCTTTTGTCTCAATGAGAGGTCGTATTATTCTTATTTTGCCATCAAAAAACTCTTGAACAGGATTCATTGTTGAAAACTTTGCTCTAAAACACATGTTCATTAGCGTTGTTTCAACTAAATCATCCAAGTGATGGCCAAGAGCTATTGTTCTCTCGTTGTGCTCCTCTGCCCAGGAAAAGAGGATTCTTCGTCTATTACGGGAGCATAAATAACAATTAAAATCATCTTTAAAAGATGTCGGGAATTGAGATTCATAAAGAACAGTAAGAGGTACATTTAAAGCATCAAAGAATTCTTCGATTTTCTCTCGTCCCTTTTCTTCAATAGGATGTTCCTTCCAATCAATCATTACACCCTCAATAGCGTAGTCGTCTTTAATCCATTTCTTGCGTAATGCAAGAGCTAAAGTAAGTGCAAGCGAATCTTTACCACCGGATGCTCCAATAATAATCTTTTCTCCATTATTTATCATGGAATAGGTATTTATTGTTTTTCCTACTCCTTTGATAAACCTCATCATCCATGGTGGAATATCACCATTAATTAAATCTTTGTAGCTTATTTTTTCTTCATTCATATAGGTATTTTGATAGAGCAAGCTTTGCGTCTTCCTTATTTACGTATTCTGGAGCATAGAGTGCAACCTTTCTTAGACTATGCTGGAATAGATGCGAAAGTTCACAGTTGAAGACCATATCACTATCAGATATATCCTTCACTTGGTTGTCATCATCTATTACTGCAATGTGGCTTTCAAAGTTAATAGGTTCAGGGATATCAATTATTACTTCGTATTCCTTTAGTTCTGGATACTGAGGCTTCAGCTTCAAGTATAGAGCATTCTCCATCTTTTCCTTTTCTTCAAAAGAACGTGAGAATCTTTCTATTTTACCATTATCTGCATAGTCCTTTTCTGCTTTTCTTTCTAAGAGAATGTTGTGTTCAACTTTTTCAACTAGTTCTAGTGCCTCGGTTTTCTTTTTTTTACTCAAAGCAAGCAAAACAAATTCATTGTCATCAATTCCATATAAATCTTCAGGAAGAATTGTCTTCTCTTTTAGTGCAATTGTAATTGCCTTTTTTATCATTGCAGTTGCGCTTCTTACACCTTTATGCCAATAAAGAGTTCTATACATCATGTATTTTGAAAAAAGTATTTGTTCAACGCTACTGACAGCCTCTTTATCTAAGCAAAGCCTACTTTTATTTAGAGAAAGAGATGAAATAATAAAATCGGTATCTTGCTTGCCATATGGAACGCCAGAGAAGAAACCATCTCGAGATAAATAATCAAGCTTATCTGGGTCTAGTGTTCCAGATAATATATTCCTATAAAGTAGTGTTTCTTCATCTCCAGTAAGCATTCCTTTATCTATTATTGATGATACTGTTAATGGGTCAGCTCCTGTATTTTCTATAGCTTTTTTTAACTCAGGATGATTTATTATCATATCTCCTGCAATTTCTTCGTGCTCTCTTAGTGGCAATTCTTTGAGAGAGTGTGCGTATGGAAAGTGACCAATGTCATGAAGGAGGCATGCAACAAGAAAGCTCATAATTCCTTTTTCAGTAAAGGGTAGGTTATCTGATTTTCTAGAAAGAGATAATAGTATTTCTCGGCCTAAATAATATACGCCAATAGAGTGGCTCAGGCGTGTGTGAACAGCTCCTGGATATATATGGTAGGCCGGTCCATTTTGTTTTATTCGTGCTAGCTTCTGTACATCTTTCTCTTCTAGTAGAACTTTTAGTTCTGATGTAAATGGAATGTTTTGCCAAAGTGGATCTTTTATAGTATGTGTAAAACCTCTATTGAGGATGTTTTGTGCTTCATTTCTATCCATATTCTTTGAATATAGCATAATAATTATCTTCAATGTACACTATAACTCGGCTTCGGAGGTAAAAAGTGAAAAAGCTATTAGTTTTATTATTGCTATTTTTGCTATCATTTTCTCTCTTTTCTTCTGTTTCTCCTATTTCTGAAAAACTTGGAGAAATTGCAACAGATATTAAACCTGGAACAGTTGAGAGCCTTGTTTATAGCGCTATGAAGAAAGACTATGATGATAAGTGGTTAGAGCAATACGCATTCTCACCATATAGCTTTGCTGTTTCCTACTCATCAATTCTTTCATCATTACTTCCAATAGAAAACTGTCTCATTTCAACTTGCAAAAATGATGAAATATCTGTTATGGATCAAAAGAGTGGTAGATCTCTAACTCTAATAATAAAGGAGGGCAAGATAATAGCCCTCCTTGAAAAATAGTTTATTTTGTTAGTTCTTCTAGTCTGTTAATCAAAGATTCGAAGTGCTTAGTTGTTGCTATTACTGCATCTGGCTTAGACATATCAACACCAGCAACCTTTAATGCTTCAATAGGGTAGCGTGAGCCACCAGACTTTAAGAATGATAGGTAGTCATCCTTTTCTTCTTTTCCGCCATTAAGTACTCTTTGACTTAAAGCAATTGATGCTGCTATTCCTGTTGCATACTTATAAACATAGAAAGCATTATAGAAGTGAGGAATACGTAAGCCTTCCATATCTGAATTCTCTTCAAATTCAAGTGTTGGTCCGAAGTATGCCTCAAGAAGTTCTCTATAGGTCTTTCTCATTGTATCGATTGTGAGAGGAACGCCATTTTCACCCTTATCATGCAATAGCATCTCAAATTCTGCAAACATTGTTTGACGGAAGAATGTTGCAACAATATCATCAATATTTTTAGCAATTAGATATGCTTCTTCACCCTTACTTTTTGCATTTTTAATCATGTAGGCAGAGAGTAGATTTTCGTTGAATGTTGATGCTACTTCTGCTTCAAATATTGTGTAATTGTAGTGAGGGAAAGGATTGTTATGGCTAGAGAAATATGAGTGCATAGAGTGTCCACCCTCGTGAATAAGTGTGAAGACACTATCCAAAACATCTTCTTCGAAGTTTGTTAAAATGTATGGGTTACCAATAAAGCCACCTGCAGAGAATGCTCCACTGCGCTTACCCTTGTTCTCATATCTATCAACCCATCTCTCTGTAGTTAAACCCTTTACTAGAATTTCAGAGTAATCTTCACCAAGTGGTTTAACAGCTTCCTTAATTAAGCTAACAGCTTCAGAATATGTATGTTTGCTATTTACTTCAGGTACGATAGCTGTGTATACATCATAGTGCTTGAGTTTTTCTTTTCCCATCATCTTTGCTCTTAGAGCATAGTAACGATGAAGAATAGGGAATGCTTTATGAACATTCTCAATTAGAGATGTATATACTGTCTTTGGAACATTATCTGGAAAGAGAGCTGCTTCTAGAGCAGAATTAAAGCCTCTTGCTTTTGCCTCAAAGATATCATTCTTTATACTACCTTCAAAGATTCTACCAAGAACATGTTGGTGCTTTTCATACTCTTTATATAACTGTTTGTAAGCTTGCTCTCTAATCTTCTCATCTTTACTTCTAATGAATTTTGCAAATGTAGAGTGGGTAAGCTTTTCATCTCCAATATAACCAAAATCTAGGTCAATATTGTTTGCATCCATGAATGCCTGTTGGTAGCCAGAACTATTAGCAGAATAAAGGCTTAAGAGTCTTTCTTCTTTTTCTGAGAGAACATGCTCTTTCATTCTAAGTTGCTTTTGAATAAAGATTCTGTAATCTTTGTTTCTATCTTCTTTTAAGTATGATTCAATGTCTTCTTGTTTCATACTCATTAAAAGTGGGCGCATCCAACTTGTTTTTTCATTAATCTTTGCTTCTAGCATATTAGCAAGTCCTGCCCACTGCATTACTTCAGGGTTAGCAGAATCAACACTGTAGTTTAGAAATGCCCAAGAAAGAACCTTTTCAGCCTTTTCTTCGTAATCAAAGAGAGTAACAAGCGCATTATGAAAGTTATCAGAAGAGAGTGCCATCTTATCTTTATACTCTTCAAGAGTATCGACTTTACTCTCTAATTCTTTCATTTCATTTTCCCATTCTGCACTATTAGTAGCAAGTGCAGATAGATCCCAAGTGTTTTCTTTTTTTTGATCTTTTCTTTCTATCATTTATTTAATTCCTTATCTAATAATAATTTAATTATTCGCGCAGCCTTGCCTCTATGAGAGTACAAATCCTTTTCTCCCTCTTTGAGAGTTGAAACGATTTTCCCAGCTTCATCGTTAAAGAAAACTGGATCATAGCCAAAGCCACCATCTCCATTTACTGGCTCAAGAGCAATTTTACCCTTACTTTCTTCTTGAATGACATAGATGCGTTCTGGTGATAAATAAAGACAAATAGCACATACAAATGTTGCGCTTCTATCATCGACATTTTCCATATTTTTAAGAAGAAACATGTACTTCTCTTTATCTGTCAGCTTTCTCTTTAACTCTTCTTCTCCATAGCGAGCTGTATGAATGCCAGGTTTTCCTGATAGCGCCTTAACGCATAAACCTGAGTCATCAGATAGAACAGGCTCTTTTACAATTGAATAAAGAGTTTTTGCTTTAATTATTGCGTTTTCAATAAAAGTTGAGCCATTTTCATCTGGATCGAAGTCAATTCCTTCTTCCTTTGGAAGAGTAAGAGAAAAGCCTCCTAGAAGTCTCGACATCTCCTTCTTCTTATGTTCATTACCGGATGCAAAATAAAGTTTCATAGCCCGATTGTATTCTTCATTCTAGATTTAGGCTAGATATCTTTTCTAGCTCTTTCCTTACTATAGATATCCCCATAGAAACTGTAGTTCTACATACATCAAAATTGCTAGCAATTAGTGCATGATGCATTCCTCTTTGCGAAGAAAAATACTTCTCAATCTTTTTCTTATGGCATTTTGCTTGAGCTGTGTAGTTTTCTTTGAGAATGCAGTATTCTTTTCTGTCAGCAGTAAGTGACATGCTTCTTTTCATTTTTGCCATAAGCCGCCAATGCTTGGCTATAATCTCTAAGTCTTTCTTTTTGGCCTCTTCATATTGTCCTAAAAACCTTGATTTTAGTTCTATTAAACGAATAAATGCTTCTTCTTCTGTATTGAAGATTCTTGCATAATTCTCTGTTTCATTTCTTACAGATTCCAAAGGAATAGAGAGAATAAAGAAAATAAAATTGCGCCTGAAATACTCATTTTTTAATTTTTCTTTTAATGCTTTTTCTGCAGGAGTTCGACTAGGTGAGTTTACGTCACTTCTTGTTGTTATTATGTATGATGCCAATTCCTTTAGAGACATTGAGCGAATCTTTAAAACATCATATATTATTGGCTTGAGAAAATTACTTTGATATTTTTCTAGTGGACACTCATCTAAGTAATAAGGTGCTTCTTCGTATAAGTATTCGCCCTCTAGCATAGTTTTCATTTCTCTTTCTTTGTATATTCTTCTGATGCGGAAAATACAAACATTTCTAAGATATGAGTTAAAAGAAAACGTTGCTATTTTGTAAGAAGAGATTATCTTATCAATTTCATCATAGACCTTTACGTAGACTGCTGAGGTCAGTTCATCATCTAAAAAGAGTCTTTGCTTGCATATTAAATAGATGAGTTTTTTTACTCTTTCTTCTATTACTGGTCTAAGTTCTTCTTTCTTTTTCTTGTTTTTTGTTTCGTTGTAATCAATTACTAGGGAAGTAAAATAGTTGTCTTCACTTTTACTTAAATAATCCTTATTCATACCCACCTCTCTTGTAATAAAAGAGATGAATAGAGTAGGCCATAAAAGAAAAGTAGGACTGAATCGTCCTACTTTTAGTCGTAATTTTTAAAATGTAAGGAGTTTGCTATCTTCCCCAATTACTTTGGGCTCACTTCCTTTGGTGACGCTGTCTTCGTCAACAATAACTTCTTTTACGCCAGGAATTGATGGAATAGAGTAGGAGATGTCCATCATTAAGTTTTCAACGATGCTTCTCAGTCCTCTAGCTCCAGTCTTCTGCTCAAAAGATTTTTTAGCAATAGCGTGGATAGCTTCATCAGTAAATGTAAGCTTTATCTTGTCTAGCGCAAAAGATGTCGTATATTGCTTAATAATAGAATTCTTTGGTTCTGTAAGAATTCTTACTAAATCTTCTTCTCTGAGATTATCTAAGCTTACATGGATAGGTAATCTTCCAATAAATTCTGGTATAAGGCCAAACTTAACAAGATCATCTGGATGTAGTAGTTTGAAAAGCTCTCCTAAATCTTTCTCTTCGTTTTCTTCAACCTTAGCACCAAAGCCCATAGAAGAGACGGCTGTACGCTTAGCAATTACTTTATCAAGTCCAACAAAGGCTCCACCACATATAAAGAGGATATTTGAAGTATCGATTTTGAGCATCTCTTGGTTAGGATGTTTTCTTCCTCCTTGAGGAGGTACAGAAGCAACTGTTCCTTCAATAATCTTTAGTAAAGCTTGCTGTACACCTTCACCTGAGACATCTCTAGTAATTGAAACGTTTTCGCTCTTTTTTGCTATCTTATCTATTTCGTCGATAAATACGATACCTTTTTCTGCTTTTGCTATATCGAAATCTGCTGCTTCAATAAGCTTTAGAAGAATATTCTCTACATCTTCACCGACATAACCAGCCTCTGTAAGGGTAGTAGCATCAGCAATAGCAAATGGTACATTTAGCTTTTTTGCAAGGGTCCTAGCTAATAGTGTCTTTCCTGTTCCTGTTGGTCCAATAATTAAGATATTAGACTTATCTATTTCGACGCCACTATCCTTAATTTGCTCAGCATACTTAATTCTCTTGTAATGGTTATAAACAGCAACAGAGAGAACCTTCTTTGCATTATCTTGTCCGATAACATACTCATCGAGATATTTCTTTATCTCTTCAGGTGTAGGGATATCTAATGAAGCAAATTCATTGTTATTTTCCTCTACTTCCTGAGAATGAAGAATATCTTCACAAGTCTTTATACAGTTCTCACAAATAGCAACCCCAGGTCCAGTTACAACACGAACTGAACCATCTAAAGGTTGGCCACAAAATGAACAATATTTAGTGTTTCTAGCCATTTACTTATTCATTACCTTATCAACAATACCATAAGAGACAGCTTCCTCTGCATTTAAGTAGAAATCTCTTAGAATGTCTTTAGAAATCTCTTCCTTACTTTTTGAGGTATGTAGACTTAAAATTTCTGTTGTTATCTCTTTAATTCTTTGTAGCTCTTTATTGGTGACAATAATATCTGTTGCCTGACCTTCGGCACCGCCAGAAGGCTGATGAATCATAACTCTTGCATGAGGAAGAATGAAACGATTGTTCTTTTCTCCACCAGCAAGAAGAATAGCAGCCATAGAACAAGCCTGTCCAATACAGATAGTTCTTACAGGACAAGCTATATATTGCATTGTGTCATAAATAGCAAGTCCAGCAGTAACACTTCCACCAGGGCTATTGATATAAAGATTAATATCCTTCTTTGGATTTTCACTCTCCAAGAAGAGTAGTTGGGCAACAACAAGATCTGCCACAGCATCATTAATCTCACCATCAACAAAGATAATTCTATCTTTTAAAAGACGTGAAAAGATATCATAAGTACGTTCCCCAGTCCCTGTCTGTTCGAGAACATAAGGGACATAGGTGCTCATTTTTGTTTTTAACAACTCTTACTCCTCTTGTGGTAGCTTTGTTAATTCCTCATAAGAGAGTGTCTTCTCTGCCTTAAATGTGTTATTTTCCATTAGGTAAGGAAGAGTCTTCGAATACTTGAGATTATCTTTGATGTATTCTTTATAGCTCTCTTTTGCTTTTTCATCTTCCATCTTCTGGAGAGACTCTCCACCTTCCTTCTCTATCTCTTCATCTGTAACAGGGAAGTCTTCTTTCTCTGAAATCTTAGAGAGGATAAGCTCTTTCTTTATGTCGAGAGTAGCTGGTTCTCTCCAACCTTCCATAAAGCTTTCCTTATCTTGTCCCTGTGCACGGAAGAATGAGAGAAGCTTGTCTTCACTTAGACCAGACTGTCTAACGAAGTTGCTCCAATCACTTTCGAGAGTTACATCAATCATTGACTTAGGAACATTGATTGTTGTCTTTTCAATTAAAGCCTTCATAAGAGCATCTTGCTTTCTTCTCTTAAGTGTCTCTTCAAGTTCTTTCTCTAAGTCAGCCTTAACTCCATTACGAAGGTCTGCAACTGTCTTATATTCTTCTTTTACATCCTGTGCAAAGTCATCATCAACTTCAGGAAGCTCTCTCTTCTTTAATTCATTAAGCTTGATGTCAATCTTAACAGTCTTTCCCTCGTAAGATGGAATATCATCTTCCTTTGTGAATGTCTTTTCGATTGTCTTTTCATCTCCCTTCTTCATTCCGATTACATCATCGTCGAGCTTAAAGAAGTTATACTTTGTACCAATTGTGAATGTGAAACCTTCTCTCTTTGTTGTTTCGTCTACAGTTCCATCTTCGTTGTAAGCTTTGTAGTCGATGTTTGCGATATCGCCATTCTCAGCTTCTCCGTCTTTTGAAACAACAAGAGCATTCTGTTCTCTGAGAGTGTTAATCTCATTATCAATATCTTTATCTGTTACCTTTGCATCAACAGTTTCAATTGTTAAACCTGTGTACTGTGGTAGCTCAAACTGAGGAGCAACATCGTACTTAACTGTGAACGTAACAGCTTCATTCTTCTTAAATGGAAGAAGTTTCTCTTCATCCTGTAACTCTGGAGTAGAGTAGGCAAGAGGCTTTTGTTTTTGATCAAGTGTTTCGATAGCTTCTTTGAGGTTTTCCTCTAAGCAATCAAATGTTGATTCAACTCTAATGTCGTTACCAAACTTTCTTTCAATGACAGATGTAGGAACATGGCCCTTTCTGAAGCCTGGCATCTCGATGTTCTTTGCATACTTTGCTAGCTTGTCACTGTATGCCTTTTCAATTGAAGCAGCATCTACTGTTAGAGTAAGAGATGCCTGACTGTTCTCCAATTCTTTAAAATTCTTTTCAGTTACCATTTTATTGGGACTCCCTTGCAATAAATAATTACACGCTAATAGCCAAATAAATATAAACGTTTTTCTTTCGTTTGTATATATATGGCACTATTCATTAATTTAGTACAAAAATAGGAAAAAAGAAAATAGGAGCTAAAAAAATAGTGCTAGGACATTTTTTGACCTAGTTAGTCTTTTAGAATTTATTCGCAAATGGGGTAAATTATGGAAAGAGCGTCAGATACTATTATTTTAGCTGAAAAAACAAAAAATGATGAAACTTTAATTCCAATGTATTTAAAAAGAATGGAGCCACTAGTTAGGAGTGTCACAAAAAAGTATCTTTCATATAGTGGATATGAGGTATACAAAGATGACATAATAAGTATTGCGCAATACGGATTATGTAAGGCTGTTAAAAGTTTTGATTTCTCTCGCCAGGGATTCTTTTCATATTCAAAGAAGGCGATGGAGATAGAGATTCGTTTATTCCTAAGCAATGAGAGTAGAATGATTCGTCTTCCTCGCTATATTTCTTCTCTAAACAAAATGATTAACGATGAAAAAAAGAATAGTTCTAAGTTAAAAACTGATAGAGAGATAATGAAGAGTGTAAAGATAAAATCGCCTAAGACATACAAAACTGTTAAGGACGCTCAAAAATACTCTGTTGTATATTCATTAGACATGCCTCTGACTGAAGATAATAAAACTGCAGAAGAGATATTTGCTTCTTCCATAGATATTGAAAGTGACTACATTGAAAATGAAAAACATAGTGCAATCAAAAAAGCTGTCATGGCTCTTTCTGCTGAGGAAAAATACATAATTGTCCATTCGTTTGGTCTATTTGATAACCCACCTATGAAGAATAAAGACATGGCAAAGAAGTTTGGTGTTACTACTGTTACTATAATAAATAAGAGGAAAAGAGCATTAAGTATACTAGAAGAGAAGCTCTCTCCTTTGTATTATTGAGTTGTGAAATATATTCTTTCTTTTTTGCTTATATTTTTGCTATTTTTATCGTCATGTTCATCTATGAGTGGTTTCTCTACGAAAGAGGCAGATACTACTCAAAATGAAGAAACAATAAGAGAAGAAAAGGAAGCTCTTTTA
This sequence comes from Candidatus Ornithospirochaeta sp., assembly GCA_050874025.1. Taxonomy (GTDB): domain Bacteria; phylum Spirochaetota; class Spirochaetia; order Sphaerochaetales; family Sphaerochaetaceae; genus Ornithospirochaeta. The sequence goes on from JBNMJW010000032.1 coordinate 15,441, forward strand.
GTTCTTGCTGAAGATATGGTTCTAAACACTAAAGAATTGAGTTTGGACAGTTCTCTTTTTGGCAATGCTTTAAGAGAAGAATATAAGATTTATGAAAAATATCTCCCAAGTTATAGCGACATCAAAGCAAGGTACCTTTCTAGTGTTGCTGAAGTTGTGAATGAGACTATAGCTAATGGTTTTCCTCAATATGTTTTAAGCATTGCTGAAGAACTCGCTAACAATCCAACTGTATATGTTAAAGGTGGTGTTTTAATTACAGATACGCTTGAGAATGTAACAAGAGATTATCTATCTAGTTTGCTTTTTTCTGCATTAGAAGAAAATAGCGAGAAACTAAGTCTTGCATTTGAAGAAAGCAAAGATTCTTGCGACAAAATAAAAACAGCTTATTCAAATCTTATTCTTATTGGAGAAGAGGTAGATATACCTACAGTTGAAGAGATTGATTATTCTCGTGTTGTATCCATAGCGCTAAACAACTACTATTCCATATTAAAAGAGGAAGAAGAAAAGCTTAGAAATAACCCAGTATATGCTAATCCTTCCTATAAAGCATTTTGGAGTTAATCTATGGAAGATTTATTCTCTCTCCCACAATTAAATAATGAGCCTCTTGCTTCTCGAATGAGACCAAGAAATTTAGATGAATATGTTGGACAAGATCATATTTTAGGGCCAGGCAGACTTCTTCGTCGTGCAATCCAGATGGATCAGCTTTCGTCTATCATTTTCTATGGGCCTCCTGGGGTTGGAAAGACGACCCTTGCGCGTGTTATTGCAAATACAACAAAGAGTCATTTTTCTACCATTAATGCGGTTCTTTCAGGTGTAAAAGAATTACGAGAAGAGATAAATGAGGCAAAAGAGAGACGTGAACACTACTCAATGAGGACAATACTCTTTATTGACGAAGTTCATAGATGGAATAAGAGCCAACAGGATGCGCTTCTACCCTGGGTTGAAAATGGTACTTTTATTTTAATAGGAGCAACTACCGAAAATCCATTCTTTGAAGTAAATAGGGCTCTTGTCTCAAGATCGAGAATCTTCCAATTAAAGCCTCTTGATGAAACAGATTTAAAGAAAATAGCTATACAAGCACTTACAGATAAAGAGCGTGGTTATGGCAAATATAAAGTTGAATTTGAAGAGGGAGCATTAGAGCATTTAATTGAAGTGGCTTCTGGAGATGCAAGAAGCCTCTTAAATGCGTTAGAACTTGCTGTTGAAACTACGCCAGAGCATTATCCTCCTGAAGAAGGAAGCGTTATATATATTTCAAAAGAGGTTGCAGAAGAATCTATTCAAAAGAAGGTTGTTCTCTATGATAAGGAAGGTGATTATCACTTTGATGTAATCTCTGCCTTTATAAAATCTATTAGAGGTTCAGATCCTGACGCAACACTCTATTGGCTAGCACGTATGGTTAGTGCTGGCGAAGATCCAAGATTTATCTTTCGTCGTATGATGATATCTGCATGTGAAGATATTGGCATGGCAGAACCAAATGCCATAACAGTTGTTACTTCTGATGCAGAGGCTTTTGATAGAATTGGATTGCCTGAAGGAAGATTTCACCTTTCTCATGCAGCTATTTATCTTGCAACATGTCCTAAAAGCAACAGTACTCTTGGCTTTTTTGATGCCCTTAGTGATATAGAAAAAGAAAAGAGCAGGGAAGTACCTAATCACTTGAGAGACGACTCAAGAGATAGTGAAGGCTTTGGCCATGGTGAAGGATACCTGTATCCTCATTCTTATACAGGCCATTGGGTTAATCAACAATACCTACCTAATGGGTTACAAGGAAGAGTATACTACAGACCAAGCAATATAGGATACGAAGGAAAAATTCGAGATGAT
>JBNMJW010000033.1:0-17155 GCA_050874025.1 Candidatus Ornithospirochaeta sp.
GGGTTCCTGAACATATTAAGTATGGTAGATTTGGCAAGTGGCTTGAAGGTGCACGCGATTGGGCTATCAGCCGAAATAGATTCTGGGGTAACCCAATTCCAATTTGGAAATGCGATGGTTCTAACTATATCGAAGTAATCGGTTCTGTAAAAGAACTAGAAGAGAAGTGTGGTCAGAAAGTCGAAGATTTGCATAAGCATTTTGTTGATAATCTTACTTGGCCAAGCCCAGATGGAAAGGGAACAATGCGTCGTATTCCAGATATCTTCGACTGTTGGTTTGAGTCTGGTTCTATGCCATATGCTCAGCAGCACTATCCTTTTGAAAATAAAGATAAATGGGATCAGCTTTTCCCTGCAGATTTCATCAATGAAGGTTTGGATCAGACACGCGGTTGGTTCTATTCTCTAACAGTTCTTGCTGCTGCTTTATATGGTAAGCCTGCATTTGAACACTGTATCGTATCAGGAATCGTACTTGCTGAAGACGGTTCAAAGATGAGTAAGAGTAAGCGTAATTACACCGACCCAATGGAGGTTGTAGACCGCTATGGTGCTGATGCATTGCGTTTTGCTTTAATCAATTCCAACTTAGTTGAAGCTGATGATATGAAGTACAGCGACGATGTTGTTAAAGATGTTTTAAAGAGTCTCCTTATTCCTCTTTGGAACGCTTATACATTCTTTGTCACATATGCAAATATTGATGGCTATGAACCAAGCGTAACAGCAACTAAAGATCTTAAGAATCCTCTAGATAAGTGGATTATCAGCGATCTTGAGGCATTAATTGAAAAGGCAACAAATGGCTTTGATTCTTACCATATTCAAGAAGCAACTAAAGCTGTTGTTTCTTTCATTGATGATCTCAATAACTGGTACATCAGAAGAAGTAGACGTAGATTCTGGCGCAGTGAAAACGATAGCGACAAGAAAGATGCTTATAACACACTCTATAGAGTTCTTCTAACAGTTTGTAAGGTAGCTGCTCCGATGATTCCTTTTGTTACTGAGACTATCTATCAGAACCTTAGAACAGAAGATATGCCTCTCTCTGTCCATCTATGCGATTATCCTGAGTATAACAGGGATGAAAGAGACCTAGAGAAGGAAGAAGAGATGAGACTTGTAATGAAGGCCGTTGAGATGGGAAGAGCTCTCAGAGCATCTTCTAACCTTAAGATTAGACAGCCTTTAAAAGAGTTTATTGTCGTAAGCAGAAATAAGAGCGTTAGAGATATCCTCCTTAAAGATGTCGACATTCTCAAAGAAGAACTTAACGTTAAAGACGTTCTTGTTAGAGAAAATGAAGCTGATCTTGTCTCTTATTCTGCAAAGGCAAACTTCAAGGTTCTTGGAAGCAAGCTAGGAAAGAGTATGAAGGAAGTTGCTGCTCTTATCCAGGTTCTTGATGGTGATAAGATTGAGAGTATTTTGGAAGGTAAGCCTCTAAAGCTAAAGTATTCAGAAGGTGAAATTGATATCACAGAAGCAGATCTCGTAATTCAGAGAAGCGAAAAAGAGCATGTTAAGGTTCTAAACGAAGGAGATTTAACTGTAGGTTATGACACAGAAGTAACTGAAGAGCTTCTTCTTGAAGGAATTGCACGTGACTTAGTTAGACTCGTTCAGACAGAAAGAAAGGATCTTGGCTTTGATGTAGCAGATCATATTTCTCTTACTGTTTGGGGAGACGAGACATTCAATAAGGCTGCTTCTAGCTTTGAGAGTTTCATTAGTAAAGAAACGCTAGCTTCTAAGTTTGCTATTAAGGAAAATGATGGAAAGAAAGCTGAAATAGCAGATAAGAGTGTTTCTGTAAAGGTTGAAAAGATTTAAATATGAAAAAAGTCTATCTCCTTCTTGTCTCAATTCTCATTTTGCTCTCTTCTTGTGTTCATAAGACTCCATTTGTTGATGAGTATTATTATCAAGCACTTGGAGAGAGTGGGGAGATTGTTGTAACAACAGATGTTGAGAAGATAAAAGAAGGAGATTTAGATGAAATTCTTGATACTAGCATAAAAGAGAATACTTTTGTAAAAAGAGCAACGAGGGTCTCTTTGTCTCTTCTTCCAAGTGACGAAGATGAGAGCTATGTTACTAGTGGTGCTGTAGAGGGCAATATTTCATCTTTTGTGACTAATACAGCACTTGGACTATCTAGCTCATTCAAAAAAGAAAAAGAAGAAAAGATAAAGTGGTATAGCGATAGCAATATTAGTCTCTACTCACCACAAAACGGAGTGCTTTTATTCACAGATGGAAGCTTTCCTGAGCTCTTTAAACGCTCTTATACAGAGCGGCGAATGCTCATAGATGATGAGACAGCAGAGCTAATGGCATCGAGTGCTTTTTCTTTATATGTCTTTGAGCCACAAACTCTTATCGATCTTGGCTTTGATATTACTCAAGCAGTTATTGATGAAATAACGCAAACTTGTCTGCTTTTTAATAATCGAAGTGGAGTATTGACGCTTTCGGGATATATAAATACGACGAGCATAGGCACAGCTAGAGCACTTAATACTCTATTTCGCAATCAGTTAGTGCAAAGCATAAGACGTAGTGGTGAAAGCTTAAATACAAAGGCTCTAGCTAGTATTTTTACAACAGATGATAGTACTGTTTTAATTAATGACTATCCTCTTTCTGGCGAAATGAAAGAGAAGGCCCAAGAAATTCTTTCGAAAGGTCTAGGAGGATTATTATAATGCCAATTTATTCTTATAAATGTTCTTCTTGTGGACACTCTTATGATGCAATGAAGGACTTTGAAGATGCAGATAAGGATGATGTTTGTCCTCTTTGCGGGGCTAAAGCTAAGAGAGTTATTGCAGAACCGGGAGCTGTAATATATAAAGGTAGTGGCTACTATTGTACAGATCACCCACATTCAAGTGGATGTAATTGTAGCGGATGCAAAGGAAAATAAGATGGAAAAGAAGAGAATATTAACAGGAGATAGACCAACTGGAAGACTCCATTTAGGACATTATTGTGGTTCTTTAAAGAATAGAGTAGCGCTTCAGGATGAATACGAGGAATTTATTCTCATAGCTGATGTTCAAGCCCTTACAACACATTTTGAAAGGCCTGAGTTGATTTATGATTCAATCTATCAAATTACGATGGATAACCTTTCTGTTGGCTTAGACCCTGAGAAGGTTACTTTTATTCAACAATCTCAAGTTCCATCTATTCATGTTCTTACTATGTTTTATTCAATGATTACTACATGTAATCATCTTTTAATTAACCCTACAATTAAGAGCGAAGCTCGTAATTATGGTTTTCAGAGTGAAAATAGGGAATATGACTTTTCGAAATTAACATACGGTTTCTTGGGCTATCCTGTTTCTCAAACAGCAGATATAACATTCTGTAATGCAGACTTAGTTCCTGTTGGAGAGGATCAGATTCCACACATTGAGTACTCACGCCGTCTTGTTAGACGTTTTAATGAGATGTATGGCACATCTATTAAAGAGCCAGAATATAGACTAAGTAGTGTTTCTCGTCTTTGTGGCTTGGATGGTAACTCTAAGATGGGTAAGAGCCTTGGCAATGCAATCTATCTTTCTGATACTCCAGATGAAGTTTGGTCAAAAATTAGAAATGCAAAGACAGATACAAATCGCATCAGTGTAAAGATTCCTGGAAATCCTGATGTTTGTTCTGTATATGCTTATCATAAAGCATTCAATGAAGAGGGAGTAGAAGAGATTAGGTGCAATTGTACATCTGCATCAATGGGTTGTGTTCAGTGTAAGAAGATTCTAAATGAAAAGATGAACGCTATGCTTGATCCAATTAGAGAGCGTCGCCATTACTACGAAGAACACAAGAGCGATGTAAGAGACATCATCAAGAGTGGCACAAAAAAGGCCAATGAAATAGGTAATAAGAATCTCGATTCCATAATGGAAAAGATGCATATTATGATTTGAAAAGCGCTCTTTTGAGCGTTTTTTTTCACATTGCCTTTATGGATACCTATGTTAAAATAAAAGAACTAGGGGGTCCATAATGAAAAAAGCATTTGTGATTTTTCTCTTTATCTCACTCTTAACTTTTTCTCTCTTTGCTTTTCCTGAAAACTCATTTTCATTTGGTATTTCAGTTATGGCCGTTAAAGGCTTAGAGGAAGAGAAGAGAGATGGTATAGCTGTCGGTGGCTACCTTGAAGATGGCCTAGTTTTTGGAGAAGAGAGTACTATTAATTTTACGACACTTTTAAGGACTGATGTTGGATATACCATCGATGAAAGTAATCTTTCAGGAATCTGTTGTAATTATTTTAATGGAGCAGGTGTATTAATTCGCCCGCTTGGTGGCCTCGATATTAATCTATCTTTAGGTCCAGGGCTCTTTTGGGCAATTTCTAAAACCCCTATTTTCGATATTACAGCTGGAGCATTGGCATCACTAAGTTATAGTTTCGGCAAAGAGCGAGTTATTTTTTTAAGATCAGGAGTAAATTGCTCTTATGGTTTTATCTTTAAATCTATTTATTATTCTTTTCATATAGGAAGTGGATTAAGATTCTAGTTTAAGCTGCTCTCAAGAAATAAGTTTTTTCATTAAACCAATACTCTAGACGATAGTTTCGAACATAAATCCCTAGATCCTTCTTCTCCTCTCAGAAGAAGGATTATTTACAAAAAGACTAAACTCAATACTTTGAAATACACGGCTAAAGATAATAATACTCAAGAAGTCGTGAAAATAAATTTTAAAGTTTATAAAAAAATATTGCAAATTTTTTTATGTGTACTATTCTAAATTAAATTTGTTTTTATAAAAAAGGAGATTTTTATGAAAAAAACTTTAATGGTTATTGCATTTGCTCTTCTTGCTTTGTCAGTAGTTTTTGCACAGGGAACAGCTGAAAGTTCAGAAAAAAAAGAGAGTAAGAACCTTGTATTAATTACAGCTACATCTTCAGATAATCTTAATGCTGTTGTTCCTGCTTTTGAAGAAAAGTATGGAATTAAAGTTGAAATTATCACTGGAAGTACTGGTGAAGTTATGGCAAGAATTAAAGCCGAAAAGGATAATCCTTCTTGTGATGTTACTTGGGTAGGTGAATACCAAGCACTTACAGACAAAGATTTATTTGAAACATATATTGCATCAACAGATAGTGAATACCCTGAGGAATATAAGAACAAGAGTGGTGTTTTTACTGCAATCAATGGAACCTGTCCAGTAATTGTTTGGAACACAGATCTTGTTCCTAACGGAATCAAGGGATATAAAGATCTATTAGATCCATCATTAAAAGGAAAGATTGCTTTTGGGGATGCTGGTACATCATCTTCTGCTTACAACCATCTTGAAAACATGCTTATCGATTTTGGTAATGGTGATGTCGAAGCAAAAGAAGGTTGGGATTATGTTGAAGAACTCTTAAAACAGTTAGATGGTAGAGTAGTAAATAGCTCTTCAGCAACATACAAGGGCGTTGTTTCTGGTGAATATGCAGTAGGTCTTGCTTGGGATGCTCCTGCTCTTCAGTTAATTGCATCAAATACACCTAATGTAGATTTCTGTTATATGGAAGAGGGTGCTGCAAGTAAGCTTAGTGGTGTTTGTATAATTAAGGGAGCTAAGAACCTTGATAACGCAAAGCTTTTTGCTGAATTCCTTTCAAGCAAAGAAGGACAGGCCCTCCTTGCTGAAAAGAGTTCAGGCGCATGTCCTGTTAGAGTTGATGTAAATCTTCCTTCTTCAAAAGAAATTATGAAAACTGCAAACATCTTTACAGTTGACTCTGTATGGTCTAGTGAAGTTAAGAAGGCTGTTCAGACAAGATTTACAGATTTACTAACATCAATTGTTAAATAAAAAATGAAAGGGTGGTCATATGAGTGTATCTATTAGTATAAAAAATGCTGTCAAAAAATATGGTGAAAACACAATTATTCCCAATTTGTCACTTGAAATAAAAGAGGGCGAGTTCTTTACCCTTTTAGGTTCATCTGGTTGTGGAAAGACTACTTTATTGAGGATGATTGCTGGTTTTAACTCAATTGAAGGCGGCGAGTTCTATTTTAATGATAAATTAATCAATAATGTCCCCCAAGATAAAAGAAATATAGGAATGGTATTCCAAAATTATGCAATATTTCCTCATATGACAACCTTTCAAAATGTTGCTTTTGGTTTAGAAGAGAGAAAAATTAAGGATCCTGAAAAAACAGAACGAGTAAACCAGATGCTTGAAATGGTCCAAATCTCTTCTCTAAGAGACCGTAAACCACAAAACATGAGTGGCGGGCAACAACAGCGTATAGCACTTGCTCGTGCTATTGTAATAAGGCCAGATGTACTCTTAATGGATGAACCACTATCTAATTTGGATGCAAAACTCAGAGTTGAGATGCGTTCTGCAATCAGAGAAATACAAAAGAAATCAGGAATAACTACCGTATATGTTACTCATGATCAAAGTGAGGCATTAGCTGTTTCGGATAGAATTGCGATAATGAATAAGGGTGTAATCATGCAAATAGGTACACCATGGAATGTTTATCGCCATCCGGAAAACTTGTTTGCCGCAACATTTATTGGTGAGAGTAACATCCTAGATTGCTCTATTTCAAATGATAAAAACGTAGTGATAAATGGATCAGGCTATGCATTTACTTTGCCACGTATTGATAGTGGAAAAATAAAAAGCAAGGAAGCAAAGCTTTCTATTCGTCCTGATGAATTTGAATTCTCTCAATCTGGAATTAAAGCAAAGATAATTGAGAGAACTTTCCTTGGTACAAATTATGATTATGTTGTTGAACTTGAAAACGGTCAAAAGGTAAAGGTGAGTGTTAAATCATCGATTGCTCCAAAAAATGATGGAGAAACTGTATTCTTATCATTTGACAAAGAGCTTGTTAATGTTTTTGACAGTGAAAGTGAAAAATCTATGATGAATGATATTCTATAGGGGAGGCGTTATAGATGGAAAATAATAAAAAACGCTTCGACTATTGGAGTATAGTTACTATTGTTTCTATTCTTTTTTTTCTAATATTCTTTATCTACCCAGTATCAAAAATATTTGTTAATAGCGTTATTGATAGTGAAACTGGCAAGCTTTCATTCTCTGCTTTTAAAAAGTTTTTCAGTAGGGAATATTATACAGTAACTATCTTAAACAGCTTTAAGGTTACATTAGCTGCAACTCTAATAACGATGGTTACTGGAACATTAATGGCCTATATAATGAAGACAGTTAGCATTAAAGGAAAGGCCATTGTAGATATGATTGTTATTGTATCTATTCTTTCTCCTCCATTTATTGGAGCTTATTCTTGGATTATTCTTTTAGGAAGAGCTGGAATAATTACAAAATTGCTTAAATCTATAGGAATTTCTTTCCCTGGTATTTATGGCTTTTCTGGTATTCTTTTAGTCTTTGTGGTGAAGATGACTCCGCTAATGTACCTCTTTGTTTCAGGTGCTTTAAAGAAAATGGATTCTTCATTAATAGAGTGTGCAGAAGGGATGGGCTGTAAAGGAATAAGAAAGATGAGACGAATTGTTCTTCCTCTTATTCTACCAACAATACTCAGTTCTGCTTTCCTTGTTTTTATGCGAATATTCTGTGATTTTGGTACACCAATGCTTATAGGTGAGGGATATAGAACTATTCCAGTTTTAATCTATAATTCATTTATAGGTGAGATGAATCAGGATTATGCTTTTGCCTCAGCAATGAGTGTCATTGTTGTATTCTTCTCCGTAATAATCTTTTCATTGCAGCAACTTTTTGCATCTAGAACAACAATAGAGATGAGTTCTTTAAGGCCAATTGAACCAGAAAAAAAGAAGGGATTATATAATATTGTATGTCACATATTTGCATATTTAGTAGCACTTCTAGCATCTCTACCATTGGCTGTAGTTGTAGTTCAATCATTTAAGAAAACAGACGGAATTATATACTACAATGAATTCTCTTTGGCTAGCTACACAAAAGCATTCTCAACATGTGGAAGGGCAATCTTTAACACATTCTTCTATTCAATTTTAGCAATGGTATTTATTCTTATAATCGGTGTTCTCTTCAGCTATGTAACAGTACGAAGACCAAGTAAAATCACAAAAATTATGGATGCCATTACAACATTACCATACATTATACCAGGATCAATTATGGGTATTAGTTTAATCCTTGGTTTTAACCATAAGCCTATAGTTTTAACTGGAACAGCTTTAATAATGATAGTTGCCTATATAATAAGAAGAATGCCTTATACAATACGAAGTAGTAGTGCAATTTTAAGGCAGATAGATCCAGCTCTCGAAGAAGCTGCATCTTCTCTTGGTGCCGATAAGTCTCGTGCTTTTTGGAAGATTACTTTCCCTGTTATGATTCCTGGTGTTTTATCAGGTGCTCTTATGAGTTGGATGAGTATAATTACTGAGTTAAGTTCGACTGTACTACTTTATACAACAAGAACACAAACCCTTTCTATTGCTATATATCAAGAGGTAATAAGAGGTAATGAGGGAGTAGCATGTGCCCTTTCTTCTATATTATTATTAACAACGATTATTGCGCTTACTGTGTTCTTCAAATTTAGTGGTAAAAAGGAGATTTCTCTTTGATAGACAAAATAAAGCAAATATACTCGACGCTTACAGGTAACGACAAACTTCTTGCAGATTTCATTATCGCTAATCCCGAAGAAGTTGTTACCATGAATATTAATGAACTTGCAAAGAGGGCTTCTGTTTCCTCATCTTCTGTTAGTAGATTTGCAAAGCTATTGTTTGGAATGACCTTTCCACAGTTTAAGGTTGCAATAGCTAAAAGTATTAGTAGGGCAGAAAATGACGAAAAACACGATTACAATGTAGAGTTAACAGATAGTCTTTATCAAATAGAAAAGAAACTTGTTAATAATATAGATAAAGTCTTGAAAGAGGTAATTGCATTAAACAACGTTCAGACAATAAGCGAAGTTGCGTCGTTAATTGCTAAAAGCGAGAATATTTATATATTTGGAATAGGAGCTTCTGGCTTAGCTACACAAGATTTTGCACAGAAATTAATAAAGTTAGGAAAAAGAGCAATCTTTAATTTCGATGCAAATCTTGCTATTTTGAATTCTTCATTATGCACATCAAATGATCTTGTTATTGCAATAAGTTATAGTGGATTAACTAAAGAGGTCCTCGTTCCTGTAAAAAAGGCTAAAAGACAAAATTGTCCCGTTGTCGCAATTACTGGAGGAAAAAAGAATAGGCTGTCATCAATTAGTGATTATGTCCTTTCTATACCTCTTGCTGAATCAAAGATTATTCGTCTTACAGCTATCTATTCTCGCTACGGCCAATTTGCTTTAGTAGATATTTTATATCTTGCTGTAATGAAAGAACTAGGCAAAACGCCAGATGAAATAATGCAAGGATATAAAGATTTACTTCTCGAACTAAAGTAGAAAGGAAATATAATGCTTCAAACAGAATCAATAAACATTAACTCCAAAGCAATAGATACAAAAACAACAAAAGAAATATGCCTTATAATGAACAATGAAGATAAGACAGTTGCTTATGCCGTCGAAAAGGCTATAGATAGTATCTATCCACTAATAGATGAGATAGTCAGTGCATTTAAGAAAGATGGAAGACTAATCTATATTGGTGCAGGAACCTCAGGAAGACTTGGTGTTTTAGATGCTTCTGAATGTCCTCCCACATTTGGTGTTTCACCAAAGATGGTTGTTGGCCTTATAGCTGGAGGAGACAAAGCTCTACGTCTTCCTATCGAAAGAGCAGAGGATAGTGATGAAAGTGTAGAGGAATTAAAAAGAATAGGGCTTTCTTCTAACGATGTTCTTGTTGGTCTTTCTGCATCAGGCAATGCAAATTATGTTATTTCAGCACTTCGATATGCAAAATCAATTGGATGCAAAACTGCTTCTGTTTGTTGTAATAGAGATGCCTTAAGTTTTAAGTATTCAGATTACCCAATCTTCATTGATGTTGGTCCTGAAATAATCAGTGGTAGTACAAGATTAAAGTCAGGAACTGCAGAGAAGATGGTCTTAAATATGCTTACTACTGTTTCTATGATTAAGCTTGGTCTTGTTTATGATAATTACATGGTTAATTTAATGCCAACTAATATTAAACTTGAAAATAGAGCCAAGATGTTAATAAAGAAAATTACTAATTGTTCTGATACAGATGTGGAGAATGTGTGGGTAAGTAGTTCTAAAAGCGTTACTGCTGCCGTTCTAATGATTATGTTTAAAATAGACGGAAAGAAAGCACATGAAACATTAGAAAAAGTAAATAACAATTTGCATCTTGCAATCGAAGAGCTATCAAAAAACAAATAGTTTATTCTATATTGAATTCGATATCTGCCACATATATAATGTTGAACTATGCAAACTAGGTGGAAAGAGTCAAGTTTAACAATAGCTAAAGCTAAGTATTATATACTTTGGTGCACAAAGTACAGGCGACCAGTATTAGATGAAGGTGTCCAAAAAAGGCTCAAAGAAATACTCTTTAATAGAGCAAAAAGCATAGATACAAATATAGAGAGACTGAGCATTAAAGAAGATAGAGTTGAGATGATAGTATCATCATCTGCTCTAAATGCTCCGCATTATTTAGTTCAGCAATTTAAAAGAAGCTCATCATTTTTACTTAGAGGTGAGTTTAAAGGTCTAAAGAGTAAGCTTCCTTCTCTTTGGAATCGTTCATATTACCTCAAGAGCCTTTCATGTGACTTAGAGAGTAGTGTTGATAATTTCTTGCTTTCTCAGAGGAACAACTAATGGTCATTTTATATGTATTGCTCTCTCTTTTAGCTTTGTACCTTTTATATATAGTTTTCCTATTTGTTGCCTCTCTTTTTGTAAAGAATAAGGACTATGAAAAAGAGAGTAAGTTTTATAGATTCCTTCTCGATTCTTCGACAAAAAGGGTATTAAAATTCCTTCGTATTAGAGTACATGCAGAAGGATTAGAAAGGGTACCAGAAGGAAAGTTTTTATTTGTAGGAAATCATCGTTCAAATTATGATCCAATAATAACTTGGTATGTTTTTAAGAAATATCATCTAGCATTCCTTTCAAAGAAAGAAAACTTTTCGATTCCTATCTTTGGCCGTTTTATTCGTGCATGTTGCTTTATGGCTATTGATAGAAAGAGCATTAGAAATGCAGTCCCTACAATAGTAAAAGCATCAGAGCTTTTAAAGAAAGATGAGGTATCTATTGCTGTATATCCTGAAGGCACAAGAAGCAAGAACTGCGTTCTTCTTCCTTTCCATAATTGTATGTTCAAGATTGCACAAATGGCCGAAAAGCCAATTGTTGTTCTTACAATAGAAGGAACGGAGAAGATATTTAAGAATATAAAAAGATTAAAGCCTTCAGATGTTTATTTAAAGGTTGTAGATGTAATACCAACAGAGAGAGTAGTTTCACTTCGTAGCTGTGAACTCAGTGACGAAATTAAAAATAAAATGGAAGAAAACTTAAGGGGATAAAATGAATAAAAGTATTGTATTTTATAATTCCAAAGCAGGAAAGAATGGTGAAAGCGGTAAAGATGTTTTATCAGAAAAGCTAAGTGGAAAGAGCTTGGAATTCTTTGATGTATCTAAGGGGGTAAACTATAAAGAAATACTCTCACGTTCTGACGACTCTGATGATATTTACCTCGTTGGTGGGGACGGCACAATAAACCGCTTTGTTAATGATACAGATGGTTTAGATTATAAGAATAATATCTATTACTATGCATATGGTACTGGCAATGACTTCTTTCACGATATAGGTGGAAAAGAAGGGGAGATAGTACTAATAAATAAGTATCTTAAAGATCTTCCTATAGTTGAAGTAAACAATAAGACATATCGTTTTCTTAATGGTATTGGCTATGGTATTGATGGCTATTGTTGTGAAGTTGGCGATAAGGAAAAGAGTGAGGGAAAAGAGAATATAAACTATACTTCCATTGCTATTAAAGGCTTACTATTCTTCTATCATCCAACTAATTGTACTATTACTGTTGACGGTAAAACGTATGAATACAAAAAAGTTTGGCTCTGCCCAACTATGAATGGTAGATTCTATGGTGGAGGAATGATGCCAACACCTAAACAAGATAGATTAAATAAGGATGGTAAGCTTACATCTATGCTCTTCTACGGAAAAGGAAAGCTAAAAACACTGATGGTCTTTCCTTCTATCTTTAAAGGAGAACATGTTAATCATAAAGAAATGGTTGCGCTACACGAAGGAAAAGATATACACGTTAAGTTTGATCGTCCAACAGCTCTCCAAATTGATGGAGAGACAATTCTAGGCGTTAGCGAGTATAGAGTAAAAAGCTCACGTTAAAAGATAAAGAATATAATTAGCGTCAAAAGAATAAAAGGAAGAGAGAGTAGTAGATATAGTAGAGAAAACTCTCTCTTCTTTTCTTTAAACTCTCTTATGCTAAAAATTAGAGGCAAAGAGATAGAAACAAAACTACTAATAAGTGTTTTGTTCAGTGTTGCCTTATCTCCACCGAAGAGAGTTAGTGCTCCTAATCTCGTTAGAACTACAGACACAATTTCATTAAGATTAAAATTAGCCACTTGGAGAATTGAAGACGAAAGCATAACAAATAGAAGAGTTAGCAAAATAGAGTAGTCAGCTTTCTTAAATATAGATCTATCAAAGATAATTAGTGAAAGGGCGACAACAATAAAGATATCTATTGTATTGAAACGACGAAGAAACACTAATACTAAGAAGAATGCTAAGTAAAAGATTCTTAAGCCTTTCTTTTCACTCTCCCAATAGTCTTCGTTTTCAATATGAAGATAGATCTCTTCTCCTTTGCTTTTTCTTAGCACCAATAAAGCTTCAATGCTAAAAATAACAATTGAAAGAATTGTAAAAGAAAGCGTAGAAGAGAGAAAAGAAGAAAGGCTAAAATCTTGTGACGAAAATAAGTATATGTTAGCTTCTCCTAGTGGAGATATTGCATTAGCAATTATCGAAGAAAGGGTTATTAAAGCACAAAGTTGCGGAGCATAGCTTTCTTTTTTACTTTCTTTTAGTAGTTTCAAAGTAAAAGGAATGAAAATTAGTACTGTATAAAAGTCAAAAATAAATAGGGAAAAAACAAAAGAGGATAATAGTAATAAGAAAAATAAAAAAGGTAGGGATCTAACTGAATTAGCAACTTTAAAAAGTGGAAGAATTAGCTTCTCTTTTCTAATTCCTTCTTCAAGAAAGAAAAAGATAACTATGGTTATAATACTTTGCCAATTCAATGAAACTAATTCACTTCCACTTAGTGGGTGGATAATAAAAAGAATTACTGTAATAAGTGCAAAAAAGACCAAATACCAATATTGTTTTAGTTTATTCATTATCTTTTGTTTCTTCGTTTAATCTTTCTTCTCCTGTTGGAGAGAATGTATATACAGTGCTATTTGAGACAGCTTCTTCTATTAAAGCAGTCATGTTCAAGCTGTAGTAGTGTTCTCTTGTCTCTTCTTTATCTGGTTTTGTTGCAGGGTGTTTGGGAGAAAAGACAACACAACAATCTTCATATGGAAGAATTGATGCTTCATATGTTCCAAGAGCCTTTGCTTTATCGATAATTTCTTCTTTATCCATTCCACAAAGAGGTCTTAATACTAGAGAGTCTGTCATGCTGTCTGTAAAGACCATTGCACTCAATGTTTGAGATGCAACTTGAGAAACTGCTTCTCCTGTTATGATAGCTTGGCTATGTGTTTTTTTGCCTATTAAGTCAGCTGTTTCTAACATAGCAGCCCTAAACATTAGAGTAGCTTCTTCTTCGATTGCGTTGTCTCTAATGTACTCTTGTGGCTTAGTAAATGGTACTACAAAGAGTCTTGTTCCTTGTAAGTATGGCGCAATTAAAGATGCTAGCTTCTTTACCTTTTCTAATGCTTTTTCTGATGTGTATGGATAAGCATGGAAATATATAGAATCCATTCTTATTCCTCTTTTTGCCATAAGAGAACCTGCAACGGGACTATCTATTCCACCAGAAAGAAGTAACAGGCCTCTGCCTGCAGTTCCAACAGGAAGGCCACCACAGCCTTTTTTGTTATCTGTGTAGAGATAACAATTATCTCTTACTTCAATAGTTAATGTATAATCTGGATTCTTTAAATCAACAGAAAGATTTGGGTAATACTTTTCAACTATGTCTGCAACTTTTATTGCAATATCGAGAGAAGAGAATGGGAAAGCTTTATCTTCTCTTCTGACATCTACTTTGAAACTTCCTTCGTTTGAAAATGGGGATTGAGAAAGAATTTCTTCAGCCTTTGAAAGAATAGAGTCTATAGTTTTTTCTTCTGTTTTAAAACTTTCAGCCCAACCAGTAATACCATAAGTTGTGCTTAGTGCCATCTCAATTCTTTCTTTAGGGCAACTCTCATCAACAAAGAGATAAATCCTCCCTTTTGTTTTATCCATATGGCAGTCATAGCCCTTTAATTTGGCTCTAATGTTTCCTCTTAACTGTCTTTCAAAGATGATTCTATTGCCACCTTTAAGAGATATCTCTCCTTCCTTGATGAGGTATAAATGTTCACCCATTACATATTTCCTTTAAAGCTTTGCTCAATTCTTTTGCTTCTTCAATTGTTGTTGTTCGCCCGAGACTTATTCTTATTGCTTTTCTTGCACTTTGGTTTTTTATTCCCATTGCTTCTAGTACGTTCTCCGTCTTACCTTTTGCATTATTAGAGCAAGCAGAACCCGCAGAGACACATATTCCCTTATCCATCAAGATTCTAGTAAAAACCTCCGAAGGAAGAGGTGCTTCGAATGAGAGAATAAATGGAGAAGAATTCTCTGGAGAAAGAATCTTCAGGTTTAAAGCTTCTAGCTCTTTTACTAGATACTCTTTTATGCTTCTAGCTCTTTTCTCTATCTCGTCTTTTTCTTCATACCACTCGCTTAAAGCAGTATCGAAAGCAGCAATGGCTGGAAGATTTTCAGTTCCACCACGCCTTTGATTTTCTTGTCCACCTGCCTTTGCAAGGGGTCTTATCATATTGGGGTTTTTAGAATATAAAAGTCCAATGCCTCTTGGTCCATTAATTTTGTGTGCAGAAAAAGAAGCTCCATCTACATCCCACTTTGTTAAGTCTAAGTCTGTCTTTCCAAGGGCCTGAACAGAGTCTGAGAAGAAATAAATTCTATGGTTTATACTCTTTTCAAATTCTCTAACTGTTTTTACTAGTTCTTCCACTGGCTCTATTGCGCCAACAACGTTGTTTACGCTCATAACAAAAACAGCACGTGTTTCAGGCGTGAGTAATGCTTTTAATTCTTCCTTATCAATAAAACCACCTTTTGTCTTTAAAAAAGCAACATCCCAACCTTGTTTTTTTAAGTATACTGACCAACTAGAGACAGCTTCATGTTCTATGCGAGAAATGATTACTCTTCCTTTCTCTAACCATAAAAGAGAAGAGAAGAAGAGACTAATAGATTCTGTCGCTCCAGAGGTGAAGGTAAGAGATGAGCTATCGACATTGAGAATGCTAGCTATATGGTCTCTTCTTCTTTCTAATTCCTCCTTAGCTTTCTCTCCTAAACGATGATTAGAAGAAGGATTACCTGGAAAGAGAAGAGCAGTATTAGTATAGCTATCAATACTTTTTTTGCTCATCATTGTGGTTGCTGCATTATCAAAATAGAGTTCCATAGAGCATATTTTTCTCTCTTTTACTCTTTTGGTCTATAGAAAAAGAGTATTTGGGATAAAGAAGATGAATGCTCTTCAGTTTAATTTGAAAATATGCCAATAGAAGGAAGCTTTAACATAAACACTAAAAAATTAATAAATATTTATTGACGTATTATAGAAGTGCATTTTAATAATAGAGTACAAGCTTACTAAGCTTTTTATGTAGGGGATATTATGTCTAATGATAAAGACTATAAGTTTTTTGCATTCATAAGAAATGATGATTTAGAGAGTATTATGGCCATGGTCAAAAATAATCCCCTTTTAGTGAATATTCCCGCCCCAAAGAAACCTTTAGATACACGCTATATGTCACCACTACAAGTTTCACTTTGTACAGGATGGCATAAGAAGATTGCGGTCTTTCTTTTGGAAAACGGCGCTGATGTAAACTACATCGCAGAAAAGAAACTATGTAAAGATGGCTATCCTGTCCTTTTTGATGCAGTGAATACGGCGATATGGAACTCAAGGCGCTTAGAGTGGGACGGAAAGAACATTGAAAACTTAGTATGGAAGCATACAAAAGAGGAGTCAGATGAGGCCTTTTCATTTCTTAAGAGGATGATTGAATTAGGTTCCGATGTTAAGAAAACAGATTATTATGGTCGAAATGTTCTTATGGAAGCTATTGGAGAAATAAATAGATTGTGTCCCAAAGTAAACCAAGAAACACAACTTGACTATCCTGGCCATCCAATCACAGATGAGATGAGAGAAGATATAACTCGCATACTACGGTTGCTCATCAGTTCTGGAGCTGATATAAACAATGTCTCATCTTTTTCGAAGATGAGCATACGACAACACTATGAAAAGGAACCTGTTTGGCGTATTTGTGGTGACTTCTTCGATTAGGAAATAGAAATAAAAAAATAAAGGAGAATATTAATTATGTCTACTTTTGGTATTGGCAAACAAGGAATGAAAGAAAAAGAAACATTCGTCTTTAGTGCGCTTCCATCAAGCATTGAAGAGCTAAAAATGTTGCCAGAAGCCAGTCTTGATACACCTTTTAAGACAGCTTCTCTCACTCTATGTGCTCTTTGTGTATATGCACAAGACAAAGAAAAAGGATTAGAGATGTTAAACTTCCTTCGTGGCCCCAGACCAATGAATGGAATGGAGATTTCATTCATAAATGATCGTTTTAGGGGAGGAAAGACATATATTCCTTTCTCTTATTTTCTCGGAGCAACTCCAGATAATAATTACACACCAAATAAACCATATACAGTTATTGTTGAAAGCAGTAACACTTCTGGAGAAGAGAATGGATATATGAAGCTATTTATTTCATCTTCTGGTGCAGATAGTCCAAGGCCAATTAAGCTAAGAGTTCGTAATAGTGATGGAAAATGGTTTTTATGGGAGCAATATCTATTAAC
>JBNMJW010000034.1:0-16990 GCA_050874025.1 Candidatus Ornithospirochaeta sp.
AGATTACTGACACAAATGGCAAGATATTAATACACAATCAGAAGAAGCAGCACTTCGAAATCTTTGAGAAATTAGGCATCTCAATGGATACTAACAAAAAGTGCTTAGGTTGATTTATACCTAACTTTCGCAAAAGTTGTGTTATATCGCACTATACTTTGTGATACTATAAAAACAGAGCCAAAAAATATCATAATAACACCAAATAAGAGGACAAGAAAAAGATGGAACAGAAAAAGCAATATGTGAATTCAATCAATCTTAAAAACAATACTAGCTTTCCATATCTTGTCTTGGATGTCATAAATGATACTAGCTCCCCTCTCAATGCTGGCTTCAATGTTATGCATTGGCATGAGGATTTGCAGTTTATATATGTTCTGTCTGGAAAAATAGATATCGTAACATTAGAAACTACAACTGTTGTTTATGAAGGCGAAGGAGCATTTCTAAACAAAAATGTCGTTCACATGATAAAGAGAGGAAGTCCCTGCCATTACAACAGTTTTATTTTTCCTGATTATTTTCTTAAATTTTATGATGGTTGTCCTGCTAATGAAGCTGTAGTAAGAATTGTAGAAAACAAAAATTTACCAATTTGTCATATAGAGAATCGCAATCAAAATCACAAGATAATATCTCTACTAAGGAAGCTATCAATTATTGAAAAAAATAAGACAGATTTATATGAATATGAAGTTCTTTCTTCGCTTTGCACCCTATGGCTAGAATTCTGCCACATTACAGCATTGCAAAAAAGTGCGATAAGAAAAACCATTCAGGAAGAACGAATGACAATGTTTTTACGCTTTATTTCAGAACACTTTTCAGAGCCTATTTCATTAGAGGAGCTTGCACAAAGCGCAAATGTAAGCAAAACAGAATGTCTCAGATGCTTCAAATCTTTATTAAAAAAAGCACCTTACCAATACCTAATGGAGTACAGACTATCAAAAGCAATAGAGATGCTAGAAGATACAAATAATTCCATTGGTGAAATCGCCATAGATACGGGCTTTTGCCAATCTAGCCATTTTGGAAAGTGCTTTAAAGAAAAAATCGGCTTATCTCCCAAAGCTTTTCGCAAGAATAATGAGAAATAAGCCAACAAGTTAGAAAGGAATACCTGAAGCAGCAGGAGCTGAGCTCTTCTTACTTGAGAAGATTAATGCAATAAGTGTTGCTATATAAGGGAAAGCACCTAAAATTCCTGTTGGAATTGTATCCAAGCCTGGAATTACTCTTCCCATATTTGCAAGTGTCATGCAAAGTCCGAAGAACGCAGTTGAACCAAGTATTCCTAGTGGCTTCCATTGTCCAAAGATTAATGCAGCAATAGCTAAGAACCCTAATCCATTTATTCCAGAAGATGAGTTATATTCACCGGCATATGTAACAAGAATTACTGCGCCACCAAGACCAGAAAGAATACCAGATGTTAATACTCCAATATATCTCATCTTATGGACGCTAACGCCTGCTGATGCTACTGCAGATGGATGCTCACCACTAGCACGCAATCTCAAACCAAAGCTTGTCTTATAAAGCAGGAACCAAGAAAGAAGCCAAATTAATAAGCAAAGCCAAGTTGTCCAATATGTTTGAGAGAAAAACAATGGCCCTATTAGCGGAATCTTTGACAGAATTGGGATATTGTAGCGAATAATACTTCTTACAACTGTAATGTTTCCACTTCCAGTAATTGTTTGGGCTAAGAAGAGAGAGAGTGCTGTAGAAACCATGTTAATGGCCGTACCACTTATTGTCTGATCCGCTTTAAACTTTATTGAAGCTAGTGCGTGGAAAAAAGATAATAAAGCAGAGAAGAACATTGCCCCTAGTAGCCCAATAATAATAGCAACTGTGTAGTTAACGCCAAGTGCTTGTAACTTCACAATTATTGCTGCGGCAGAGAAACAACCAAAGAGCATCAAACCTTCAATACAGAGGTTAGTCACACCACTTCGTTCTGAATATAAACCACCTAGAGCTCCCATTAAAAGAGGAATAGTATATGCTATTGCTCCTGGTATTATTATTTGAATTATATTCCAAAAACTACCCATTATTTCTTCTCCTCTTTTTCTAGTTTCTTTTCATAGCTCTTTTTGAATCTTTTATTCCAGAAAGAAGCAATAATAGTACTTGTTGCTGCAAAATATATAATTACAGCAATAATTGTATCGGCAAGCTCTGTCGGGATTCCTATCGCAGCTAAGCTTCCCCTACCCATCTTTAACGCACCAAAGAAAAGAGCTGCCAAGAAAACGCCAAACGGACTGCAATTACCTAATAGACCTACAGCTATGCCATCAAAGCCTTCATTAGGCATTTTTCCCATTTCCATGATTGAAGAATATCCACAGTAGTATGTTAGTCCAGCAAGTCCTGCTAAAGCACCAGCTATCGAGAGAGAGATCATTATGGATCTATCTGTCTTAATGCCTGCGTATTCAGCACAAAAGCGATTAGCACCAACTGTCTTTAAATTAAAGCCAAGCGTTGTCTTATTGAGTATAAACCAGATTGCTAAACAACAAATTATTGCTAAGAAAAAACCAATATTAAGTGTGGACATTCCAGTAATCTTACGCAGAGTATTTGTTCCTAGCGTTCTTGAAAAATCTAGAGGTTTAGATTTTACAGCAATAGTTGGATCGATAACAAAACGTGGAATAAAATCGTAAACAAGCCAGAAAGCTATCCAGTTTAGCATTATAGAAGAAACAACTTCATGGACATTAAATTTAGCTTTCAGAAATCCAACTATGAATCCCCATAGTCCACCAGCTAAAAGAGAAGCAAGTATTACAATTATCAAGTAGATTGGCCTTGACATAGCTTGAGGAAGGTGATGACCTAAGATTGTACAGGTAATGCCACCTATTAGCATTTGTCCCGAGCCACCAATATTAAATAGGCCAGTCTTATATGCAAACGAAAATGATAAGCCCATTAAGATAAGCTGGGTTGCCATTCCTAGTGTATTTCCAATTCTTCTTTTATTAGAGAAGGCACCAAAAGCCAAACGTTCGAATCCTAGGAAAGGATTTTTTCCAATGCAAAGGATCAGAATTCCTCCTGCACAAATGCCAAGAAGAACAGCAGAGATAGAAACAAGAAAAGGAGATGCTTTTTTCTCTTTTAGTGTTTTGGAAGCCATAACCTTTTTATTCATTTTTATCTCCTTTTATTCCAGCCATCATGAGGCCAACCTCTTCTATAGAGGTATCTTCTGTCTTAACTACATCAATAAGCTTTCCAGAAGCCATTACAGCAATTCGGTCAGAGAGGTTAAATATTTCATCAAGTTCGAAGGAAACTAACAAAATAGTCTTGCCTTTATCTCGTTGATTAACGAGTGCCTTATGAATGAATTCAATTGCACCAACATCCAAACCACGAGTAGGCTGAACAGCCATTAATAGCTCAGGATTGGCAGTAATCTCTCTTCCAATTATTGCCTTTTGTTGGTTTCCTCCACTTAGCTTTCCAGCTAAGCTGTCTATACCTTCACCACTACGAACATCAAACTCTTTTACGATATCTGTTGCGTAGCTTCTAATTTCTTCATCATTGAGTAATCCGTTATGGCTAAAAGGCTTTTTATCAAAGAGCTTTACTACCATATTGTTGTAGATTGGGAAAGATAATACCAAGCCTCTTTTTTGCCTATCTTCAGGTATATGTCCTATTCCCATATCATTTCTTTCACGGATTGAAGAGTGGGTAATATCTTCACCCTTGAAAACAATAGTTCCACTCTCAACTTTTCTTAGTCCGGCAATTGCTTCAACAAGTTCACTCTGTCCATTTCCGTCAACACCAGCTATTCCTACAATTTCTCCAGCATGAAGAGAAAGAGAGAAGTCTTTAACACCAAGAACGCCCTTGTTGTTTCTTACATTTAGATTATTAAGAGCTAAAATAGTCTTGCCAGGGTGTGCTTTTTCTTTGTTAACTCTAAAGGAAACAGGATGACCCACCATCATTGTTGCCATTTCATCTGGAGTTGTTTTATCAACATCAACAACACCAATAAGTTTACCTCGTCTGATGACAGTACACCTCTTTGCAACCTTTTTTATCTCTTCAAGTTTGTGAGTAATTAAGATAATTGACTTACCCTCTTTACTCAAATTCTTCATGATAACAATTAAATCATCTATTTCTTGTGGAGTAAGGACAGCCGTTGGCTCATCAAATATCAAGATATCTGCATCGCGATAAAGCATCTTCAATATTTCAACACGCTGTTGCATACCTACTGTAATATTGTCAATAACCATATCAGGCTCTATCTCTAAGCCATATTTATGTGATATCTCTTTTATCTTTTTGGACGCCTTCTTTATATCATAAACAAAGCCACCCTCTTTACCTAAAATAATGTTTTCAGCAACGGTAAAGTTATGAACAAGTTGGAAGTGTTGATGTACCATTCCAATTCCAAGTGCAAATGCATCATTTGGACTCTTTATAGATACCTCTTTTCCTCTTATCTTTATGACGCCTTTATCTGGTGGATACAAACCAAAAAGGATACTCATGAGAGTAGACTTTCCTGCACCATTTTCTCCAAGTATTGCGTGGATTTCACCCTCTTCAACTTGAAGAGAGATATCATCATTAGCAACTATACCTGGGAACTCTTTTCTTATTCCCAGCATCTCAATTACGTGAGCCATTACTACTCCATTTAATTTTAAAAAAGCCGCCCGATGATTTGAGCGGCTATATAATCGTGTGAATAATTACTTAATTAGGCCATCGCTAGAAGCAGCAACAACAACCTTACCCTGAGAAACTAAAGTAGAAACTTCACTAACAACCTTCTCGATGTCAGCATTTAAGTTAGGGTTAGTTGCTGGAATACCTGCTCTATTTTCTGCAATACCAAGAGTTAATAGTTTTCCGCCTGGGTATGTTCCATCAACACAAGCTTTAACCATGTCATAAGCAACACCAGAGACATCCTTCATAGCAGATGTGAGGATACAAGATGAACCATTACCCATATCGCCTACAGAATACTGGTCAACATCAACACCAACAACCCAAACATCTTCGCCACTTAGTCTTCTGTTCTTTGCTTCGTTGATAGCTCCAACGCCTACACCACCTGCTGCTGCGAAGATTGCATCTACACCCTTATTGAACATAGCTGTTGCAAGCTGCTGTCCAAGAGCAAGGTCTGAGAAAGAACCAGAATAAACAAAGTTAGATGGATCCATCTCAATCTTTGTTCCATAGTTGTCGTTAGCATACTTAACACCCTGCTGGAAGCCCCAATTGAACTTTTGAACAGCTGGAATCTCAAGTCCACCAATAAATCCGACACTACCCTCGTTAAGCTTTAAAGCTGTTGCAAGACCAGCAAGGAAGCCTGATTCCTGTTCCTTGAAAACAACAGCAACTGTATTAGCGCCAATACCTGCAGTAAGAGCATCATCGATAATTACGAGGTTTAAATCTGTATACATAGTCTGAGCCTGGTTAACTGCATCAGCAAATAGATATCCAGGACAAGCAATAAATCTGTAACCAGCATCATAAAGGTCAGAGATTGCTGTTAGATATTCTGTGGTTGTTGTTCCACTTGGCTTAAGATATGTGCACTCTAAACCGAGTTCATCCGCAGCCTTTTTAACGCCTTCATATGTTCCCTGGTTGAAGGATCTATCGTCGATAGTTCCACTGTCAGTAACCATACCAACCTTGAGAGTTGATTTAGCTGCACTTTCTGCAGCACCCTGAGCAAAAACGCTGAAAGATAATAAAAGAACTAGAGCAATAGCAATAAGTTTTTTCATTTTTACTCCTCCTAGAAGTATTTTATTTAATATTATTCGTTTGTATTTTATACTGTCAAACCTTATGAAGATTATTTATGCCTTTTCTTCAGAAAAACTCCATTCTTAATCTTTTTTATTTTCTTTGTTTTTAAAAATAATTCCCTTATTCTTATTGTAAGGAGGACACGATGAGAGCAAATATCATCATCCATTCTATAAACGGAAACATATTTCTTATGGCAAAAGCTCTAAAAGAAAAACTCGCAGAGAGAGATATAGATGCAAGAATCTATAGAATCGAAGACTCAGATTTGCATTTAGCAGCAGCTAAAGATAATCAAGTTAACGAATACTATGAAGAAATAATCTCTCTCCCTTTAGCTTCAAATGAAAAACTAAGAAAAGGAGATGCCATCATTCTTGCTTGTCCTGCAATATTTTCGCTTCCTTCTGCAGAGATGGTTACATTTTTAAACCAAACTCTACCTTTGTGGGAAGAAAGAGAACTAGAAGGTAAAATATTCTATGCCTTCAGTTCTTCTAGCATAAGCAGTGAAGAAGGAACTAGTTGTATAACAGGGCTCCAACTTTGGGCTGACAGCATGCAAATGAATATTATCTCATCTCCTGTTATGGTCCACGTAGATTGTGAAGGAGTAGCAATAAGGCCTGGAGAAGAAACAGTACTCCTTGCCGAAGAGGCTGCAAAGAAAATAAGCGAAGAATTATAAAAATTAAAGGCTGTATGCAAGAAGACTAAATCCTCAAGCTATACAGCCTAATTTTTATAGTTTAAATAAAAAAGTCACAAACCAACCTTAATAGGCTCAATCAAAGAATACTATTTTAAAAAGTTAAGCTAAAAGCTATATTTTACTTAGCTTTTCCTTGAATTCTTTTTCTGTTAGCCCTGATTTTACGACAGCCTTATCTAACGGTAAAAGTCCCTCTTTAACAAGATTTAATAGAGTTAATAATTCACCTTCTCTTCTGCCTTCAGTCTTTCCTTCTTCTCGGCTCTCTTTGACAGAATAATCAATGAAATCATTTATCCTCTTTTCTTGACTCATTCTACTCATTATCTCTTCTACCTCTTCTGGGTGTTCTTTTATGAAGGCAACAAGTATCCCTCTTTCCTCACACTCTTCAAGTGTCTTCTTTATCGCTTCTTCTTCTCGCCCATATTCATTTACATTTTTATCATATAACTCACAAAAAAGACAGATTTCTTTTAATACACCTACTGTATTCTTTTTATCCAAAACCTTTACTCTTGCACATATATCACTCTCATCTTCAAAGAGTGCATATAAGTATGGAGGTGTATTCTCTCTTTCTCCTGTATATAGAACATAGAACTTTGTAGGAGGTATTGTTATTTTAGATTCTATTTGATTCCTCTTATATCCCCTCTCTATTCTGTTTAGTGATTGAGTAAAGTATGAGAGAAGTCTAAATGGAATATTTGGTGCCCATGTCGATTGGCACTCCATAAAAATAATAAGCTTCTCTCGAACTCTGAAGCTTAAGTCATTGTACATACCGTTAATAAAGACATTCTCAAGCTTTATTAGTTTAATGTCTTCTTCTTTAACTAGTGTGTCTTCTGGATAGAGAGATAAGTATACTTCTCTTAGCCACTTCTTCTCTTTTACGAGAGCAGAGAAGATACTGTCTTTAATCTCGCGCTTTAAATCAATAGAACCTTCTTTCATTTTGGGTCCCTCCTATAATTTAAACGCTAAAAATTGAAAAAATGTCAGGGGAAAATGAAAGAAAAGTAAAAGATTAGAAGAAAAGAATAAATAAATGATTGGAACTAAGATAAATCTTAAGCACTTTGTGTGATTACTCGTTTTTTGAGTAAAAAAATTGAGGCTGAAAACAGTAGCGCCACAGCCTCTTTTTTTATGTTAGCTATTTACTCAATAAGCTTTTTAATCCAATTCTTTTCTCTTAAAGAAATCTTTCCGTCTATTGCTGTTATAAGCATTATTACGATAATAATATCATCTTTTAAATCATCAGAGACAAGACCAATTACATCTACCATCTCATCGACAATCTTCTTTAGCTCATTACCCTCTTTTCTTAAGCTTCTTACTGCTTTCTTGCAATCTTCATAGTTAACACTGTCGCAAAAAAATAAAGAAAGAAGAGGATAAACTAAAAGACATTCTTCTTCGCTTAACTTACCATCTGCAGCAATAGCTCCCATAATGAATGTTGCAAAAATCTCAGCTCCACTAAGGCCATCTTCTGTTATTGCCATCAATGCAGGTAGAACCTTCAAAGACTTTTCTGCAAGCAATGCTCTATATGTAGTAGCATCTATCTGCTCAAATTCCTTACATAGTTTGTTAAAGTCACTCATAAAATCACCTCTTCTTAAAAGCTAATATTTAAAAAGAGGCGAAGCAACTTAATTTGTTATTTTCCGACAAAGTCGTAACTTTTGTTTAAAAATCTACAGGCCAAGTAGAGATTATTTCTTTAACGAGAGTTGAAAACGTCTTTTTAACTCTGTTTCCAGTTTCAATAACCTCTTCATGATTTAACTTTTGACTCAATATTCCTGCTGCCATATTTGTCATACAACTCAAACCTAGTATATGCATACCCATTTGAGATGCAGCTATTGCTTCAGGAACAGTGCTCATTCCACAGGCATCAGCACCAGCAATAGAAGCAAACTTTACCTCGCTTGGAGTCTCAAAGTTAGGACCTGAGAAGAACATATATACTCCTTCTCTAAGTGTTATGTTATTTTTCTCAGCTGCCTTAATAGCACACTCTTGCAACTTTTTATCATATGCATTTGTCATATCAAAGAAGCGAGGACCTAACTCATCGTTATTAACTCCTCTACAAGGACTTTCTGCACAAATCTTTATATGGTCAGTAATAAGCATCAGGTCTCCTACATTCCAAGCTTTATTAACACAACCAGCTGCATTTGTTAAAAGAAGACTCTTTACGCCAAGAAGGAACATGGTCCTAATTGGGTAAACGCATTCTTCCATTGACCAACCTTCATAAAAATGGAAACGCCCTTGCATACAAATTACGCTTCTTCCTTCCAACTCTCCAAGTACAAACCTACCCTTATGTCCAGGAACAGTAGAAAGTGGAAAATGCGGAATTGAATGATAATCAATGTAAATTGGATCTTCTATCTCGTCGGCTAAGTCACCTAAGCCAGAACCTAAAACAATTGCAATTTCAATTTTTCTATCACCAATTATTTGTCTAATATAAGATGTGCTTTCTTTTAAGTTTTCCATCATATTTGCCATGGCTTCACCTACTTAAGTGTTTTAATAGCAGATAGGAAAAGAGACCAGAACTTATCTTTATCAGCCTTAATTCCAAACTTAGTGTTTTGACTCTTATCTTCTAGCCCGCCCGTCGTCTTGCCATAGGTAGAATCACCCTTTGTTTCTACAACGATAGGTCTATAGCTAAATGTAAAGATTGATGGATCAGCAAGATATGCAATACAACATGGATCATGCATTGCTGGCATATCACCATTTGCTTGCATAAGCGAAGGGATGTAGAAATTCATTGAATCAAGGAATATCTTTTTGTATGTACTATCCTTCATTGCTTTGACTTCTGCCATAATTTCATCTGTCAGTTTTAACTGAAGTGTTACATCCAATCCCATCATTGTTATAGGGGCACCACACTGCATAACAATTTGAGCAGCTTCCGGATCTGCAAAAACATTAAATTCAGCACTGCAAGTAACGTTGCCAGGAACATCAACAGCACCTCCCATCAAAACTATTTCCTTCAAAGACGGAGCAAAACGTTCATCGGCTTTGATACAAGTAGCTAAATC
The DNA here is from genome assembly GCA_050874025.1 of Candidatus Ornithospirochaeta sp. Lineage (GTDB taxonomy): Bacteria > Spirochaetota > Spirochaetia > Sphaerochaetales > Sphaerochaetaceae > Ornithospirochaeta. Next base: position 9,643 of record JBNMJW010000034.1, read on the forward strand.
TGTCCAAGGGCCAACAGAGACAAATGTTATCTCACCAGGATTATTAATAACGTGGTCAAGAGCCCATCTTATGCCATTACCCTTACATTCTTGTTTTTTTCTTGGAGGAAAAACAGGACCATCAAAACCACTCTTTCCATGAATATAGCCAGCAACAACTTGCTTACGTAGTAGAGGCATTGGAGAACCTGCAAAAACAGGACAATCTAAATCTAAAGCCTCGGCTAAATTTAGTGTATTGTTTAAAGTTTTCTCTCTAATCTGGTTACCAGCAGTTGCAATCAAACCATCAATTGTAATTTTATCTTTTAAGCCAGCAGCTAAAGCAATGGCAACAGCATCGTCATGACCAGTATCAACATCTAAAATAATTCTTCTTTTGTCCATTTTTTCTCCTAAAAATGATATTTAACTAAACTATCTAAATCTCTTCTAATTCGCTCTCTTTTCTCATTAGGGTAGCCTAGTGCTAAGCAGATTGATACCTGATCTTCATCACCATTTAGACCAAGCTTTTGAATGAGAAAATCATTATTGAAACCTTCAATAGCACAACTTTCAATACCTAAGCTTGAAGCAGTAATCATCATAAATGATAGAGGTATGTATCCTTGAGCTTTTGCCCACATATCTAAGCGGCCATTGTCTTTTAAGTACTCGTAATATCCCCTGTAGTCTTCAACGTATTCCTCAACAGTACCAGGAAAACGAGAGCCTCTTTCTCTGACAAAAGAACCATCTGGATTATAAAAAGATGCTTTCTTAACGGTAATAACAAGAGTTATTGGGGCACTTTTCATACTTTCTTGATAGAAACATGCGTCTAGAATATCTTTACTTTTACATACATGGATATCGAAATGTTCCATGCCAAAAGATGTTGGAGCAAGCCTTCCACTTTCAAGAATTGTATCTAGCTTCTCCTTTTCGATTGGTTTATCAAGATATTTTTTGCAGGAAAAACGATTCTCAATAGCATCAATTACTTCGTTATTAATCATTTATTGTTAACCTCATACGCAGTCTCAAGTGCAAGCTCTATCATCTTTCTGTTTCCTTCCATTCTCTCTTCTTTCTTAAAGCTTTCGCCTGTAACACAATTGTCTGTCATAGTAAGAATGGAAAGTGCATTCTTATGTGTATACATTGCATTACAATAGAGTGCCATCGTCTCCATATCTTGAGCAAGCGCCCCAAGGGACGCAAAGCTCTTCCACTCATTAGGGCCCAATGCATTATATGTAGAAAAATAGTCTGACGAAAAAACCATTCCACAATAGTAAGGAGTATTCATCTTCTTAACGCATTCAAGTGCCTTTTCAAAAAGTGGAAAAGAAACACAAGGAGCAAGAGTCCCATGTAGATTATATTGATTAGCCCATGCTTGGTCAGTTGAACAAGTAAGCGCAAGAATTAATGCGCCAACAGGTATTTCTTTCTGTAAACCACCAGAAGTACCAATACGAATAATGTTGTCTACATCGTAGTATGTAAAGAGTTCATAAGAATAAATTCCAGCACTTGCGCCACCCATGCCCGATGACATAACACTTATGGGCATTCCTTTATAATAGCCCGAATATCCAAGCACATTTCTTACATCTGTTATTAATCGTGGTTTTTCAAAATAATTTTCAGCACAAAACTTTGCTCTTAAAGGATCTCCTGGAAAGAGAACTGTCTTTGCAAAGTCTCCTTTTTCTGCTCTATTATGAGGTGTCATTTTTTCTATCCTTTAAAAATAGGGGCCCGAAGACCCCTTTTTAGTATTATTACGAGCTTCCCTTTTCATAAGGAATACCAACAGCTTTAGGTGCATAATCTCTACCCGAGAAGATAACTAGTGCAATTAACGCTACTAGGTATGGAATTATGTTGAAAACCTGAGAAGGTATAGCCTTAAGTGCAGGAATCATTGAGCTAATTGTACTCAAAGCAAGAGATGCTCCAAATAGAAGCGATGCTCCTGTTACTCCAAGTGGAGTCCATCTACCAAATGCAACGGCAGCAAGAGCGATGAATCCACGCCCATTTGTGAATGTGTTTGTGTATTGAATTGTCTGAGTTAAGACAGCACATCCTCCAGCAAGTCCTCCTAAGAAGCCAGAAGAGAGGACGCCAATGTATCTAACTCTTCTAACATTAATACCAACACTGTCTGCAGCAGCAGGATGTTCACCACAAGCACGAAGATGCATTCCAAATGGTGTCTTATAGAGAACAAACCAAGCTAATACCATAACAACAATGGAAATATATAGCGTTGGGTAAAAACCAAGAGCATCCTTTGTCATACCAACATTGAAAGCTGTAGAACGGTCTGTACCATATATTCTCTGACAGATGAAGACTGTAACACCAGCAGCAAGAAGGTTAATACCTGTACCACTAATTGTCTGGTCTGACTTAAGGTCAATTGATGCAATTGCATGGAGTACAGAGATAAGACAAGCAGAAACGGAAGCAGCAAGCAAAGCTATAACAATTGAGCTTCCACGTGCCATGCCACTGAGTTCAAGAAGTTGGTGAACAATTGCAGCTATACAAGCACCAATGCTCATCAAACCATCTAAACCTACGTTTGTTACACCACTACGCTCGCAAATCATACCACCTGTTGCGATGATAAGAATTGGAGATACAAGCATCATTATTGTAGAAATAGTGTTAATCATTTTGAAGCCTCCTTTCTTACCTTAAGCTTAGCTCTCTTATCTTTTACGAGAGATAAACCGCTACGGAAAGAGATGAAGATAACAATTAAACCTTGAATAATAGATACAACTTCCTTTGGAATACCTGTACCCTGCATAATTGAATATGCCTGTTTTAAGACTCCAAAAAGATAACCAGAAAGTAAACATCCCACAGCTGTACTATTTCCTACAAGGGCAACAGCTATACCCATAAAGCCGTAGTTATCCTGGCTAGTAAGAATTTTTGAATATCTAATAGAACCAAGAAGAACACAAGCACCAGCTAGACCTGCAAAAGCTCCACTTATTGCCATAGCGAGAGTAATGTTTTTTGTATCGTTAATACCTGAACATCTTGCAGCGTCTTTGTTGAAACCTGTTGCTCTAAGACCATAACCAAATGATGTCTTTTCCATAATAAACCAATAAATAATAACGGCTAAAATCATGAAGAAGAAACCAATGTTTAAAGCAGAGTCTGTGATTAAAAACTTATCGAGAAGAGCTGTTGGTTTTAAATCTGCTGTTCTACCACTCTTATTAACTGTTGCCTCAGGAAGAAGATACAAGCAAACAAGAGGATAGAGATAGAGAGCAACATAGTTAAGCATAATTGTTGCAACAACTTCACTGACCTTAAATTTTGCTTTAAAGAGTCCTACAACTCCTCCCCAAACAGCGCCAGCAAGAATACTAGCGATGATACATAAAAGCCACTGGCCAGGAAAAGCCGGAAGACAAACAGCCACAATATGAGCAGCAAGCATTCCTACTGCATATTGACCTTCTGCTCCAATATTAAAGAGACCAACTCTGTTAGCAAAAGCCATTGAAAGACCACAAAGAACAAAAGGAATAGAGAAAGCTAATGTTTCACCAACATTTCTAAAGTTCCATCCGCCATTCTTTGCTGCTTTACCGATAATGGATTGTTTAACAGCTACAAACAGACCACTAGGATTCTTACCAATACATAACAAAAGGATTACTCCTGCCAAGAATCCTAGTATTACAACAGCAACACTTGTTGCAGCTGTATTGTCCAAGAACCAATCAATAAAGGCAACTTTTTCTTTTTTTTCTTTAGACATTACTTGTTCTCCTTTGCCTTTACGCCAGCCATCATCAAGCCGATTTCAGAGCTTGTCTTCTCTCCTTCATTGAAGATGCCAACAATCTGCCCCTTACTAATAGCTGCAATTCTATCACAAAGATTCATAATCTCATCAAGCTCAAATGAAACGAGCAGAATAGCTCTACCCTTATCTCTCTCAGCAACAAGACGTTTTCTAATATACTCAATAGCACCAACGTCCAAACCTCTTGTTGGCTGAGCAACTAAAAGAAGATCTGGAGAAAGAGAAATCTCACGTGCAACAATTACCTTCTGCTGGTTTCCTCCACTGAGAGAACCACAAGGTGTTTTAGAACCTTGACCAGAGCGAATATCGAACTGTTTAATAAGAGCATCTGAGTTTTCAGTAATTGCTTTATAGTCTAATACGTCGAACTTTCCTGTATATTTAGGAGTATAGTAATCTTTCAATACTGTGTTTTCAGCAACAGTAAAACCAGCAACAAAACCATGCTTCTGTCTGTCTTCAGGAATATGGCCCATGCCTTTTTCTATTCTTTCACGAATTGAAAGAGATGTAATATCTTCACCGTTGAGGAAAATCTGTCCACTCTCTACCTTGCTTAATCCAGAGAGTGCATATAAAAGCTCTGTCTGACCATTACCATCAACACCAGCAATTCCCACAATCTCTCCACTTCGAACTGTAAGAGAGAAATCTTTTACCTTAGGAATCCCTAGTGAGTCATTAACAGTAATGTTCTTTACGTCAAGTACAACCTTGCCTGGTTTGCAGGGAGCTTTATCGATATCGAACTTTACAGCATGACCAACCATCATTGTTGCTAGTTCTTGTTCGCTTGTTTCTGGTGTGATATCAATTGTTCCGATGTATTTTCCACGTCTAAGTACTGTACAACGATCAGCAACCGCTTTTATTTCTTTTAATTTATGTGTAATGAGAACGATTGTCTTTCCCTCTTTCTTTAAGAGGCGAATGATATCCATTAACTCATCAATTTCCTGTGGGGTAAGAACAGCTGTAGGCTCATCAAGAATAATAATGTTACTATCAGAATAGAGTGTCTTTAAAATCTCAACTCTCTGTTGTTGTCCAACAGTTATATCATCTATCTTTGATTTTGGATCAACGTGTAAGCCATACCTATCACTAAGTTCTGCAACTCTCTTTTCTGCATCTTTTAGTGATAATATTCCAGCCTTTGTTCTAGGCTCACGGCCAAGTACAATGTTTTCTGTAACAGTATAGTTATGAACAAGCTTAAAATGCTGGTGAACCATTCCAATGCCGAGTTTTGTTGCAACATTAGGATCTGTAATCTTTACTTCCTTGCCATCAATTAAAATACGACCAGCATCTGCAGGATAGGCGCCAAAAAGGACAGACATAAGAGTACTCTTACCTGCACCATTTTCTCCTAAAATAGCAAGGACTTCATTTTTCTTAACTTCCAGGTTTACGTTATCGTTAGCAATAATGCCTGGGAAGGTTTTTGTGATGCCTAGCATCTGAATTGCATATTCGCTCAATTCTGTAACCTTTTTCCTTTATTCTTAAGCTAAGAATAATAATTATAAAGGCACGCCCCTCATAGGAGCGTGTCTATAAATAGAAACTGAATAGAATCAGTCGTCAATAGCACCAAGACCTGCTGGAGCAAGACCCTTAGCTAAGCTAGCTGCGTATGTCTTGTTAACAACAATCTTTCCACTGAGGATGTCAGCCTTAGCCTGTTCAACAGCTGCAACAGCACTAGCCTTAAGCTCAGAATTTGTCTTAGCATAACCAACACCTTCGTTAGCCATATTCTGTGTAACAACTCCACCTTCCCATGTTCCGTTCTTAACCTTTGTAAGAGCGTCGATAGTAGAGTTCTCAACCATCTTGAGCATACTTGTTAATACAGCAGACTTTCCTTCAGCATAAACACCATCTTCGTACTGGTCAGAGTCAACACCAATAGCCCAAACGTTCTTACCAGCAAGTCTTTCTTCCTTAGCCTGGTTAATAACACCTAAGCCAGATCCGCCAGCTGCTGCGAATACACAGTAAACACCACTGTCATACATGCTCTTAGCTGCTGTCTTAGCTGCTGCTGGGTTACCCCAATCGTTTACATAGTAGTCTACGATTTCAGCGTTTGGATAAACACTCTTAACACCTTCGATATATCCGATTTCGAACTTTGTGATTGTTGCACCAGCAATACCACCAACGAAACCGAACTTTGGATTAGCAATGCCATCTTCCTTAGCCTGAGTTGCAGCTGCAACACCAACTAGATAAGAGCCCTGCTCTTCTTCATAGATGTACTGAATGAGGTTAGCTGTCTTGTTGAGGTAGTCAACATCGACGATGATAAACTTCTGGTCTGGATAGAGTGCAGCAGCTTCCTGTGTTGCATCAGCCCATGTAAAACCAGTAGTAATGATTAAATCCCAATCCTGCTCTGCAGCGTTCTTGAGGTTAGGAAGATAGTCGTCAGCTGTCTGAGCTGTAACGTTTTCATAGAGAGTTCCTCTACTAGCACCGTTATCACCATAGAAAGCCATCATGCCTCTCCATGCAGCAGCGTTAAAAGACTTATCATCAATACCTGTAGCATCTGTTAAAAGGATTGCCTTAACCTGAGAATCCTGAGTCTTAGCAGTTGTTGTGCCTGTCTCAGCTGTTCCCTGAGCAAAAACCATGAGGCAGCAGAGTGCCATTAAGACAATTGCCAAAGTTTTCTTCATAATTTGTAACTCCTTATGCGTTCATTTTAAACGCTATTCTATAATTCTAAATTGTGTTTTTTTACTTGTAAAGAAAATTATTAAATTGGTTTACCTCCCCTTTTCGTGGGGAGGAATAAACAAATTAGATAACTGTAATTCTTCCCTGTGGTTTAGCGTATTCTTCGCCAACATTACCACCAAGGTCGTTAACGATGTAGTTAATGATTACCTGGTTGTCGAGCATAACTTTGTCGAGAATATATGTGTTGTCAACAAACATTGTATATCCATCACCCATATCCTGAAGTTTGTAGTTGTGGCAAGCAAGTGTGTATGTTGCGTTTGGATCTAATGCTACCCATTCGCCATTCTTTAATACATAAACGTCCTTAACTCTTCTTTCGCCAGCAACTTCTACAAAGAGACCATCGCTATCTCTAACAACGCTAGAAGGAATAGATGTATCGATTGTGTACTTGAGACCAGAAACCTGTAAGAATCCACCACTTTCACCAACAGCTTTTCCATCCTGGCTGCTAATTGCTTGAGTATTCATACTTCCAAGTTCTAATGCATCAAGAATTTCCTGTCCTGTTGCGTAACACATACAAAGCATGTTGCCATATGGATGTACAGCAATCATGTCAGCTGTAGTAATATCACCCTTCTTGATTGTTGCACGAATACCACCACCATTAACGAAAGCAATATCTGCACCACTGATAGCTCTGTAAGCATCTGCACATAGGTCACCAATAGCTGTTTCTCTATTTCTGACCATTCTAACACCATTTTCGTCTGTGATAGAAAGTTCTACATCTGTGTGGGCAACAACAGC
>JBNMJW010000035.1:0-16832 GCA_050874025.1 Candidatus Ornithospirochaeta sp.
ACACTTGAAGAGTGTGAGGAAAGAGGAATACTTGTAGCCTTCATAAAAGAACACCCAGAAGAGGTAGAAGAGATAATGAGTAGAATGAGTCAAGAAAAGAGGATAAATGATTTCATTGATTATTCTGTCAAAGAGAGCCGAGAAGAAGGAAAAAAAGAAGGAAAGGCCGAAGGTATAATACAAGGAAAAGCTGAGGGCAGGGAAGATGAAGCATTGAGAACTATTAAAAAGATAAATAGTCTTTCTATCTCTCCTGAACTTAAGAAAGAAATCCTAGAAGCCCTTAAGACTAACTAAAATTAGCTCTGTTACTTTTGTGTAGCAGAGCTATATTTTTATGACAGTTGCAATTTATCATTCCAAAAACAATAATAATCTTATGAAAGAAGAGTTAGAGAAACTAGAGATAAAAGTAAGCTATCTTGAAGCCCAAAATGAAGAGTTAAATGAATGCGTAATAGACTTTGGCAAAAAGCTTACACAAATGATGGCTCAAATGGAGGAGATGAAAAAGAAGATTAAGGATTTAATTGATATAACTGGAGAAGAGAGGGAAAACAGAAAACCCCCTCATTATTGATTATTCTCCTGGTTCTAGTTTAATTACCTTGCCACAATTCCATAGTGTTGCTGCTTTTTGGATTGCGGATAGCCTCTCTTTTTCTGTTGCATAAGCTACCTCGACAGTGTGGCAACCACAGTCCATGCAAGAAATATAGCAACACCAACCTTCTTCATCTTCTATTACAGCTGGTCCATCACAACGTGGACAATCTAATATTAAAATATCTTTTTCATCTTTCATTTTTTCTCTCCCATTGTGAAACTAAATGGAAGACCTCTTCTTTTTCGCCATTTTCTTTTTCTTTGAAAATAGATGTAAAAAAAGATTCTTCGGTTTCGTTTTTCTTCGTTGTTTCTATGAAGAGTTTGTCTTCAAAATGACATTGTTTTTTCCATTCGGTATCTATAAACGATGGACGATAGCTATCTAAGTAATCTGATGGAAAAGAAGAGAAAGTCCAATTAATGTAACTAAGATTATTGATATGTTTGTTGTAGTCGTAGTCATAATAATCAAACTTTATATCTTGTATTCCAAAACTCTGTGCTTTGTATTCTTCTTTTAGAGGAAATTTAGGAAAGTCAGGATTAAATTCTTTTTCTTTATCTTTAATAGTCTCTAGTCTTCCAGATATATAGCTAGGACGCTCAGGGCGAAGTTTTATCATATCCATAATGACCCAAAGACTTTCAGATGAAAAGAGTAGAGTGTTAGAGCTATCATAAGCTCTAACTAAACGAGGACAGTACAGCTTAAAGCCTTCTTGGCACCAAGTCTCTGTTCTATACTCATCCATCCAAGATGCAAGCTTATTTATGGTCATGCGAGTTCGCAGTATCATCCAAGTTCTGCCTTCTTTGTCTAGCATTTCCTTTAGACCAACGCCCTTTAGCGCAGCATGAAGACCAGCTTCTTCTTGTGATAAACCAAAATATTTCACAGGCTTAACTGTATATGTTGAATCTGTATCTGTGCTTTGAAAATATGAACTATCTCTACCAATATTACATTCATCTATGTAAAGCATTATTTTTCATTCCTATAAAAACGGAGAATCGACCTACCATATTTTCTTTCGTCACAAAGGACAAACGAACCCACTTTTTCAGGCCACAACTTTCTTTCTTCTAATGGATAGTGGATTATAAAAAGGCCTTTGTTTTTGACAATGTCAGATGATGCAACATCCTCTAAAAGCTTCACTTTTTCTTCCATAGGAAATGGTGGATCACAATAAACAATGTCATACTTATATGGAGTTGAAAGGATAAAGCGTTTTGCATCAGAAACAAAGAGTTTCTTGTCTTCTTCTACAAACGATAGATTCTTCTCAATAGTTGCTTTCTTTCCTCTGTCCATCTCTACAAGATGGATAGGGCTAGCTCCTCTAGATGCGGCCTCAATAGCAACACAACCTGAGCCTGAAAATAGATCAAGAAAGCTACATCCTGTTAAATCTCCAAGAATAGAGAAGAGGGACTCTCTCATTCTATCCATTGCTGGCCTTATTACTCCAGGAGGACATGAGACAATTCGTCTCACATACTTTCCACCAGTTATTCTCATCTTTATTCCTCAACCCAAAGACCAAGGGACGGTGCTATCTTTGTCATTCCAGCTATCGTTATTTCAATAAGAGTCTCAAGAGGAATATTTAGTTCTTCTGCTCCCTTTAAAATTATGTCTCTATTAACACCTGCGGCAAAGTTTTTGTTTGACCATTTCTTTTTTACAGATTTGACAGTTATTCCCTTCATCTTTTCTGGTCTCATTAAAGCTGTAGCTGTAACAAGACCTGTTAATTCATCGATAGCAAAAAGGAATTTTTCCATAAATTTCTCAGGCTTAACATCTGTGCATATAGACCAACCGTGAGAACAAACAGAATGGATAAAACTATCATCAGCTCCAATCTCTTTTAAGAGAGAGACACATTTTTGGCAATGCTCTTGAGGGAACATTTCCCAATCAACATCATGCAAGAGACCAACAAGTCCCCAATAATCAGCATCTTCATTAAATCTAGATGCTCCTTCTCTCATCACACTCTCTACACTAAGAGCATGATGCCATAAGCTTTCACTTTTATTATATTTGTGCCATAACTCGACGGCTTCATCTCTTGTAAACATAGCTCAATATTATTTCTTTTAACCTTTTTTGTCAGTTACTCTCTCTTCTTTTATAGCTCTTCTAAGGGTGGCATTATCTGCTTTAATGAGGCCAGGATCTTCTCTTAGAATTTTTTCTGCTTCATCTTTTGCTCTTGCCACAAGAATTGTGTCTTCTGTTAAAGATGCAAATTTAAGTTTTAAGAAACCAGATTGTTTGTTACCGCTAATCTCTCCTGGCCCTCTTATAAGAAGGTCTTTTTCTGCGAGAACGAAGCCATCATTGGTTTCTTTCATTGTGCTTAGTCTTTCTTTTGCTTCTGGACTTAGAGAAGAATCAAAGACTAGAAAGCAATAAGATTGTAGAGATGATCTTCCAACTCTTCCCCTTAGCTGATGGAGTGCCGCAAGTCCAAAGCGATCTGCATGTTCAATTACCATACATGTTGCATTTGGTATATCAATACCAACTTCAACAACGCTTGTTGCAACAAGATATGTTATTTTGCCCTCTCTAAAATCATTTAGAATTCTCATCTTTTCATCTTCGCTAAGACGAGAGTGTATAAAAGCAGAAGGGACGAATGGATATTGTTTTTGCAAAAAACTATACATGCTCATTACATCTCTTAAGTCACTTTCTCCTTCATCATCAATACGAGGGTAGACAAAATAGGCTTGATGTCCTCTTTCAAATTCAACATTGATGGACGAATACATCTTTTCTCTGCTATTTGGACCAACGGTATATGTAATGATTTTCTTTCTACCGTTAGGCATTGTCTTTATTGTAGAAATATCTAAATCTGCATAGAAAGTAAGTGCAAGAGTACGAGGAATTGGTGTTGCTGTCATCGACAACAGATGTGGGTTTTCTCCCTTTTTTTGCAACGATTCTCTCTGTCCAACACCAAAGCGATGTTGCTCATCAATTATTACATATTTTAAATTCTTAAAACTTACATCATTAGAAAAAAGAGCATGGGTTCCGATAGCCAAATCTATTTCACCATTTTTTAGATGTGAAAGGATAAGTTGTCTATTTTTGCCCTTAACATCACCTGTAATAAATGAGATTCTCACACCCAAAGGAGAAAGAAGAGCATATGCATTTTCTGCATGTTGACGAGCAAGTAGTTCCGTTGGCGCCATTAACGCAACTTGCCCTCCGTTTTGTATTACATAAAGAGACGAGAGTAGGGCAACAAGAGTTTTTCCACTTCCAACATCTCCTTGTAAGAGTCTGTTCATTGGAATTGGTTTACTTAAATCGCTTCTTATTTCATTACATGCTTTAACTTGGTCTGTAGTAAGAGAGAAAGGAAGAAGAGAAATCATCATCTTTTCTAAAGGAGAAGGTGGTATATTCCTAGTTTTATTAACTGGTCTTTCTCGTAAGATTTTAATCTCTAAAAGTAATAGCTCTGTAAAAGCCAGTGTTTCTTTTGCTTTCTTTAAGTATTCTTCGTCGTCTGGAAAATGAATTTCTCTAAGAGCCGTGTCTCTATCCAATAGAGAATACTTCTCTCTCAGAGAAGATGGTAATTCTTCTTCTATAGGAGAAAGGAATTCCAATGCGTTTTTTATTGCTAAGCGAAAGTCTTTTTGGGTAAGTGTTCCAGAAAGAGAGTAGAGAGGAAGTATTTTTCCTATACCGCATTCTTCCTTAGTTTTTTTTACTTCAAAGGCACTAGATTGATAAACGCCATGTATTTTTTTTACTGTACCATTTAAATACCATTGGCTATCGAGATAGAGCATTTTCTCTAAGAATGGACGATTAAAACATAATAGCTCAACTTTAGTGTAGTTATCATCAATGGCAGTTACCTTTACAGTTCTTCCATTTTTTGATGAGAATGCCGAATGTGAAATAATAGTTATATGGCAATTAACAGAGCTATCCTCTTCTGTGATACTTGATATGTATCTTTCTTCTCTTCTGTCGTCATAGCCACGTGGAATATAATTAACTAGGTCCTTTAGAGTACTTAGACCTAGTCTTTTAAATTCTTGGGACTTTTTCTGTCCGACACCAGGAAGTAGAGTTAGCTCATCTTTCATTTTTAAAAAGGTATCCTCATGCAAAGGGAGGCCAAATAGCCAACGAGGTAACGTGTCATAAAGTAAAAAACTATAACCAATACAAGAGATATAATATTTACAGTTTTTTCACTTAATAGCCTTTTCCCTGCCATCTGTCTAACAAACTGAGTTACAGGTTCAGCTGCAGAGCCTACTGTATAAAAGCCCATTCTTGTTTGTGGGTTATTTGAAAATGAAGCAATTGTTTTAAATACAAGAGAGAAAAACAGAACCCAAAAGAATATGGATAGTCCATATGCCCAGAATGCGTTAAGAAATATGTAGAGCACAGAAGATAGTGTTAAAGTTCCATATACTCCATAGAATTGGAATATGCACTCAAAAATGTAGATGACACCAATTGCAAAAATAGGTGAGTAATCCAAGCGACCTATTGTTGATTTTTTGCCTTTGAATACACTCAAATATGGATCAACAAGTCTACCTAACCAATAAACAAAATTATTTCTTTGTGGGTTAGAAATAAACCATGAGAAGATTATTCTTACCCAAATAAGAAGCGAGTATGCATTTAATACTCTTGCTAAGAAGAGTGATATTTTCATCAGCGTAGCGTTATAGAGCATTTTTACCTCCATTAGAAGAAAAGTTAATTAACCCAGACCTTTAAGACAACATCTAATTGTGTGAGTGTATTGTAGAGATTGCGTGAATAATTGACACTATCTGTACTTCTTAGTTGTAATTCCTCTCCTTCAATACCTTCTATTGATAGATATACAGGGGTCTTTCCTTCATTTTGTATCAATGTTTTCATCAATTCAGATAGATTACTTTTACTTATTTCTGTATTTTCCTTTAGCCTTATATGGATACGCTGTACAGCTTCAGGTTGCAATTCTCTTGGAGAGAGAATATCTGAAATGATGAAGGAAACTTTACCATCTTTTCTGTCAAAATGTCCCTTAAAGCCATAAATGCCATCTACTTCTGTCCTACCACCTAATGTTTCATAAGATTTAGGGAATATTACAGCTTCTGTATCTCCATCATTAGTTTGAAGTGTTAAGAAAGATAGCTTTCCTCCAGTCTTTTTCGATACTAATGTTCTTTGAGCTATTACTTGGGCAATAAGCTGTGTGTCATTACCCCAACTAATAGTATCTAAATCAGAAAGATTTACAGTTACACATTCTTCAATCTCTTTTTTGTATGTATCTAATGGATGGCCAGAGATATAAAAGCCAAGAAGTTCTTTCTCCATCTTCAACTTTTCAAGAGGAGGGAATGGTGGAACTTCTTTCATTTCAAATTTACTAATTTCGCTATCATCTTCTCCAAAAAGAGAGAGTTGACCAAAAGCAGAGTGACTCTTTTGCTCTTTATCAAACTTCATAGCATCATCAAGGGAAGCAAGAAGCGTTGCCCTATCTACTCCTAGTTCATCAAAACATCCAGCTTTAATAAGACACTCAAGAAGTCTTGAATTAAGAGAAGTTGAGCCTTGGCGTGATAAGAAATCCATAAAGGACTTATATTTGCCATTCTTTTCTCGTTCTTGAATTATGCTCTCTACAATTGTTCCTCCAACATTTTTAATACCGGCTAAACCGTAAATAATATCACCATTATCTACAGAGAATTGCTTTTCAGATCTGTTAATTGAAGGTGGGACAATTTTTATTCCATACTTTGGCGCCAGGTTCAAATATTCTTTGAACTTGTCTGGGCTATTCATTTCGTTAGTAAGGTTAGCTGCTAAGAACTCTGTATTGTAGTTAGCTTTCAAAAATGCTGTTTGATAAGCAATAATTGAGTAAGCAACAGCATGAGACTTATTGAAGCCGTAGCCAGCAAAAGGTTCTAGAATATGGAATATTTCTGTAGCATGCTCTTTGGTAAAGCCTCTTTCAACAGCTCCTTTTATGAATTTCTCAAGCTCTGCTGCTAGTGCTTCAACCTTCTTCTTACCCATGATTCTTCTGAGAATATCTGCCTCGCCAAGCGTGTAGCCAGCTATCGCCTGTGCAACCTGCATAACCTGCTCTTGGTAGACAATTACACCATAGGTTGTCTTCAGAATAGGCTCAAGACAAGGGTCTGGGTAGGTAATTGGTGTTCGTCCCCATTTTGAATCGATGTATTTATCAATAAACTGCATTGGACCTGGACGATAAAGTGCATTTAAAGCGACAAGCTCTTCAATTGAATTAGGTTTAGCCTTTTTCAAAATATCTTGCATGCCTGTCGATTCAAATTGGAAGACATAAGCACTGTCGCCACGACAGAGCATATCGAAAGTATTCTTGTCTGTAGTACTTATTTTGTTTAGGTCAAAATCCGGTTCTCTACGATGGATAAGGTCAACGGCATGCTTTAAAAGCGTAAGTGTCTTTAGACCTAAGAAGTCCATCTTTACTAGTCCGCATTCTTCAATTTGAAGCATTGTATATTGGCTAGCAAGTCCGCCTGTCTTTTGATCAGGAACACATAAAGGTACATATCTATCCAAAGGCTCACGGCCAATAACAACACCTGCAGCGTGGAGGGATGTATGACGATTCAAACCTTCAAGGCGTATTGCTGTGTCGAAGAGTTCTTCATAAACTCCACCTCGATCTCTTATCTCTTGTAATTTTGGTTCAGCCTTAAGTGCATCTGTTATATGTATCTTTTTAACGCCCGGTATTTCATCTGGAACAAGCGCAGTAATTTTGTTTGATTCTTCAAAAGGAATATCGAGGACTCTACATACATCTTTTACAACAGCCTTTGGCTTAAGTGTTCCAAAGGTTACAATCTGACCAACCGAATCATGGCCATAATGTTCTGTTACGTAATCGATAACTTCTCCACGTCTTTCGAAACAGAAGTCAACATCGAAATCTGGGAGGGAAACTCTTTCTGGGTTTAAGAATCTTTCAAAGAGTAGATTGTATTTTATCGGGTCAACATCGGTAATGGTTGTTGTATAAGCAACAAGTGAACCTGCACCACTACCACGTCCTGGACCAACAGGAATATCGTGAGTTTTTGCCCAGTGTATGTAGTCTCTTACAATTAAGAAGTAGGCAGGGAAGTCCATCTTTATGATGATGTCTAATTCGTGTTGCAGTCGTTTTTTTAAGTTCTCTAGTTCTTCGCCCTCGGCGTTAGGGTAGCGTTCTTTAAGACCTTCATAGGAGAGAGCTGTTAGGTATTCTGCATCACTTTTATACTCAGGAGGTATACTACATTTTGGGAGAATAGGGCCTGGAAATTTTATTTCAAGATGACATCTGTTAGCAATCTCGACTGTATTCTTTATTGCCTCAGGACACCAAGAGAAGAGGTCTTTCATCTCTTCTGGTGTTCTAAAATAGAATACTCCTTCTTTGTATCTTAATCTGTCTTTATCTGCCTTCTTTCTTTGAGTTCCAATACATATTAAAGTGTCATGAGCGTTCCAATCATCTTTCTCTATGTAGTGAATATCATTAGTACATACAAGAGGGACATCCAACTCTTTAGCAAGCTTAGGTAGTACATCTAGTACAATTTTATCTTCGTCCAAGCCATGGTCTTGGAGCTCTAGATAGTATCTATCGCCAAAGATACTTTTAAACCAAAGGATTCTTTCTTTTGCCTTTTCAATATTATTGTTGATGACAAGGCGAGGAATCTCTCCAGCAAGACAAGCAGAGAGACAGATTAAATCTTCACTATGGGCTTTTAGAGATTCATCATCAATTCTAGGTTTATAATAATAGCCTTCTTTCCATGCAATAGAGTTAAGCTCCATTAAGTTGTGGTAGCCTTTATCTGACATGGCGATAAGAATTAAGTGGAAGTACTTTGAGGTACTATCCTTTACATGTCTATCGTAGGTGTAGTAAAACTCACAACCTACAAGGGGGTTAATGCCGTTCTTTTTGCATTCTTTGTAAAAGGTAACAGCTCCATACATATTGCCATGGTCTGTGATGGCTAATGCATCCATTCCTGTTTCTTTGCATTTAGCAATATAACGGCTGATGGAAGCTGCTCCATCAAGAAGGGAGAAATCTGTGTGGTTATGTAAATGTACAAAATCGCTCAATTTTAAATTTCCTTACCAAGTCCACTTTCAAAAGGAGAAGGCGCTAATACTTTAGCATTTATGCTATTTACCATCTCTTCTAATATATAATTTAGCCTAACTTTTTGAAGTTTAGTAATGTTTGGTGTAACAGCATTAATAAATGTGTAAGCAATTTGCAAGAACTGGTTAAAATCCGATCCTGAGAGAGGAAAATGTAGTTGCATTAAGATGTTGTCTAAATCCTTTGAATAAACAATTCCCTGAAGAGGAAAGGTAATAGCTAGGTGAGGATTAAGCAGTGTTTCTTGTCCTGCTGATGCAGTAAAGGCAACGGCTACTGTATTCTCTACGTCATCAACATAAGATCCCTCTTCTTTGAAGTATGAATAATCTGTTGAAGAAAGAGAAACTCTTACTCTTGTTATTAAACCTCTACTTGGTAGGGTTATTGAACCATTTTTCAAAGCATTTACAAGCTGAGAAAGAGGTGTCCATTTAGATTTAACAATCTTCTTTCTAAATGACCTAACTTCAGCATTTGCACCCAATGTGATTAGCGTTCCAGGAAGCGTTGTCATTGGCATAGTTGTTGCTATTGCTCCACCGATAGTTGCTCTACTAGTAAGTAGAGGTGAGCCAAGTGCATCAATGTTTTCTTTTAAAATAGGTGGAATAAAATTTCTGTGGTTTTTAAGAATGTCGAAGAGGGAGACCATTGCTCCAACTTCAATCATTCTATCATTACGAGAAACTTTCTTTAGCTCTTCAATATTATTCAGGCAAACAATTTCAGGGTTTGTCTCTCTTGAAGGATATGCCTTTTCCCTACTCATTATTGATGTTCCGCCAGCCCAAATTTTTGCATTAGGGTAGCGAAGAGCTATTTGGCTATACTCAGATAAACTCACTGGAGTATGAATAGACGGAGAGTTAAGACCTTCGTACATTTCTCTTTCTCCTTATTTCCATTGCTTTCATTACGATGCTTACTTCATCATCACTTTCCATACATGAACAGTGAACTGCACTTAGTAGTCTCTTTATTTCATCTGGCCTTGTTTCTCCGGAATTAAGAATAGACTCAAAGATAATTGAACGGGATGCATAGCAATCAGAGCAAGGTTCGATGCTAAGTAGTTCATAGGCCTTACTTATATCTTTCATGTTTCTTGTCTTTTGAAATTGGTCAAAAGTTGTTATTTCTTTTCCTCTTAGTTCAAAGGCTGGGACCATACAAGATAATTCTGCTTTTCCATCAATTAATACAGCGCAGAGTCCACACATCTTTCCTCTACAGTGAGAAGTAACACTTTGTATGTCTAAGTTTTCCTGTAAAATTAGAGAGAGTGGTTTGTTTGAGTTAAGGGAGAGTGTCAAAGTCTTTCCATCTACAATGCAATCAATTTTCACTTATCTTTCCCTCCTTTGATAGAGTTTTCATTATTTCTTTAGCTCCCATTGGAGTAGATATCGAAGAATCTTCTCCAAGTGCTTGCCAAAGCGCTGAAATATAGGCACTAGTTACGAGAGCTCTTGTTGTATTTTCTAAAGAAGAGTAGACGCTGACTTCTTTTCTTTCTGGTGTAAGCTTAACAGATATAGAGAAGTTATCTACAAACCTTGCACCAAGAGATGAAAGTGTCTCTGTTGCTATCGTTTTAATTCTCTGAATAGAACTCTTTGTATAAGGAAGAGCTAATGCCATATCGAGCCAAAGTTTTTTAGCACATGGACAGAGTGATGTTTTTGGTACAACAATTTCAGCAACAGCACTTCCAAAACCAGAATATTCAAATTCACATGGGTTGGTAAGATTCTGTGAGTTGAATTTTAAGTCGATAGGATCCTCTGTTGACTCTTCTGCCATAAGAGACGATAGCTTGTTTGCTGCTTTCATAAGCTGTGTAAGAAACTGTGTATCATAGCTTGAAAGCAAATTAGGGCCACTATCAGGAGACTTTGAATAGTTTTCTAAGAAGAGAACAGGCTCTGACGAATTATTCTTTATGAAGTACTGAGAGATAATGTCTTTCAACATTCTATCTGTTGTGATTGATTGAGGAATTGTACCAGAGATAGTTATGTTCTTTTTTATTGTGTACGATATCTGAGCCTGAGCTTGGCTTTCTTTTGCATATGAAGTTGAAAAACCTGCAATAGAAAGGACAGAAGAGAGGCCAATGCCATATAAATAGCCTTGAAGACCAAATTCTCCAGAATGTAGGGAAGAAGATGACCATTTTCTTTCATAGTCTGAGACGGCTGCAATATTTTTCAACTTATTATTTAAATCAGTGAGGTCATGCTTAGGCGCCCAATCTGTGAACTTTGTAGTATCTTTATTGACATTTAATAGATATTTAAGAGGTGTTGTTTGGGCTTTCTTTGCAAGCCTTGAAATATGCAATGCTTGGCTAGATGTCGTAAAAGAATAGATAGATGCA
This sequence comes from Candidatus Ornithospirochaeta sp., assembly GCA_050874025.1. Lineage (GTDB taxonomy): Bacteria > Spirochaetota > Spirochaetia > Sphaerochaetales > Sphaerochaetaceae > Ornithospirochaeta. The sequence continues at coordinate 11,227 of JBNMJW010000035.1, forward strand.
CCGGCAAAAAGCGTTGGCATATTTGGACTGCTTTCTGTTCTTATTAAAGCCTTAAAAGAATCAAGAGAGTACTTTGGTATTATTCCAGCAATTATTTGGCGCTGTACCTCTTTACCATTAATTGCGTATGCACCTTGATCTATAGTTACAGTTACTTCTTCATGCTTTGGTCTATTTTCTTCATCTACCCATGTTGTCAATTGATAGTTGAGCTTTGTCCTTCGACCTTTCGCTTCAACTCTCATTTCACAAACTAGCTTTGTTTTTTCACAAGCTATTGCAGTAAAAGCACCAAATAAGGCAGGGGTAAATAAGAATTCATCATAGTGAGAAAGATATTTTTCTGTATGTATTGTTATGTCTTCAGGGGTTGTATGTGTTGCACTTGAGATAGCACTTTTAACAAGCTCTGGCCACTGGGTAGGACACTGCGTATGAAATTGTTCATTGTTATCAATCCATGAAGAGACTTCATAGCGAACATATGAAACTATTTCATCTGAATCGACACTGAATGAGCTTTCAACTTTTCTTAGATTTTGCTTTTCTTTCTCTGTTGCGCCTTCATCGTCCAAGCCCCAAGAGAAGAATAATGGTGAAGGAATAGTTGCATCTTCTCCTAAATCAATTGTCATAGGAGAAGTGATAACCTTGATCTTTTCAAGCATTAGTTCTGTGCTTTCGTAGTCTGGGCCAAAGAGTACAAGTAGTGGTTGTCCCTTATATGCAATAAAGTTATCTGCAAGAAGTGGAATCTTTGTTCCCATCACATAAAGAGCATTCTCTCCAGGAATGTCCTGTGCTCTTAAAAGGAGAAATCTTGAGTCAAGCTCAGGGAGCTCAAAGCCATCTAGTCTTTGGTTTCCTTCTTGTGCCCTTAGTACGATACCACAACGCATGTTGTATCTAGAAAAAGTCTTGCGTTCTGCCATAAAAACAAGATAACACTTCTTTTTATCTTAGTTCAATAAAAGAAGAAGCAGAGAGTGTGCTATACTGTATGTATGGATATAAAAGAAGAAATAAAAGAGCTAACCGAAAAACTAACAGTTTATCAAGATACATATTATAAGAAAGGAGTATCTCTTGTATCAGATCAGGAGTATGACAGGCTTACAGACCGCCTTATAGAACTGGAGAAAAAATATCCAGAATATGCTTTACCTTCTAGCCCAACTAGAAGAGTTGGCTCAGATTTGACAAATGACTTTCCTGAGGTAAGGCATACTATTCCTGTTCTTTCTCTAGATAAAGCATATTCGAAGGATGAAGTGTTGTCTTTCTTTTCTCGCTCTATTGAAAAGGAAGGAGGAGAACTAAGCTTTGTTGCAGAGGAGAAAATAGATGGAATATCTATGGTTCTCTATTACGAGGATGGCCTTCTCGTAAGAGCTGTAACTGGAGGAAACGGAGAGGTTGGTAACGATGTTACGCCTAACATTGTTACGATAAAGACAATTCCTTTAGTTTTGCCAGAAAGTATTGATTTGGCTGTTAGAGGAGAAGTTTATCTTCCTAAAAAAGAATTCGAGAGGGTAAATAGTACACTTCCTGAAGATGAAAAGGCTGCGAATCCTCGTAACCTTGCGGCTGGAACAGTTAGAAGACAAAAGTCTAGTGAAGCTAGCCGTGTTCCTTTGAATATGTATTGCTATGAGGGCTTTTGGAGTGATAAAAGCAAAACACCAAAAGACCACTTGCATATATTAAAAAAACTTAAAGACCTAGGCTTCAGAATTAATCCAGATTTTGGCTTTATTGCTTCAACAAGACAAGAGGCAGAGGCAAAACTTAAAGATGCACAGCTAGAAGAGGGCAGACCATATAGCTTTAGTGAACTAAGTTCTTACATTGGCGATATGACAAAAAAACGAGGGGAGTTAGATCATGAAATAGACGGGCTCGTCTTTAAGATTAACGAACTTGATGTTAGAGAGCGTTTTGGTTATACAGTTCATCACCCTCGTTGGGCAATTGCGTATAAGTTTGAGTCCCCACACTCTCAGTCAGTTCTTCTCTCTGTTACATGCCAAGTTGGAAGAACAGGACGTATTACTCCTGTTGCAGAGATAGAACCTGTTCACTTAGGTGGCTCAACGATTAAGAGAGCAACACTCCATAACCAAGAGTATATTGATGAGTTAGAACTTGCCATTGGCGATACTATCTCAATAACAAAGAGAGGAGATGTTATTCCTGCTGTAGAAGAAGTGATAGAGAAAAATGAGAAAGGAAATACCACTTATCATATCCCTCTCACTTGTCCATGTTGTGGCAGTCAACTTGAAAAAAGAGGTGCGCATCTATTCTGCCCGAATTATGATTGCCCTGATCAGAGAAAAGGTCGCCTTATATTCTTTTCTTCTCGTGACCAAATGGATATAGAGACTCTTGGTCCAAAGACAATTGAAATCCTATATAACATTGGCTTATTGAAAGATGTAGAGGATATATATAGTGCTAATTACGAAAAGGCGATTGGGGAAGTCGGTATCGGAGAAAAGACGATATCTCAAATTATTAAAAGCGTAGAAAAGTCAAAAGAGCAACCATATAAAACGGTACTTGCAAGCCTTGGTATTCCTGAAATCGGAAAGAAGAGCGCTGAAATCTTGATTAATGGAGGCTTTGATTCTGTCGATAAGTTTATAGATGCTTCTCTTAGTGACAATAAAGATGCCTTCCTTTCCATTAAGGGAATAGGAGAGGAAACTGCCTTAAACATAATAAAGGCATTCAAAGATAAAAACTTTATGAAAACATTATATGCCTTACGAGACTATGGCCTTCATTTTTCTTTATCGATGGATAAAAAGGATGACGAAAATCTTGAGCAAATTTTTTCTGGCCAAGTCTGGTGCGTTACAGGTAGTTTTGAAAACTATAACCCGAGAAGCAAGGCCCTTGAAGAAATAGAAAAGCGAGGTGGAAGAACAGTTAGCTCTGTTACTAGTAAAACAACACACCTTCTAAGTGGAAAAGGAGGTGGCTCAAAGAGAGCTGATGCAATGAAGTATGGCGTAAAAATTGTTGATGAAAATGAATTTATCTCAATGCTTGGAAAGAAAGTAGAGAAAAAAGAAGAAGACCAACAAGGATACTTTTTTTGATTAATTTTTAAAAAATGTATTGGCTTAGTTCTTATCAATACTTATTCTTTGGATAAATCTTTTTTATAAGGAGAATGGCTATGAACGAACTTGCACTTGAGCTAAATGAAAGCTTAAAAAAATCTTGTGCGTATGACCTGTTATCAAAAAGAGGAAAAGGTATTTACTTTCCTAAAGGAATTGTTGCTCAGGCGGCAGAAGCGACAGAGAGTGCCAAGAGATATAATGCTACAGTTGGTCTTGCAACAGACAAAGGCGAGCCATTCTGCTTAAGTGATATTTACTCAAACTTTGTTCCCGGATCTCTAAAGAAGAAAGAAATCTTCTCATATGCTCCTGGTGGAGGAGATAAAGAGTTAAGAAAACTTTGGAAAGAAGAGATGATAAGAAAGAATCCAACACTAAAAAATAAGTTCTTTAGTGGCTCTACTGTTACTGCTGGATTAACACACTCTATCTCCCTCTTGGCTTTTCTTTTTGTAGATGAAGGAGATGAGGTTGTTTGTCCAGATCTCTTTTGGGATAACTATGAGCTAATCTTTGAAAACTACGGTGGTGGAAAATTAAAAAAGTTCCCTTGTTTTAAGAATGGTTCTTTTAATGTAGAGGCAATGGAAAAAGCTTTAAGAGAAACAAAGGGAAATACTGCTAGAATAATTTTAAATTTCCCAAATAACCCAACTGGATACTCCCCTAGCAAGGAAGAAGCAAAGCAAATCGTAGATGCAATAGTAAGGGTTGCAAATGAAGGCAAGAAGATTCTTGTTATATCTGATGACGCTTACTATGGGCTCTTTTATGAAGAAGGAACAGAAAAAGAATCTCTCTTCTCCTTCTTATGCGATGCCCATGAAAACATCCTTGCAGTCAAAGGCGATGCTGCGACGAAGGAAGAGATGGTTTGGGGCTTTAGAATTGGATTTTTAACATATGGCTCAAAGTCACTAGATAAGGAAGGTCTTGATGCTTTGGAGAAAAAGACTCTTGGTGCGATAAGATGCACTGTTTCTAATTGTGATCGTCCAGGTCAGAGCCTCTTATTAAAGGCTATGAAAGATGGTAAGAATTATAATAGAGACAAAGAGTATCTTTTTAACAAAATGAGTGAAAGATATTTAACTACAAAGAAGGCAATAGAAAAGCACAAAAATAGTGCTCTACTTATTCCATATCCATTCAATTCTGGATATTTTATGGCTTTCGATACTAATGGTAGAGATGCAGAAAGTCTTAGATTATATTTACTAGAGAAATACGCAATTGGAACAATAAATATTATGGGACATAGCCTACGTTTGGCTTATTGCTCTGTTGAAAAAGAGATGATAGAAGATCTAATAGATATGGTCTATAAAGGCGCAGAGGAAATATGGAGTTAGATACCAAGCTTTATTTATTAGATGAGAATGGCGAAAAATTTATGGGTATTGGAGTTTTGTGGCTTCTTGAAGAGGTCGGTAAAGGACAATCTCTTCGAAGTGCAAGCAAAAGTATGAACCTTTCTTATTCTAAGGCCTATAATATGATAGTAAAGCTGGAAAAGACTGTAGGTAGGGCCTTTGTGGAGCGTAAAAGAGGTGGAATAAACAGAGAAGGTGTTGTTCTAACTGATTTTGCTCGCTCTTACATGGAACTGTATAAAGAATTCCAAAGTAAAGCAAAGGCTGCTGCTAAAAAAGAATATGAAGAATACAAAGAAAAACTTTCTCATTTGATGGAGGATACAGATTTTGAACAAGCAAGTATTTAAAATTGAAACAATCGGAGAAGCAAAGATTTCATCTCCTATTCAGATGTCTGTTAATGAAGGTGATGGGCTAGCTGATTATGTGGAAGATACTGATAAGATTTATTTGAATATTGACCACAAAGGCAGAAAAAATGAACAGGAAGAGGAAGTCTTAGAGCTTGCTGGTCCAAGGAAGAAAATCTACTTCAATCCTAGCAGAGTCCGCGTTGCTATCTGTACATGTGGTGGAATATGTCCAGGTTTAAATAACGTTATAAGAAGTGTTGTTAGATGCTTTTGGTATAGGTATGGCGTAAGAAGAATCTCTGGCGTACCTTTTGGTTACTTAGGCCTTCTTGCTGATTCTCCATGGCCAATGATTGAGCTTAATCCAGATATTGTTGACGACATTCAAGAGAAAGGAGGAACAATACTTGGTTCAGCTAGGGGTGGCGGAAAAGAAGTTGTTCAAATTGTTGATACTCTTGAGCGTCAGAATATAAACATTCTTATTACTATTGGTGGAGATGGTACACTTCGTGGTGCTTACGACATAGGCGAAGAGATAAAGAAAAGAGGCCTCAAGATAGCTGTTGTTGGTGTTCCTAAGACAATCGATAATGACCTCTCCTTTATCGATACTTCGTTTGGTTTCGATACTGCTGTTGCTTCTGCAGTTCCTGCTGTTAGAGGCGCACATGTTGAAGCTAAGAGTGCCTATAATGGAATAGGGCTTGTAAAGGTTATGGGAAGAGAGTCTGGCTTTA
>JBNMJW010000036.1:0-16726 GCA_050874025.1 Candidatus Ornithospirochaeta sp.
GGAAACGAAGTTCCTCTAGCTGCTCTTGTAATTGGAAATAGAAGCAATGCTTATAAGTATCCAACAACTGTAACTCTAGATAACGTTACACTTTCTACTAATGATGCGGAAAGAAAGCTAATGTATGTTTATCAGAATGAAGGAGCTCCAGAGGTAACAGTCAGAGGAACACTAAATGATTTATATGACGCAGAAGCAAAAGAGAATACGAGAGTATTCTTTAATGATGCTACTTCTATTAAATCATTAGGACTCTTTAACCTCGCAGCTAATAGAGCTAATACAAAAGGTAAAACAGTAACAATTACACTTGGAGACGAATTCTTTAGTGATATTGATTATTCAGACAATAATTCTGGATATACAGGTAAAGGTCTTTTAATTGGTAACAGATCGTTAAATTGGTATGCATCAAGCCCTGTTACAAATGAAAAAGATAAGCTTACTTTGGTTATTGAAGGTGGTTCTGTAACAAGTTCTTCTACAGGATATGAAAGTATAGACGGTTTATCAAATACATCTGTTTACATGTTGTTACCTAATGGAAATATAGATGTTACATTTAAGAACGTTATATTCAATAATGTTATTTCGTTTGATATACAGAAATACAGCTCTCCATGGAGTAATTTAGATTCATTAACATTAGATAGCTGTACATTTAATGGAATTATTGTTGGAACAGTTCCTTCCGAGAAAGTAAAAATTGATGGTTGTACTTTCAATGAATATATAAATACAACTTATGCTAATAACTCTAATCCAATTTGGTGGAGAGCTGACCTTGAAGGTCGTGATGGTAATTTTGTCACAATAGAACAATTTGAATTTACTAATAACAGAGTATCAAGCACAAGACCTATAAAGATTGAAAGGGTTGGTAGAAGAGATAATTCTAAAAAATATACGCCTGTATTTAAGTTCTTAGACAACACATTCGATATTTCTTCTCAAAGTAGTGATACAGTAACTAAGAACATGGCTATAAATATTGGTCAGAATGATGGAGACAGTTATTACCATCTTTATGATGATGGAAATACAATTAGTTCTAATACTGCTTCTCTCTATACAGCAGCACTTGGTAGTGGTTCAAATCAGTGGCTTGCAGTACCAGGCACAAAAATTATGGATAGAAATGGTAATGAAAAAGCTATTATCGCTCGTGTTTGGAAGACAACAACTGGCGAAACCTTTGAAATGAAGAGTATTGAAAAATAGTTTGTTCTATTTTTAACGGTTTTAAAAATCGAATTGTTATTGCTTATTGTACCCCTTAGGTTTAACCCTTCGGGGTACATTTATTTTTATACTGTAGCGAATTGGCTATTGTAAAGAGTGTAGTAGAAGCCTTGTTTTTCTATGAGTTCGTTGTGGCTTCCTTGCTCGATTATCTTACCGTCTTTCATAACTAAAATTATGGAAGCATTACGTATTGTAGATAGTCTATGAGCAACAACAAAGCTTGTTCTTCCTTCCATTAATGTGTCGAAAGCCCTCTGGACTAAGATTTCTGTTCTTGTGTCGATAGAGCTTGTTGCTTCATCCAAAATAAGCATAGGAGGATGAACTAGCATAACACGTGCTATACACAATAGCTGTTTTTGTCCTTCACTAAGACTGTTCTCTTCAAGAATTGTATCTAGACCATTGGGTAGACGAGAGATAAAATCGTAGCAATGAGACTTTTTGATGGCGCTCATTATTTCATCTTCTGTAGCGTTTTCTTTACCGAATGTTATGTTTTCTCTGACAGTACCGCTCTTAATCCAAGTTTCCTGTAGTACCATTCCATAAGAAGCTCGTAGAGAGTGACGCGTGACGCTGAGTATGTCTTTGCCATCTATTTTTATTGTTCCTTCGTCTGGATCATAGAATCTCATAAGAAGATTAATAATAGTTGTTTTTCCACAGCCTGTTGGCCCAACAATAGCAACTCTTGTTCCATGTGGAGCTTTTACATTTAAGTTCTCAATTAAAGATTTGCTCTTATCGTAAGAGAAGGCAACGTGGTCTATTTCAACGTTTCCTTCAACATTTTCAAGTACACCATTCTCTTCCTTTACCTCTTCTTTCTCATTAATCAACTCAAATACACGTGAAGCACATGCAAATGAATTTTGTAGTTCTGTAATAACGGAGCTAATATCATTAAAAGGCTTCATGTATTGGTTAGCATAGGCGAGCATAACAGTAAGCCCTCCTACAGTTATTGCTCCCTTTGGAATGAAGAGAACACCAATTAAGGCAACAACAGCGTAGATAACATTGTTTACGAACCTCGTTGATGGGTTAGCTAAGCTGCTATAGAAGATAGCCTTTTCAGAAGAGGAAGTAAGTTCATCATTAAGATCTTTAAAGCGTTTTTGTGCTTCTTTCTCGTAACCATAGCCCTTAACAACCTTTAAGCCACCAACTATTTCATCTATTAGTGCTGTTTCATTTCCTCTATCTTCACTTTGTTTTCTAAAGAGAGTAAATGAACGAGATGAAATAAAGGATGAGACTACAAAGCTAAGTGGAGTAAGTAGAATTACAATTAACGAAATCCATAAGTTCTTTGAGAACATGAAATAGAGAGTCGCAATAATCGTAATTACGCCACTAAATATCTGAGTAAAGCCTAATAGAAGACCATCAGATAGAACTGTAGTGTCTGAAATAATTCTACTTACTATATCGCCAGAAGTGTGGCTATCCAAATATGATAGTGGTAAGTGTTGTATATGTTTAATTAGATCATTTCTAATATCCTTAACAACAGAGTAGGTAACGCGGTTGTTAATATTATTCATCAGCCACACAAATAGGGCAGATGTTAGGACACAGACGGCAATCTTTACCAAGTATATTGTTAAAGAAGAAAACTCAACTTTTCCTTCTCCAACAAGGCGGTCTATGGCATCACCAAAGAGAACAGGTACATAGAGCTGTAATAGTACGCTTATAAGAGCAAAAAGAAGTGAAAAAAGTAGGAGTAGTTTATAACCTTTAAGATAGACAAAGAGATGCTTAATTGTTTCTTTACTGAGTTTAGCCTTCTTTTTCATTTACTTTACCTCCTTTTTCTCTTCTGGATATTGTGAGTAATAAATATCTTGATATATTCCACAGCTTTGAAGGAGCTCTGAGTGCGTGCCGTATCCGACAAGGCGTCCACCATCAAGGACAACAATCTTTGTTGCATTTTTAACTGAAGAAATTCGTTGCGAAACAATAACCTTTGTTATTGTGCTGAGTTTGCTTATAGCAAGTCTCAATGCGCTATCTGTTTTGAAGTCCAAAGCAGAAGAAGAGTCATCGAGAATAAGGATATCTCCACCTTTAATAATTCCACGAGCAATTGTTAGTCTCTGCTTTTGTCCACCAGATAGATTTCGTCCATTTTGCTCAACAGGGCTATCTAGCTCACCTTTTTTCGATAGCACAACTTCCTTAGCTTGCGCTATTTCAAGTGCACGCCATATTTCATCGTCTGTTGCATTGCTATTGGCAAATAGCATGTTGGATCTAATTGTTCCTTTAAAGAGCTGGGCTTTTTGAGGTACAACTGTCACAATGCTATTAATCTTCTCTTTTGTATAATCTTCTATTTTCTTTCCGTTGATTAAAATAGTACCGCTATCTCTATCATAATAACGAGGAATAAGATTAATTAGCGTTGTCTTTCCACTTCCTGTACCACCAATTATTCCTAGAGTTTCGCCCTTATTAATCTTAAAAGTTATTCCACTTAAGCTTGGCGTTTTGTTCCCAGTATATGTAAATGAGACATCATTGAATTCGATAGATGAGTTTGTCTCTTTTTCAGGGCTGTCCTTTTCTGGGTACGACATATTGTTTTCTTCATTTATTATCGTTTCAACTCTTTTTTTACAAGCTAAAGCTCTGTTTATTGTAATAATTAGAGATGCAAGTTTAATGAGTTCAACGATGATTTGAAGCATGTAGTTGTAGAGTGCAACAACTTGACCTTGTTCTAATGCTCCAAGGTTAACACGTATTGCTGATTGTTTAATAAGTATAATGGTTGCAATATTTATAAGAACATATGTAACAGGATTTAATAGAGCAGAAATTTTACCAACAAATAGATTGATTTTGGTTAGTTCTTCGTTGCTACTTTCAAATTCTTCTACGCTTTTTTCTTCTCTGTTGAATGCTCTTATTACTCTAACGCCAGTAAGATTTTCTCTGCTAAGTTGAGTTACTCTATCTAGTTTATTTTGGCTTTTTGTATAAAGAGGTATGGAAACCTTCATAATAAAAAGGGTAATAGCTAATAAAACAGGGATAGATAGGGCAAAGATAATGGCTGCTTTTACGTCAATGAAGAAAGCCATAATCATTGCACCAAAGACAATAAATGGACTTCTAAGAAGTAATCTTAGTCCCATGTTTAAGCCTGTTTGGATTTGGTTAATATCATCTGTAAGGCGAGTAATAAGAGTATTACTTCCATTTTTATCTAGCACGGAGAAGGGAAGGTTCTCTATATGTTTAAATAGAGCCTCTCTTACAGAAGAAGCAAAACCAACACTTGCTTTAGCAGAGAAGTACTGAGCAACGACAGAGCATGTTAAACCCAAAACTGCCATAAAAAGTAACAGAACAAAATAGAGAATGAGTTTGCTTTTTCCGTCCGGAAGCGTTGTATCAATCATAAGCGCAACAACGAGAGGAACGAGCAAATCGAACGTTGCTTCTAAAAGCTTAAAAAGTGGAGCTATTATCGTTTCTTTTCTATATGGTTTAAGGTATTTTCCTAGTGGAGATTTCTCTTTCTTCATAGTATCCCCTATATAAAAAATATAATAAGAAAAGACTATTCTTTTCTTTGTCTATGCTATATTTTCTCTTTTTAAATGAAAAGAGACAAAAGCTCTAAATGCTTTACAATATGCTAATAGAAAACCCCTTGTTGATACTTCAACAAGAGGTTAGTGTGAAGAAAAAGATAGCTTACTTATTCAGAATAGACATAAACTCTTCGCCAGTAATTGTTTCTTTTTCCAAAAGGAAGGACGCAAGTTCATTAAGCTTTCCTTCGTTTTCTTTAAGAATGTTAATTGCCTTTTCTCTAGCTTCTTTAACAATCTTTATAACTTCTTCGTCAATTTCTTCGCTACTCTTATTTGAACAACAGAGAGATGTATCGCCACCAAGATATTGGTTATTCACAGTCTCTAAAGCAACCATGCCAAAAGTTGAGCTCATGCCGTATCTTGTAACCATTGAGCGAGCAAGCTTTGTTGCTGTTTCAATATCGTTAGATGCACCTGTTGTAATGCTCTTGAAGACGACCTCTTCTGCAGCTTGTCCACCTGTAAGAGTTGCTATCTTATTCAGAAGCTCCTCTTTACTCATAAGGTTCTTATCTTCCTGGTCTACTTGCATTGTGTAACCAAGAGCACCAGAAGTACGTGGAATGATTGTAATCTTAGTAACTGGAGCAGAGTTTGTCTGCTTAGCAGCAACAAGAGCATGTCCAATTTCGTGGAAAGCAACAATTTTCTTCTCGTCTTCGCTAAGTACTGCGTTTTTGCGCTTATAGCCAGCGATAACAGTTTCAACACTCTCTTCTAGATCATCTTGAGTAACTGTCTCTCTATTGTTTCTAACAGCACGAAGAGCAGCTTCATTAATTATGTTTGCAAGCTCTGCACCACTAGCGCCACTTGTTGCTCTAGCAATTGCTTCCCAATTAATATTAGCGTCCATCTTAACGTCCTTAGCATGGACTTTAAGAATAGCAACACGACCTTGAAGATCTGGAAGATTTACAGGAATACGGCGGTCAAATCTGCCTGGACGCAAAAGAGCAGGGTCGAGAGAATCTGGACGGTTAGTTGCTGCAAGAATTACAACACCCTTATTGGCATCAAATCCATCCATCTCTGTGAGAAGCTGATTGAGAGTCTGTTCTCTTTCATCGTTTCCACCATAAGGAGAACTGTCTCTCTTCTTTCCTATAGTATCGATTTCATCAATAAAGACGATACAAGGTGCTTTTTCGCTTGCTTGTTTAAATAGGTCTCTAACCTTGCTAGCTCCCATACCAACAAACATTTCAACAAATTCAGAACCTGAAATAGAGAAGAAAGGAACCTTTGCTTCGCCTGCTACAGCACGTGCAAGGAGAGTCTTACCTGTTCCAGGAGGGCCAACAAGAAGTGCGCCTTTAGGAAGTTTGGCTCCAATTTTCGTATATTTGTCGCTATTATGGAGATAGTTTACAATCTCTTCTAATGCCTCTTTTGCTTCGTCTTCACCCTGTACATCTTTAAATGTAACGCCTGTTTGGTTTTCAGCATAAATCTTAGCATTAGATTGGCCAAAACTCATAGAGTTAAGACCTCCTTTCTTTTGCATGAAAGAAAAGATAACTCTTCCAATTAATGAGAAGATGAGGATAGGAATAACCCAAGTAAATATGAATGAAGAGAGTGGAGATTGCTCTGGCTCAATATAAGCAGAGAAGCTTACGCCAGCATCTTCAAGCCTTTCTCTTAGTCCGTCATCTGGGAACACCGCTGTCTGAAAGGTTGCAACTTTGCCATCTATTTCAGCTGTAAATACGATATAGTCACTATTTAATACAACTTGTTTTACTTCTTTCTTGTCGACCATACTCAAAAAGTCAGAGTACCCAACTTCTTGAACTTTGTTGTTTAAAAAGAGAGGAAAAACAAACGCATTAAGGAGCATCAAAACCAAGAAAACAACAAGCGCATAGTAAATTATTGGCTTATTGTTATTTGGAGTGTTTTTCTTGTTGTTTGCATTATCCATAAACATTTATCCTTTGTTCCAAAATAATATATGTTCAATCATAAGGGAATTAGAAAAATGAAAAAAGCACAAAATAAAACAAATGCTCATTTTTTAATATCAACAATGACTATGTTTTTATTGTTGATAAACAAGAAAGGGTAGTCTTTGTTATCAGATTCTTTGACATAGGGTAGGTATCTATTTATGTCCTTATTTGGATAACTTTCTTTCAAGAAAATTATAGCTTCTTCCATAGAAAGTAGGGGTTGATGAAAAGCAATTGTTGCTTCTTTTATTTCATGCTTTAGACCCATAGCATTAAGTTTATCATCTATCTTTTCTTTCTCTATTGCTGCTCTTGAGTTCAGAGTTTTATCTTGTCCGGTATGCTTACTGTAGACATAAATAATGTGTTTGTTAGCTCTATCAAGAAGCTTTTCTAAGCGATTTTCTTCCATAATTCGACCATAGAAGAGTAGTAAGAGTAGATCACCCTTTCGCTCTGTTGTTTCTGCGTCTTCAGTTATGTAGATGTCTTTTCCTTCTCGTTCTCTAGCTATTTTAATAACACGCTCATCTCTATCTAGAGCGATGATAGGATGATTTGAAGAAAGAAGTGCTGAAACGTGTCCGAGACCACAACCTAGTTCTAGTATGCTCTCATCTTTATTTGATAGCTTTTCTATTTCATCAGAGAGAAGTTTATGAAATGATGTATATCTACTTGCTCGCTCATACCAATCTATCTTTTCATCTGTCCAATAAAACATTAGAGCCACTCCTTGAAATTAGTTTTGAAGGAGCTCTCTGAGCATTCATTTATCTCTTTTTCAAATTTTTCGTAGCTTAGTATAATTCGCTTTCCCTCTTCAGTAAGAACTGTATTTCCTCCGCCTTTGCCACCAGAGGCGCAACTAACTATTTGAGTTGAAAAGCATTTTTCAGCATTTTTTATTATCTTCCATGCTTTAGAATAAGAGAGGCCAAGAGATAAAGCAGCACCTTTAACAGAGTTATTTTCTTCAATTGCTCTCATCAGCGATGCTGTTCCTGGGCCAAATAAAAGCTCTTCGTCATTACCAATTCTTATCTTTATGCTACATCTCATTCCTTAACTATAAAGTTATAAAAGAATAAACAAAAGCAAAAAGCGTATATTTTATAAAAACAATTCGTTTGAAGTGTTCTTTCATCTATGATATTCTCCATTATATTGGAGAAAAAATGATGAAAAAAAGGAAAACTTTTACTCTACTAATTGTGCTTGCTATAGTTGTTTTCCTTATATCTTTTTTGATTGGACGATATAAAGTTAATCCGTTTATAGCTATTCGTATTTTATTCTCTCGTTTTCTCTCTCTCATTAGTGGAAATAGACTTTCTTTGGGAGGATACACGGCAACAGAAGAAGTTGTAGTAATGAATATTCGTTTTCCTCGTATTCTTGCTGCCTTTTTAATCGGAACTGCACTCTCTCTTTCAGGTAGTGCTTTTCAGGCAATATTCCGTAACCCAATGGTATCGCCAGACTTGCTTGGAGCATCTTCGGGAGCGGGTTTTGGAGCAGCTTTAGCACTCTTTTTAGGTGGAAGCTATCTTTCAATTACACTTTCTTCGTTTTGCTTTGGACTTCTTGCTGTCTTCTTAGCAATTTTAGTTTCAAAAGCAAGTCCAATTAATCGTACTCTCTCATTTGTTCTAGCAGGTGTAATGATTAGCTCACTCTTTTCTAGTGCTACATCGTTTATTAAACTCATTGCAGATACTAATAGTGTACTCCCATCAATAACATATTATTTGATGGGATCTCTATCCTCTATATCGATGAGAGATTTACTCTTTGCATCTATCCCTATTTTGATAGGAGCTATTCCTGTCTTCTTACTTCGCTGGAGAATTAATTTGCTCTCCCTTTCTGAAAGCGAAGCAAAGAGCTTAGGTGTTAATACTACAAGACTAAGAATAATTATCATCCTTTCTGCAACACTTATGACGAGTGCTTCAGTTGCCATAAGTGGCATGATAGGGTGGGTCGGCCTTGTTATTCCTCACTTTTCAAGATTAATCTTTGGTGATGACAATAAGGTTGTTATTCCTTCCTCTATTCTGCTTGGCGGAACTTTTCTTCTCTTTGTAGATAATTTTTCTCGTATATTATCAACAGCAGAGATACCTTTAGGAATCTTAACATCTTTTATCGGTGCGCCAGTCTTCCTCTTCTTAATTATGCGGGGGGATAAAGAAAGTGAGAATTGAAGCAAGATCAGTCATATTTAACTATGGCGATAAAGATGTGTTAAAAAATGTAAGCTTTAAAGCTGACAGTGGAGAGATTGTTGCCTTCCTTGGCCCTAATGGCGTTGGAAAGAGTACGCTCTTTAAATGCTTACTTGGTTTTCTTAAGCCACAAAAGGGCGAAGTATTAATTGATGATAAGAATGTACTATCATACTCAGATAGAGAAAGAGCAAAAGCTATTGCATATATTCCTCAGTCATTTAACCCTGTATATAACCATACTGTTTTGGAAAGCGTCTTGATGGGGTATGCTAATACAATTCCACTTTTTTCTATGCCAGGAGAAGAAGAGAAGGAAAGAGCTGAAGCTATACTCAGCAGTATGTCTATTCTTAGTCTTAAAGATAGAGGCACGAAAAAGATAAGTGGTGGAGAAAAGTCTCTTATGCTTCTCTCTCGTGCACTAATGCAAGATGCTAAAATTCTGATTATGGATGAACCTACAGCCTCTCTTGACTTTGCTAATAGTCATAGAGTTATGAAAAAGATTGTTGAGCTTAAAGAGAAGGGCTACACAATAATCTTTTCAACACATTCTCCACTTCTTGCAACTGAGTACTCTACAAAGATTGTTGCTCTTAGAGATGGTAAAGTTTTGAAAGAAGGAAGTGCTGATGAGGTTATGACATCAGAAATGTTATCTAAACTCTACTCTTATCCTATTACCGTTGAAACTATCGAGATAAAAGGAAAGAAACACTTTATTCTAGTTCCAGGGGAAGAAAATGGACAAAACAGATAGTGCTGGTGTAATTTGCTTTAGAGACGATTGCGTTCTCTTAATTCGTTTTTTCTCTCATTACTCTTTTCCTAAAGGTCATATTGAGAGAGGAGAAAAAAGGGAAGAAGCCGCATTAAGAGAGTGTTTTGAAGAGACTGGAATAAGAGCAAAGATAGTTGCTCCACCAATCAGAGTTGCTTCTGCAAGAAAAGGTGACGAGCGCTCTGTATTCTTTTTTCCTGCAATATTTATTAGCGGAGTTGAAAAACCTCAAGAGGGCGAGAGTGATGAAGCTTTATGGGTAAAGAAGGATGATGCACTAAAGCTACTATCTTTTGAACAAGACAAAAATGCGCTTCTTGATGCTATTAATAGCTTAAGAGTAGTCGGGATCGATATTAAATGAGACTTTGTAATCGGGAAATACCATCTCAAGTATTCCTGTTGCATTTGCTCTAAACTTATCCCAATCGCGAAGCGAGAATGATACAACTACGTCAAATTCAATTCTCTTTTCTTCGAAATGAACATGGAAGCCATGGATTCCGAGTACATCGCTAGATGATAGTTTAAGACACTTAAGAGTCTTATCCATCATTTCTTTCACTCTTGGGTCATCTTGGTTTTCAGCATTGATGCCAAATGTGAAGATGATTCCTGTTTCATCACTTAGTTCTTTCTTAGCTTTTTCCATTGCCTCTGAGATGCTTTCGGCGTTGGCATTAAACGGCACTTCGACATCGATTGTTCCTACCATTACTTCAGGGCCATATGAGTGGATACGAACATCATAGCCACCATGAAGAGGAGGGTACTTCTTAATAATTGATCTAATTTTCTCAACTTCCTCTTTTGTTGGTCTTTTTCCAATTAAGGTATCTGAAATGGTAAGAACAGAAGAAATTCCTCCCCAAATAATGAAGAGAGAGACAAGAATGCCAACTATGCCATCGATATAAATATTAAAGTGAAGAGCAAGTAGCCCAGAAACGATTGTTAAAAGGGAAATAAGCGAGTCGGAAATAGAGTCTGTTGCCGTTGCTTCTAGTGCAAGACTATTTGCTTTTTTGCTCTCTTTTTTATAGAAAAAGTACAAGAAGAGCTTTATTACGACAGTTGTAGAAAGGATAGTAAGTATCCTTGCATTTACAACAAATTCGCTAGGATTTTTTATCTCCTCTATGCTACTTATAAGAAAAGAGAAGCCTGTTGAGAGAACAAGAAATGCAACGATTAGAGCCGATAAATACTCAACTCTGCCATATCCCATAGGATGTGCTTTTGTTGGTCTTCTTTTCGAAGCTCTGAAGCCAATGAGCGCAACTAAGCTTGAAACACTATCTGTTAAGTTGTTGGCACCATCCGAAAGAAAGGCAATTGATTGGGTAATAAAACCAATAACTACCTTTACAATACCGAGTGCAACATTAGCAATAATGCCGACATTTGTTGCTCTTTTAATTATTTGGCTTCTTTCATCGTTCTTTTGCATTCGATAATATTAATTTTATTTTTTTAGATTAGCAATAGAAAAAGAACTATTTATTGATATATAAAAGAGTTAGTTTAAGTAAACAAACTGTGTAAATAAACACAAATTCTTAACACAAAAGAGGGGCAAAAAGACTAATATAGAGCTATGGAAATAAAGAAAAGTAAAGGTTATTTTGTGTTATCTTTTTTAATTAAGACGGGTGTTATCCTTCTTTCGTCTTTTGTTGCATCTTTGGCTTTTCCTTCAAAATACATTGAGGATGGAATTCCTTTTCTTGCTTTTTTCTATCTTATTCCTGTCTTTTATGTAATATTTTCTTCACCATACAAGACAGTTTGGTTTTATGGCTTTTTGTATGGGTTTTCATTTTATTATTTCTATAACTATTGGCTTGAAACCTTCCATCCTTTAGCTATATTGATTGCACCAATACTTGAGTCATTTCAATATATAGCTTTGTTTTTGGTGTTAAGACTAAGTAAGACGCTCTTTAAGAAGTATTATCCTTTCTTCGCTCTTCTTTTTTATAACGGCTACTTAATGTTGACGCAGACGGGATTCTTGGCATACCCGTATGGAAACATTACAGCTAGCCTTTACGAGTATACTTCTCTAATCCAAATTGTTTCAGTAACAGGAATATGGGGCTTAGGCTTTATCGTAACAATGCCACAAGTTATGTGTGCTTATATGCTATATGAAGGAAAGAGTCGAAAAAGAATGATTATTCTCCTTTCTTCTATAGCTCTACTACTTCTTACTTGGTTTGGTGGTTACTTTGTTAAAGAGTACTATTCTAATAAAGAGGGCAAAAGAGAGATAAAAATTGCCTCTATTCAACATTCTGCTGATACGTGGCAAGGTGGCTACAATACATATAAAGAAAACTTTGAAACACTAAAAGAGCTGACAGAAGAGGCCCTTGTTTATTCTCCAAATATGGTTGTATGGTCAGAAACTGCATTTGTCCCATCCGTTAGTTGGCACCTTAGCTACCCTGTAAATATTAGAACAAGAGCTCTTGTTGATGATTTTGTTTCATTTGGTAAGAGCTTATCTATCCCACTTGTTACAGGAAATCCTGAAGGTGTTATTAAAGATAAAGAGCTTGCTCCTGTTCTTGAGAGTGGAGATTGGAACTGGAAGACATATAACACAGTTATTTATTTTGCGAATGGGGAAGTTGATGGAACATACCGAAAGCAACATCTTGTTCCATTTACTGAATACTTTCCATATGAAAAAGAATTCCCTTGGCTATATGAACTCTTATTGAAGAATGATTATAAATGGTGGGAGATGGGAGATGAAAGCACAGTCTTCAATTATGATGGCATTTCGTTCTCAACTCCAATTTGTTTTGAAGATATGTTTGGTTATATATCTGCTGAATTTGTACAAAATGGTGCTGATATGATAATTAACCTTACTAACGATTATTGGTCAAGAAGCGTGCAAGCAGAGAAGCAACACTTTGAACTAGCACTATTTAGGGCAGTTGAAAACAGGCGACCAATGCTAAGAAGTACCAATAGTGGCATAACTGCTTTGGTACTCCCTTCTGGCGAAATAGTTAATCCTCTTGAGCCATTCACCAAGACATTTGGTATATATAACGTTCCTATTGGACAGAAAGAGGGACTGACGTTCTATACAAGACACCCAGATTTATTTGGCTATAGCTTCTTGGCTCTCTCTTTGCTATCCATTCTTTATGGAATAAGCGTAAAGATTTATGAAAGAGTAAAGATAAAAAAGGATGGGGAAGAATACTTATCGCATCTATTTGAAAGAATGCTCGAAGAATAGCTAGTATTGTGATAAAATGAAATGATGAAGTTATGGCCTGTAATTGAAGAAAAACTATGTAGTGTTCCTCATCCATTTGTTTCAGTAGTAGGAGGTGGAGGAAAGACTACATTTCTTATAAATTTTGGCGAGTATTTAAAAAACAAAGGTTACTCTGTCCTTCTTACAACCTCTACTAAACTTGCTAGCAAAGAAAGAGAAAACTATAAGGTAGATTATTACCTTACTCATGATGATGAACTCTTAAGTCATAGTGTTCAAAAAGGTGAGAGCATTCTATTTGCGCATGAATACACTATCCCGACAAAGCTTGTTTCGCCTGGAGAAGAGATAATCAAAGAAGTAGCACCTCACTTTGATTTTGTTCTTGTTGAAGCAGATGGCTCAAGGCATCTTCCGATTAAATACCATAGTCAGAGGGACCCTGTTATTTGGAGTGGTACTACTGCGGTAGTCTCCCTAGTAGGAGTGTGGGCAATTGGAAAGAAGAGTAGTGATGTTGCCTTTGGCGACGAGCGAGATATTCTTGTCGACTATCACTATATGAATGAATACCTGAATGATAAAGAGGGCGCTTGTAAAGGAATGAGAGATGATACTGAGAATATTATTCTCTTTAATGGCTTCGATTCTTTTCCCGATAATCTCGACTTAATAAAGTCTCTCAATATACGAAAGGACATCTCTTCTTACATTGTTAGCGAAAAAAAAGGAGAGATTTACTATGCTCTTTGAAAAAATGGCTGAAAAAGAGAGATTTAATGAGGCTTTTAGTCTTGTTACTATTATCTCTTCTCGAGGAACTGTTAGCCGTAAAGAAGGTCGCATGGCTGTCTTTTTAGATGGAACTACTGAAGGAACTATCGGGGGAGGGGAGCACGAGAAAAAAGCGAAAGAAGATGCTCTTCTTGCTTTAAAAGAAGGACGAGGTAGAGTTGAGACAATAAAAGTAAGAGAATATGGAGAGATAGATATTATGATAGATATTCCACTACAAGATAGACGTATTTGCATTATAGGTGCGGGGCATGTTGGTAAAGCAATTTATGATACTTTTTATCGCCTAAAATGGAATGTTAGTGTTATAGATACAAGGGCCGATTTACTTAGTGAAGAATCGTTTCCATTTGCAAGACGAGTCATAACGCAATCCTTATTAGAAGGTTTAAAGAGTATAGATTTAAATGAAAGAACAGCTGTAGTTTTAACTATTCCTGAGGCTTTAGATGAGCTTTCGCCTTACTTAATCTCTTCTCCTTGTTTCTATGTAGGTGTGCTTTCTTCTAGAAAACGTAAAGCACCTCTAGTTGAAAAATTCTCACTCCCAATGGGACTAAATTTAGGAGAAGAGAGACCTGAAGAGATAGCACTTTCTGTTGCAAGTGAAGTATTAGCTAGAATGAATAAGAAAGATGCTCGTCCACATAAAGACTGGAAGAAAAAGATAGTTATAGTAAGAGGAGCGGGAGACTTAGCTACAGGTGTTATCTACTCACTCCATCACGCAGGATTTAGTGTTATTGCTTTGGAGACAGATTTGCCAACAGTTATAAGACGAAATATCTCTTTTGCTGAATGCGTTTATGAAAAGGAAGTGGAAATTGAAGGTATAAAAGGTCTTCTTTGTTCTAATTTAGATGAAGCTTTAAAGAAAGCCTTAGAGGGCTATGTTACCGTTCTTGTTGATAAAAATGGAGACACAATAAAGAGCCTTGAGCCTTTAGTTGTTGTAGATGCAATAATGGCAAAAAAGAACTACGGTACAAAGCTTGATATGGCACCATTTGTCTTAGCATTAGGCCCTGGCTTTACTTGTGGTGTAGATACTGATGCCATAATAGAGACTATGCGTGGTCACTCTCTTGGCTCAATTCTTTACTCCGGCTCTGCGATTCCTAATACGGGCGTTCCTGGTATTATTGGCGGAAAGGGTAAAGAGCGAGTTGTTCATTCTCCATCTTCAGGCATTTTTAAAGGCGTTAAGAAAATAGGGGATGTAGTAGAAAAGGACGAAACTATAGCGTATGTTGGTGAGACAGCAGTAAAAGCTACAATATCTGGAAAGCTTAGAGGTCTACTACATGATGGCTTAACTGTCCCAGAAGGCTTTAAGATAGCAGATATAGACCCTCGAGGAGAGGAAGTTGATCATACTCTTATTAGCGATAAAGCTCATGCAATCGGCAATGCTTCTCTTTGTGCTATTATGCATTTTCTTTCATCTAACGGATATTTTTAATCTAGAATAATTGAAGAATAAAGTCTCATTCATTATCCTTGATATATGAACGAAAACATCTTTAAAAGTGTAAAAGAAACATCCCATGTACTCGCTAAATCAACATATATAGAAAGACAAAATGCCTTAGAGAGTATTGCCTTACTTTTAGATAAATATAGAGAAGAGATAAAAAAAGAAAATGAGAAGGATCTTCTTATTTCGAAAGAGAAGGGTGAGAAGAGCTCTCTTTTAGATAGATTACACTATACAGATGAAAAGATAGATCAATCAATTTGTTCTTTGAGAAATGTAAAGATGCTACCAGATCCAATTGGTAGAGTTAGAGAAAAGAGAGAGTTAGATACTTCATTCGTACTTTCTAAAATTACAGTTCCTCTTGGAGTAATTGGCTTTGTTTTTGAAGCTCGACCTGACGCTCTCTTACAGATAGCATCTCTTGCGCTAATGAGTGGCAATGGAATCATTTTAAAGGGTGGAAGTGAAGCATATAACTCAAATAGAATATTAACAAAAATAATTAAAGAAGCAACAAAAGATAGTTCCTTTTCATCTTCATGGATTGAACTATTAGAAACGAGAGATGACGTAAAAGAGCTCTTAACGATGGATAAGTATGTTGATTTAATTATTCCTCGTGGCTCTAATAGTTTTGTTCGTTACGTAATGGACAATACACATATTCCTGTTTTAGGTCATGCTAATGGCCTATGTATTACATATGTTGAAGAGTCAGCAAACTTAAATGAAGCTATTAAAATACTCATCGATGCTAAGACTCAATATCCAAGCGCATGTAATGCCACTGAGACTATTCTAGTCGACAAGAAGATTGTTCCTTCATTTATCCCTCTATTAGATAAAGCTTTTAATGAGCATGGCGTAACCGTTCATGCAGACGATGAAACATTTCCATATTTTTCAAAGGCAATAAAAGCAACAGACGATGATTGGGATACCGAGTATTTAGCAAAGGAATGTGCAATTAAGAGCGTAGAAAACATTTCTCAGGCGATAGAGCATATTCAAAAGCACTCATCTCACCATACAGATTGTATTATTACATCCAGCGATGAAAAAGCTAAGCTTTTTGTTCGCTCTGTCGATTCTGCAGATGTTTTTGTAAACTGTTCAACTCGCTTTGCTGATGGCTACAGATTTGGCCTTGGTGCAGAAGTTGGCATTTCAACATCTCGTCTTCATGCTAGAGGTCCTGTTGGACTTGATGGCTTGATGACGACTAAATGGGTTCTTGTTGGAAACGGCGAATGTGTTAGTGATTACACCTCTGGTGGAACCAAAAGCTTCCACTTTAAGGAGGAAAAAGTATGAGAGATTTTTCCTCAGTTAAGAGAATTGTCATAAAAATAGGTACTAACCTCATTAGTAC
>JBNMJW010000037.1:0-16331 GCA_050874025.1 Candidatus Ornithospirochaeta sp.
GCACTAGCGGCATATCTCTTAAAAAGACCTGTGAAGATGAAACTTACGAGAGAAGAAAGCCTACTTTTCCATCCTAAAAGACACCCAATGGAGATGGATTTTACCGTTGGATGCGATAAAAATGGCAAAATAATGGGAGTTAAAGCTCGCGTTATTGCAGATACTGGCGCCTATCAATCTCTTTGTGGCCCTGTCTTAGAGAGAGCTTGTACACATGCATCTGGGCCATATAATTATCAAAATTTTAAGATAGATGGCTATGCCTACTACACTAATAATCCACCTTCTGGAGCATTCAGAGGCTTTGGCGTTACTCAAACATGCTTTGCTATTGAAAGCATGCTAAATAAGCTTGCCAAAATGATTGGAATAAGCGAGTGGGACATTAGATACATTAATGCTATTAGACCTGGGGAGGTTCTCCCTAATGGCCAAATTGCAGATCCGTCTACTGGCTTAGTCGAAACACTATTGAGCGTTAAAGAAAAGTACGACAGCGCCAAAATAAAGGGTATTGCTTGCGCCATGAAGAATGCGGGCGTTGGCGTAGGACTCGCTGACTGGGGAAGAGTGAGGCTAAAAATTGAGAATGGCAAAGTCGTAATACATTGCGCGGGCTCCTGTATTGGCCAAGGTCTTTGGACTGTTTTAAAGATGATAGTAGCCTCAATAACTGGTCTTGATGAAGACAAGATAGTAGTTGAAAAGGCCAATACTCATGATCCAGACAGTGGCACTACAAGTGGAAGCAGACATACAACTGTAACAGGAGAAGCTTGTAGAAGAGCATCTCTCTTACTAAAAGATGCGCTCGACAAAAAGAGCCTTGAGGAGCTAAATGGTGAAGAATACTACGCAGAATACCTAGCCAAAACAGATAAACTCGGTTCTCCACTCCCTCATCCTGTAAGCCATGTTGCTTATGGGTATGGTACGCAACTGTGCATTCTAAATGAGGACGGAACTATCAAAGAAATGGTTGCTTCCCATGATGTTGGGAAAGCAATTAACCCAACAAACGTTGAAGGCCAAATTGAAGGCGGAGTTGTAATGGGAATGGGTTATGCTCTTAAGGAAAGATATCGAGTAATTAACTGCAAACCAATTGAAAAATATGGCTCTTTAGGTCTTTTCAGATCTGACGAATTACCTCCTATCGAATCTATTATTATCGAAAAGGATGGCCTCAATATTGCAAGTGGAGCTATAGGACTCGGAGAGATTACTTCTATACCAACTGCGCCTTGTATTAGTAATGCTTACTTTAACTATGATGGCGTTTTCAGAACGAGTCTTCCGATAGTAAATACTCCATATGAAATAAAAAAGAGTGAACAAAAATACTTAAAGAAAGGCAAAAGACTTTTTGTTAATGCTTCGCGTTGCATTGGCTGTTTAGAGTGTGTTCGAACATGTTCTGAGACATTCTATAAGAAAGAGGATAGACGTTTTGCTGCACTTAGAGTTGTCAAGAAAAATGGAGAATGGAAGCCTGAAGTCTGCGTACAGTGTGGAAAATGCGCATCAGTATGCGAAATGGGCGCTATCAAACAAAATAAAAGTGGTGTATGGATTATCGACAAGCGTCTTTGTACAGGTTGTGGTAAATGTCGTACTGTCTGTCCATTCTCTGTCATGGTTAGCGATGAGCTAAACGAAAAAACAACAAAGTGCATTGCCTGTGGAAAATGTGTTACATCTTGTCCGATGGATGTACTACAGATAGCACTCCCTCTTGAGTGACACTCCAAAGAGAATCCTCAATCATTTTTCGAAAGCGCTGTGGCTCATTTTTAATTCGATATTCAAGTTCTTCTCTATCTTTAGGTGGATTAAGAGATAGAGAGAGAAGCGTTTTTTTAGAAAGAACCCTCTCTGCTGGAACATTAAAGCGTTTAGCTATTTTGTCTCGCGCAATGAAATATGCTTTGAGATTCCTCTTCTCTTCCTTTTTCATCTTTTTATATGGTCCAACGTTTTTCCAACCAGGCTTGGGCTCTTTGATAATAGTAGCTTTAACCATCTCCTTCTTAACGTTTTCTTCTAAACCATGCTCTTTTATCTCTTTATCTAAAACATCTTTCAAACTAAATAGGTATTTAACATCTAATAATGCGTAATCTATAAGAGAAATGTCTAATGGACGAACTAGCCAATTTGCTGTCTGATTTTTCTTTTTATTTATGTTTATTTCAACATTTAAGAATTCTTTAATTAAGCTAACAAGATTTCCATCAAAACCTAAAAGCTTAGCCGGTACTCTTACATCGAAGATATTCTCAATCTTCATTTTGTACTTCTTGTAAATAAGTGAGCCATCCCCTTGATAAGCAAACCAAATCTTTTGATTAGGGAGACTTAAAAACCTCTTTATCCCCTTCTCTGTCACTAGTGGAGAACGTGCATCAATAATAAAGAATCTTTCTTTATCAAAAACCTGAATTAAACAAAGATGTTCTCCATAAATGTGGAGGTTATATTCACATTCAAAATCGATAGCAAGAGCCCTTTTTTCTCCCCAAGCTAAGCATTGTTTTTCGATTTTTTCATCACTATCTAAGGTTGTGTATATCATTATATTAGACCTTTCTGCCTTTTAAGACAGTCAGAGATAATCCCATTATAACGTTCAACAAATTCTTTTGGCTCAATTGGCTCTGAGTTAGGTGCAAAAGAGAGCATTCTGCCCATAACTTCAACATCGCTGACAGCTGGAACAGATAGCTCGTAACTCTCCTTATCTATCCACTTGCCCTTCTGTTCTGAGTGCCATGTTTGATTTGAAACTATATTAGCAGCTATGCCATAAAAATGCATTTTGTACCATTTTGGCACTTCTTTATTGGAGGAATAGATACCATAGCTACCTTCGCTTTTAGCAAGCTTTTCTTTGTCAAAGACAAAATGTCTATCTGTATTTATTACAGAAATAATACGAGAAAGGGAGTATGTTCTTATATTTTTATATTCTGTTTCTGCTCTTAGATACCAAATTTGAGAGTAGTTTATTAGGACCATTGGATTGATATCTATTTGAGTCTCTTTGCCTTGAGCATTCATATATTTTAGATTAACAATTCGTCTTTCTTTAATTGCACTAACAAGTGTTGCAAAGACCATGTAATTAACCTTCTCAAGGGCAGTATACATATATCTAACAGGTTTATTATCTCTATCTTCAGATTCGTCTATACCTTCAAATTGATCCTTAAGGGGGTTGGTAGCTGCTCTAGACAAAGCTTCAGCAATGGTAGAATTAACGAAAGCTTCATTCAGCTTTGGCTTATCGCCTTTGTAGACATAGTAGTTTTTGCCACCTTCTCTGACAAATTCAATTGTGCTGAGTCTATCTAAATATCCAATATCTGTTAGTCTTTCACGGATAAATTCAATATCACGTCGAAACTCTCTGTTTGATATCTCATATTTCTCTTTAATATAGTTATAATTAAGCCTTCCATCATCAAGACAGAGGACATTAATCATATCCATAATCCTTTCAAGTCTACTCATTCTTCTATTCTAGCACATATAGATTTTCAAGTAAAAAAAGAAGCATTTTTTAATTATTTTTCAATAAAAAAAGGACCTTGCACTACTCTACAAAGTCCCACTATAAAAACTAATCTTATTATCTCAAACCAAAGCGAGATACGAATGCCTCTGCATTCTGGATTGAACCACCTGCTGCACCCTTAACAATGTTGTTAACAAGAAGGCAGAAACCAATCTTTCCATTCTTCTTTCTTAGTCTGCCTGTATAAACAACCATTCCCTTTGGATTGCCCCAGAAAGCATACTTAGGTTGAGGGAATGTAGACTCTGCTGAATATACAACAGGCTGAGTTGGTGTAGAAGGAAGATCTGTAGCTTCTTTAAAATCTGCCCAAGCTTTAATTATATCCTCACACTCAACATCCTCTTCTGTTTCAAGCCATACTGTCTCTAGGTGTCCAAACATTACAGGAACACGAACAGTGAATGCATAAACATCAGGATCAATAGAGAGAATCTTCTTTATTTCTCTATCAATCTTCTCTTCTTCTCCTTTAATGAAAGGAATACAGTTATCTGTAATATCGAAAGAAGAAAGTCCAGGATATCCAGCACCAGAAACACTCTGGTAGCTATTAATTGTAATACTCTTTATTCCAAACTTTCTTAGAGGAGCTAAAGCCATAGCAAGACCTGTTGTAACACAGTTAGCGTTTGTAACGCAGAAACCTGTCTGCGGATATCCTTGCTCTCTAATAAGATCTAGCTGTTCAATATTTGTCTCTGGAATAAGAATTGGGACATCGCGATCGTAACGCATTGCTGCAGCATTCGAG
Source organism: Candidatus Ornithospirochaeta sp. (assembly GCA_050874025.1). Classification (GTDB taxonomy): domain Bacteria; phylum Spirochaetota; class Spirochaetia; order Sphaerochaetales; family Sphaerochaetaceae; genus Ornithospirochaeta. Next base: position 4,332 of record JBNMJW010000037.1, read on the forward strand.
AAAACATAAAAACCATTAGCTCTAAGCTGTGGCTCTGCTTCTCTAGCAACCTCTGCTGGGAGTGCGGAGAATACAATCTTAACTCCTTCTTCTAGCATAGCGTCATGATTAAACTCTTTTATCTCTAAGTTCTTAATCTGCTCTGGCATTTCAAAAGGCATAACCCAATGAACTGTTTCTGAATACTTCATTCCAACTCTTGCGGCAGAAGCAGTTACATAGCTAAGTTCAAACCAAGGATGATCAGAGAGCATCCACATAAAAACCTGTCCAACAGCACCAGTTGCACCTAAAACAGCAACTTTAATTTTTTTGTTGTCCATTTCAACCCTCCACTAGAAGAAAAAATTAGGGTAAATATATCTGATGCAAAGAGAAAGTACAATATAAAAATGCAAAGAATATTAAAAATATTAACAAAATGTTATTTATAAAACATTATATTTTCTTTTAATCTATATTCAGACAAAAAAACAAAATAGCAAAGTACTTTTATCTTTTCATATTTTCTTTTTATTGCTAGACTAAGCATTTGTGGTGGTATGGATTTTTGCCATCTCTAACACATTGTTTTCCCTTAAGGAGGCCCTATGGCTATTAAGAAAGATAATCTCACATTAGGTTTAGGTTGTAATTCCTGTGCACATAATAAGGACATTAACCTCTACAAAGACATGTACAAGAAGGCTACAGAAAGGATTGAGTCACATGCAGAAGAAGGTAGAGCTTTCATAAACAACTTAAGAAACAACGCTCCTAAGAGAACAGAGTGTAGATTTTATAACAGTGATGACGGACTACTTTGCGAATACTTTGTAGAAAGAGACTTCGATTGTACAGGCGCTTGTCCTGACTACCTTGAAGTTAAGTTCGAGAAAGCTAGTGTTTCTCGCTCTCGTGTAAGTAGCGAAGAAAACAGAGAGCCTATTGAAGGCGACATCAAGGAAGTTGATGAAGAAGAGTTCATTGGGGAGGATGAAGACGATGATGATGAGCCAAGAGAGCTCGATGATTATGAGAACTAAGTAATTGTCTCTTTATTTTCAGGAGGGTTTGGTTTTCCAAATCCTCTTTTTTCTTGCTTATCTAACTATACAAGGTATTATAAAAATAAGGGGAACGTAAAACTGCAAATAGATGATGGTCCTGTTGTCCTGCTTGTAAGACGATGTGGGAGCTCGAAAGTTAACCATTCTATTAGAATCATTACCTCAAGAGAGTCAATTCTTCCATACTTGAATGAGGTAGCAAGGGCTGTAAACCTTACGCCACAACACCTATCAAATTTATTTCATCTCCATACTGGTTTCACTTTTACAGAATACTGTAATGCTGTCAGAATAAATAAAGGAGCATTTCTGCTCCTTAATTCAAATCTTTCAATTGAAGAAATTGCCTATAAAGTTGGTTTTTCTTCCTCTTCTTACTTTTCCAAAATCTTCAAAAAGCTTGTAGGCGTAACACCCCAAGATTTTCGTTTTAATCAAGAGAATAAATCTCAATCATATCGATAAAATCCATTGATTGAAGATTATTTACAACTTCAGTAGTTGAAACATCTCCAACAGAAATAATAGATGCTGAAAGAATAATTTGGTTATCTTTATTCTTTGTAAGCGAGATGTTTTTAAGAATTAGGCCCATTGCCTCTAATTTTTCCCTTGCATCATTTATGGAGAAGTTATTTTTAGTTAGATTTATCTGGATTGAACCGTTGTTAGTACTAAAAGACTTATGCTCGCCTCTATGAACAATAAGTTGAATAAGTATAATAAGTGCTGTACAAGAAATACCTAAAACATAAAGACCACTACCTATTGTTAATCCAATTCCAACAGTGGCCCAAAGACCAGCAGCAGTTGTTACACCAACAATATTGTCTTTTTTTACAAAGATTACTCCAGCGCCTAAAAATCCAATAGCTTGGACAACACCTGCAGCTACACGAGATGCGTCAACTTGTACAGATGACAGAAATACGATATCTAAGAAAGCATACTTAGAAATTACCATCATTAGAGAAGAAGCAAGAGCAACAAGCATGTGAGTACGCAATCCCGCGCTTTTAAGTCGTCTCTCTCTCCCATCCAATAAACATTCCACATATTGAGGCGAGTATTATTCTTAAAACAAATTCAAATTGAAGTAAATTAGTAATTTCTAGTTCTTGCATTTATATATTCCTAGATTAAGCGTTGATGATATTTTCAAATACCATAATAGGAGGTGTCAAGAGATATTACTCAAAGAGTGTGCCTAAGAAGACAATTATTAAACCAATTAGACCATATAAGAAACTCTTTTTTTTGTTCTCCGAATGAATAACGGATGGTAAAAGTTCCATAAGTAGAATATAGAGCACCATGCCTAGAGCAACTGACGTTAGAGAGAGAACAACATTTTCTGTAATTCTACTCTCCAAAAGTGCCATTATTATTCCGCCACAAAATGTCGAGGAGGAAGAGATAATGATTGTTACAAGTGCTTTACTCTTTTTCTCTCCTCTAGTTGTTGAGTAGATAAGCATTCCCATAGGAATGTTATGAAGTGCAACACCTAGTGATAATAATAGACCACTTGAGAGCGAAGAAAGAGCCACGGAATATACACTCATTCCCTCAACAATATTGTGTATAGCAATGGCAAGCGTTGCCATTATACCTATATGAATTAAGTTACCTTCCTTACTTTCTTCTTTTCCTTCGTGTTCAGGTACAAAGCGATCTAATAGGAGTAAAAGAACAAAACCAATTACAACAAAGAAAAGATTAGAAAGGAGTCTTTCCCAGCCTGAAGTCTCTTTAATCATCTCTGGAAGAATGTCTAAAGTAACAACGCCTAGCATTGAGCCAAAAGCTAGTGCAACAGAAAATGATTCTACATTCTCTCTCTTTTTCACTAATTTAGCTAAAAGTAAACCTATTACAAAAGCTATGCTTAAAAACAAAGTAATTAATAAAGCCATTCTCTTTCCTTCTTTTTGCATTCAGAGCAAAGCCCATCAAAAACAGTAGAGAATAAAACAGCATACCCTACTCTTTCTTCGATTCTTTTTTCTATTTCCAAACTTGTCTTCTCATCTAAGTGCTCAGTTTTTCCACACTTTATGCACCTAATATGCATATGGCGAGGACAGGTATTTTCATCACACAGTTGGTACAGTGCAGAGCGTGTCTTATTTGTTCCAACCTTCATTATCTTCTTTTCAGATTCCAAGCTATCAACAATACGATATATAGAACTTTTAGGAAGTTCTGGTAGCTCCTTTATTAAATCATTTAAAGAGTAAGATGAATGGGGACTCATGGAGAAAAAATCTAAGACCTCTTTCTTTGAATGCGTTGAATAATACATAGAAAATGAGAATAGTTCTCATTTTTCTATTTGTCAATAAACTCTTCACATAATATACACTTCTCTATTATTGGCATAAAGATAATAGAAGATTATCTTTGTGAGTATGAACTATAATCGAAGACCTTTTTTTACAGGTAGATATGGAGCAGATGAGCTTTCAGTGACTTTGGGTGTGTTAGGTATTCTTTGTTACCTAGCTTATCCAATTTTTGATGAGAAATATATCCAGGCTATTTTTGTCATTGTTGCAATAGCCTTAGTTGCATTAGTAGTCTTTCGTTCTCTTTCTTCAAATATTGAAAAGAGAAGAAAAGAAAACGAAGTCTTTCTTTCTCTCTTCCGTTCTGAGAGTAAAGGAGAAAAAAAGCGAAGAAAGGAAGAAGAGAGAATAAAGAGAGAAAAACGTAAGGAAGAAGAGAAAACATACGCTTTCTTCCGTTGTCCTAAATGCAAAAAAGAATTAAGAGTACCAAAGAACAAGGGTAAAATTCGAATTAAATGTCCAAATTGTGGAGAACAATTTATAAGGAGAACCTAAAGTGTTTGGTTATGTTGTTCTCTCTCAGAACGCAACTAAAGAAGAGAAGAATAAATACAGAGAATGTTATTGCGGGCTATGCCATGTTTTGAAGGAAAAATATGGAAAAATTGGCATGCTTTCTCTCTCGTATGATATGACATTTCTCACTCTTATTTTAAGTGATATTGCCTCATCTCAAGTAACAAAAGGAAAAGAGCGTTGTGTTGTCCACCCTCTTACTACCCATGATTATTTCACAACACCAGAGATGGACTATACAAGTGATATGCAACTTCTTCTCTCCTATTATTCACTTCTTGATAAAATAAAAGATGAAAATAAAGGCGAAAAGAGAAAAAAGAGTTTTGAGCCTTTTATTGATAAGCTAAAAGAGAAATATCCAAGACAAGCTAGAGTAATGGAAGAAAAGCTTCAAGAAATAAGTGATTTGGAAAAAAATTCCTCAAAAGATTTAGATAAGCTCTCCCTTTTTTTTGGTGAACTATTAGGAGAAGTTTTCCGTTATGATGAGAATTCATTTTTCTCATCTCTTTTATATCTCTTAGGTTGTAACTTAGGTAAATTCATATACATCTTGGATGCATGGGATGACAAAGAAAAGGACAAAAGGAACAATCAATTTAATCCGCTAGATGATTCTTTTGACTACAACAAAGTAAAGGAAAAATTAATGGACGTAGCGTCAGAGGCAGCACTTGCATATGAAAAATTGCCACTAGATGAGTATAATGAGATAACAGACAACATTATATATAGTGGAATGTGGTCAAAATTTAAGAATAATAAGGGTAAGGAGGCTAAAAAAGATGAATGATCCATACTCCGTCTTAGGTTTAAGTAGTTCAGCTAGTGAAGAAGAAGTAAAGAAAGCTTATAAAACACTAGCTAAAAAATACCATCCAGATGTTGCAGGAAACAGTCCTGAAGCTGCAAAGAAAATGCAAGAAATCAACGCAGCCTATGATGCTATAATTAACCATAAGTCATATGGATACCAAAATAGTGGCTCTAGCTACAACTCTTATTATGACTATGGCCAAAAAGAAGAAGAGAGCAATGAGATGAGAGCTGCAGCCTCTTACATTAATGCACGCCGTTTCCAGGAGGCTCTTCACGTTCTTTCTACAGTTAAAGTGGAGAATAGAAATGCTCGTTGGTATTATTTAATGAGCATTGCTTCATACTACAATGGTGATACAAATGCTGCTTACTCAAATATTTCGGAAGCAATAAAAAGAGAGCCAAATAATCTACAGTACCAAAGCTTCTTAGATAGGCTCAGAAGTGGTAGACAATTCTATACAACAAAACAAAACTCATATTCGTCAAATAATGGCTTTTTTAGCTGTTGTATACCATTAGTACTATTAAATCTTTTCTGTCCAGGCTATTTTTGCATTTGTTGAAGTGTTTGAATCAAAGCTGTCTTTTGTGGCTTTAAAAGCTCGGAAATGTACTGAACCGAATCATCTAATGAAATTGGAATCCTTTCTAAGAGAATGTCTTCATATATAGTCATCATTCCTGAAATGCAATAATCAAGGACAATCGTAAGATTTTTCCTACAAGCATCACTAATGTTTTTTGCTGGCATATCTTGAATTATTCTCTTTATTGCAGCATGTCTTGCATCTGTCAAAACGTCATAAAAGCGATCTGTTCTTAATAGTTTTGCGTAATAGACTTGGTTCTTCATAAGAAACAAAGAGATTGAAGAAAGATACTTTTCAGGATCATAGAGGGCGCTAGAAGCATTATAAGAACTAAAAGCAGAAGCAATCTCATCAACAACCGACATAGATATACTCTTTAATACCTCTGAGGTATTAGCGTAGTGCGCATAGAAAGTTCCACGGTTAATATCTGCTTTCTTCACAATATCAGTAATACTAATTCTATCAAAAGGCTTTTCTATCATTAATGAAAGAAGAGCTTCTTTTATCATTTGCTTACTTCTTATAGAGCTACGATATTCTGCTTTTGTCCTTTTTTCTTCACTCATATCGCCATCCTTATACAAAATAATACAAATGTTTACATTTATAATAAAGAGCAGAATCTGTATAAAAAAGATTTTTTTATTATTTTTGGTTTAAGCTAATAGCATATTCAAGAGCATTCTTAAGTCCATTATCAGAGACATCTGTTGTAATGTAATCGGCCCTACTCTTTGTGTCATCATCAGCATTCCCCATGGCAATACCAAGCCCAGATTCCTCTATCATTTCATTATCATTAGCGCCATCGCCGATTGCTACAGATGATGAAATATCTTCGTCCAAATGCTTTAGCATCTCTTTTATTCCAGTAGCTTTAGTAATTCCAAGCTGACAGATTTCAGCCATATCTGATTGAGGAAGCCCGACTGTATTATCAACAATTTGGTATTTTCCATTTAGCTCTGTTCTCATATCTTCCCCTTTGTGTTCACTAGAAAGAAATAAGAATTTGCAAACAGGGGCATGTATTCTAGGAAATTCTCCTGAATATATAATTAAGTTGGGAACATTTATTACGCCACCAATGTATTTTCTCATGCTAGATATAAAAAAATCATAGCATTCTTGGGTCATATAAGTTCCCTCATCTGTTTGGATAAGAGAATAAAAAGACTTCTTTTCTGCGTAGGCAAGAAGAAATGATATATCGCTCTCTGTCATTCTCTTTCTAAAGATTTCTTTGTTTTTGTATTCAACTGTTGCTCCAGCAGAATAGACTCCCCCATCAAAGTTGATAACGCTGAGTCTTGGATCCATTTCTTTTTTATTTCTTCCAGTTGCAACAAAAACTCTATGACCTTCTCTCTGAACCTTTTCTATTTCTTCAAGAGCACTTTCAGGAAGGCCTTTACCAAAAGGTAAAAGCGTACCATCTACATCACAAAAAAAATTAAGCTTCATGGTCAAAATTCTAGGATAAAAGAAATAAATTGAAAAGGTTGAAAAATTTTCTAAAACCCTTGACGAAAAATACAGAGCTAAATATATTTCAGTTAGTTAATATGAACTAACTAAAGGATATTTGTTATGCTTCCGCTATTTTTAGCAAAACCAGAAGAAGAAAACACAATTATGAAAGTATCAGGAAAGGCCGACGTTAAAAGACATCTTGAAGACTTAGGTTTTTCTGTAGGTTCTCCAGTTACTGTTATTTCTACAAACAGTGGCAACTGTATTGTCAAGGTTAAAGAATCACGAATAGCAATAAGTGAAGAAATGGCAATGAAGATTTTTGTATAAAGGGAAATTGAATATGAAAACGCTAAAAGATGTTCAAATTGGTGAAAAAGCTATCATCAAGAAACTTGAAGGTGAAGGCGCCGTCAAGAGAAGAATTATGGACATGGGACTAACAAAGGGGACTGAGGTCTATGTACGTAAGGTTGCCCCACTTGGAGACCCAATCGAATTGACAGTGAGAGGATACGAACTTTCACTCAGAAAAGCAGATGCTGCTTTGATTATTGTTGAGTAAGGAGAGCAAAATGAGTATCACAATTGCACTTGCTGGTAACCCAAACGCCGGTAAAACTACCCTCTTCAATGCTCTTACTGGTTCAAATCAGTTTGTTGGTAACTGGCCAGGAGTAACAGTTGAAAAGAAGGAAGGAAAGCTAAAGAAAAGGGATGATGTTACAGTCACTGACCTTCCTGGTATCTATTCGTTAAGCCCGTATACACTAGAAGAGGTTGTAGCGAGAGATTATCTTAAGAACGCTAAACCTAGCGTAATTCTGAACATTGTTGATGCAACAAACCTTGAAAGAAACCTCTACCTTACAACACAGCTTATTGAACTTGGTATTCCTGTTGTTGTCGCCTTAAACATGATGGATGTCGTAAGGAAGAGCGGCGATAAGATTAATACAAAAGAGCTTTCTAGAGAGCTTAATGTTCCTGTTATTGAAATTTCAGCTCTAAAAGGAGATGGAATTGAAGATGCAGTTGATGCTTGTTTAAAAGTTGCACAGGAAGGAAAGAAGATTCCTCTTCACATCTATTCTGGAGCTGTAGAGCATACTTTAGCTCATATTGAGGAAGCTGCCCTTCACTCTTTAGATGAAAGTGAACAGAGATGGTATGCAATAAAGATCTTCGAACGTGATAAGAAAGCATATGAGAATCTAAACCTTGATCCAACAGTCTTAGCACATATCGAAAATGATATTGAAGCTGCAGAAAAAGAAATGGATGATGATGCAGAGTCTATTATTACTAATGAACGTTATATCTTCATTGCATCTCTAATTAAAGGTTGCTACAGAAAGAAGAATACCGGTCTTTCTACTTCAGATAAGATTGATAAGGTTGTAACAAACAGATGGCTCGCTCTACAAATATTCGCACTCGTCATGTGGCTTGTATACTACATTTCAGTCACAACTGTAGGTGGTTGGGCTACTGATTGGGCTAACGATGGTGTATTTGGTGATGGTTGGCATCTATTTGGCATTGGAAGCAGTGCTTATTCTGAAGATGCTGACAAATACACAACAGCAGATCAGGTATTAAGTGCCTTCGCAGAGGAAAAAGGAATTGAATATGATGAGTACTCTCCTGAAGTTGTTTCTTCTATTGTTTCTGCTTCCTCTAGCCAAGACACAGCTACATATACTGTAGAAGATGAGGAAACTCTTGCAACAGAAGATGAAAACGCAACTTACGAAGATCTCCTAGAAAGTGCAGAGTTGATTAAAGAAGTTAACTACACAGAGCCAGACCCTGCAGATTATGGAGTATGGGTACCAGGTGTTCCTGTCTTAATTGGTTCTTTACTTGATAAGCTTAACTGTGCAGAGTGGCTAAGAGGTCTTATCCTTGATGGTATCGTTGCAGGCGTTGGTGCTGTTCTTGGTTTCGTTCCTCAGATCTTCGTTCTCTTCATATTCCTTGCATTCCTAGAGGGATGTGGTTATATGGCAAGAATCGCATTCGTAATGGATAGAATCTTCCGTAAGTTTGGTTTAAGTGGTAAGTCATTTATTCCTATTCTTATTGGAACAGGTTGTGGTGTTCCTGGTATTATGGCATCTCGTACTATTGAAAATGAACGAGATAGACGTATGACAATCATGACAACAACATTTATTCCTTGTGGAGCAAAGCTTCCATTCATAGCCATGATTGCAGGATCTGTTTTCGGTGGTGCATCTTGGGTTGCTCCTGCAGCTTACTTCTTAGGTATGTTTGCTATCATCACTAGTGGTATTATTCTTAAGAAGACAAAGCTTTTCGAAGGCGATCCAGCTCCATTTGTTATGGAACTTCCAGCATACCATTGGCCAACAGTTGGTAGCATCTTAAGAAGCATGTGGGAAAGAGGATCATCATTCATCAAGAAAGCAGGAACTATCATCCTTCTCTCTACAATCGTTGTTTGGTTCACAACATACTTTGGATTTGCTCCAGAAGGATTTAGAATGCTTGCTGAAGATGAAGTTGAGTACTCTATTCTTGCTAAGATTGGATCTGTATTTGCTTGGCTTTTCGCTCCTCTTGGTTGGGGCAACTGGCGTGCAGCTGTTGCTTCTATCACAGGTCTAGTTGCAAAAGAAAACATTGTTGGCACACTCGGTATTCTTTACGGTGGCAGTGGCAATGTATATGATGCAATTAGAGGCGCATTCACCTCTGTAACAGGTTTCTCATTCCTTACTTTCAACCTCCTTTGTGCTCCTTGTTTTGCAGCTATGGGTGCCATAAAAAGAGAAATGAACAGCTCTAAGTGGACATGGGCTGCAATTGGTTGGGAATGTGGATATGCTTATCTTGCTGCATTTGTTATCACACAGTTTGGTAATATGTTTACAGGAAGAGGTAATGTATTTATGTTCATTCTCTCTCTACTTGTAGTAGCATTGTTTATATACATGCTATTTATTAAGAAGAGTAGCGAAGAAAAGAAGGTTAATTGAATATGAATTTAGGTACTTTCCTTGTTTTATTAGTTTTAGTTGCAATCGTATTGGCTATCATTCTTTCAATAAGGAAAAGTAAGAAAAAAGGCGGTGGGTGCTCATCTGGATGTGTGGGTTGCCCCTGCTCTGGAACTTGTCATAAAAAGTAATCATTTTAAGGGAGAGGTGGACAGACTTCTCCCTTTTTTGTTGCCTTTATTCCACGCTTTTGCTATAGTAAACTCATCCATAGAGAGTACGCGAGGGACAAGCCCTATGACCGTACAGCAACCTACAAAAGAAAGGTGCTAAAGCTTGAACGATGGGTTATTTTTTATTGCCCATCAGATGGGACAAAAAGCTTCTCTATGGAAAAGGAGAAGCAAATGAAAAGTTATTTCACATCAGAATCTGTAACTCCAGGTCATCCAGACAAAGTTGCAGATCAAATCTCGGATTCAATTCTAGATGCGCTATTAGAACAAGACCCAACTTCACGTTGTGCTGCTGAAACAACAGTTGAAAGCAATCTCTGTCGTGTTTTTGGCGAAGTAACAACAAAGGCACACATAGATGAAGAAAGAATTATCAGAAACAAAATTAGAGAAATTGGTTATACAGACCCTACCCTAGGTTTTTCTGATGAAAGCAAAATTGAAGTTCGCCTACATAAACAATCAGCAGACATCGCACTAGGTGTTGATAGAAATGGGGCTGGCGACCAAGGTATGATGTTTGGTTTTGCTACAAATAAAACAAGCTCTTTTATGCCACTTGCTCTTGAAAAAGCAAGAAGCTTGATAATAGCTTTAGATAACTACAGGAAAACAAAAAAAGGAAGCTACCTTAGACCTGATGGAAAAAGCCAGGTAACTGTTTTGTATGAAAATGGAAAAGCTAAAGCTATAGACACAATAGTGCTTTCTGCACAGCATTCAGAGGAAATTGAGACAGAAGATTTAAGAAAAGATTTAAAAGAAAATGTAATCTTAGCTACAATAGGCAATTGCTTAATAACAGATGAAACCAAGTTCTATATTAACCCAACAGGACGATTTGTACTTGGAGGACCTGCTGCAGATACAGGTCTTACCGGAAGAAAGATAATTGTTGATACCTACGGAGGTTATGCACATCATGGTGGCGGTGCTTTTAGCGGAAAAGATGGAACAAAAGTCGATCGTTCTGCTTCTTATATGGCACGTAAGATTGCAAAAACAATTGTTAGTTCTGGTCTCTTTAATACTTGTGAAATACAGCTCTCATACGCAATTGGTATAGAAGAACCTGTTTCTATTCACGTTGAAACAGACAGAAAAGACTATGATGAAGAAAGCCTTATTGCTTTTATCAGGTCTTCATTTGACTTAACGCCAAATGGAATAATAGATGAGCTTTCTTTACGCTCACCTATCTTTGCTGAAACTGCACGTTACGGACACTTTGGCTTTCCTTCTTTTCCATGGGAAAAAGTTGACATGGAAACAGTCGAAAAATTAAGAAAAACAATAAAAAAGTAAAAATAATTATAACTAGGACACTAACTGACCTAGTGATAGATTTATTCTAGGGTCATCATAAGGAGATAAAAAGATGACCTATTCAGAAGTTAGAGAAATGTATACATTCTTTGATGCAACAGAGAGGGAAAAGAAAGAAAAAGAATTAAGAAGGCTGTTAAACGCTGTAAACCTCATCCTTACATGGTTTCTTCCATGGGGAATTAGCTCTTTTATCATTAGTAAATCATATTTTGGAATTAATGCTAAAAGTGCACTACTCTCCTTCGTTATACTCGCTTTATCTTTTCCTTTTTGTAAAAATAGCCAAAAGAAAGAAAAAATGTATTCTCTCTTTTCATTGTTTTTTTCTTATTTAATTATGATATCTACTCTATTAACTCCTTTGTTTTGATCTCCTTTCTTTTTTGGGGCTGGGCATTAGTTGTGTTCAGCCTCATTTTTAAATCAAAAACGAAGTAATCATACAAACCGCTTAAGATTTATCTTAGGTCTAATCATTTAATAAAACTTTTCTTCTAATTTCCTATTTTTCCTTCATTTTCCTCTGACATTTTCTCACTTTTTTTCGCTTAAGAAATATAGGAGAAAAATATATGAAGAAAAATTTTGAACGAAATGTTAAACACAACGTTAAAGACAGTCTATTCTCTTACCTTGTTGGAACAGGTGACTCTTTAAAGAAA
>JBNMJW010000038.1:0-16330 GCA_050874025.1 Candidatus Ornithospirochaeta sp.
AAGCGAACTTTCTGTAAGTTTAAAACTACTCTCAGAATTGCTCTATAAGCACTATGAAAAGAAAGTAATTATTCTTATCGATGAATATGATGTCCCATTAGATAAAGCCTTTAACCATGGCTACTATGACAAAATGGTAGCTTTGATAAGAGGACTATTTGGAGAAGCTCTTAAGACAAACAACTACTTACAGTTTGCTGTTCTTACTGGGTGCTTAAGAATTTCAAAAGAAAGCATCTTTACAGGACTAAATAACCTAGAAGTAAACACAATTATCGATGATAAATATGACGAAGAGTTTGGCTTTACAGATAGTGAAGTAAGAAAAATACTCGAGGACTATAATCTCTCATCGCACTATGATGAAGTAAAGCTATGGTATGATGGCTACCATTTTGGCAACACTGATGTATATTGTCCTTGGGATGTTATTAATTATGTAAAGAAGCTCTGTTTTGATAGTAACGCAGAGCCAGAAGCCTATTGGATAAACACAAGTAGCAACGAACTTGTTAAGCGCTTTGTCGACAAGGCAGATAAAACAACGCAAGGCGAAATTGAAAAATTAATTAATGGAGAACAAATCGAGAAAAGAATTAGACTCGATTTAACGTATAACGAATTAGACAATACGATTGACAACCTTTGGAGCGTTCTTTTTGCTACAGGTTACTTAACAGATGCAGGAAGGACAAATGACGGCAAATTCAAGCTTGTAATACCTAATAAAGAAGTAAGAGAGGTCTTTGTTCTACAGATTCAAGAATGGTTTAAAGAGACATTTGTATATAAGAATGAATCGCTCACCTCTTTCTTTAATGCACTTAAAGAAGGAAATGATGAGGGCGTAGAGAAATACTTAAACTTTGTCATGAACAAGATGATAAGTATCCTGGACACAAAAGCAAAAGATAGTCAGAAGGAAAACTTCTATCATGGCTTACTTTTAGGGCTATTAAGGGGAAATCCTGAATGGCTTATTATGTCTAATGTAGAGTCTGGAGATGGGTTTGCTGACATTATAATAGAAACAGAAGATATAGATGACGGAATTGTAATTGAAGTTAAGTACTCCCCTTCATTTGATAGGTTAAAAGAAGACGCAGAAAAAGCCTTAAAACAAATTAAAGACCTTAGATATACAGAGCGTCTTAAGGGCGATGGAAGGGCGAACGTTATATCATATGGCATAGCCTTCTCCAAAAAGAGATGTAAGGTAATATCTGAAAAGATGTAGTATATCTACACACTTTTCGCCATTACGTGTATCATTAAAAGAACCTATAGAAAGACAAAATCAAGTACCTCTTGGCTCAAACCTATATTTTTGGAGTCTGGGATAGCTTCTGCCTGCATTGCACCCGCCACTAGAATGGTTATACAGGGTACAGAACGCAAGCGAACAAGGACTCCACCCTTGAACCTAAGTTCAAGAGTCGACGATTAGCTCTTTTCTATAGGATTTTTTTTGTTTTAGCATTATATTGTGAGTATGAACAACTCTAACTTAGATAAGATATGCTATATCAACTTTCCACCATCATTTTCAACCCAATTAGGAAGCGTCAAAGTTGACAGCAACAAGAAATTGCCTTTTCTGATTCCGGATGGAAAAGAAAAGCTTGAAAAAGAAGATTATTCAGTAGAAAGCCTGATGGCAGGCCTTATTACTGTAATTGCTTATGACACAAAAAACGAAAACACAGATTATTACAAAAGTCTATGTCTAGAATTAGATAAGGATATTGTCAAAAAACTAAATGCTGCAGCAATAGCAAAAGAACAGAGAAATGAATATGACTTCGCTGAAGGTTTGTTTTTAAGCGTTTATCATCTTCTTCCACAAAGTGCATCTTGCATTAATCTTGCAACACTCTACTCCTATATGGCAGTAGATGCCAAAAAGAAAGATGAAGATGACAAAAAATGGATAAAAAAAGCAAGAGAAACTCTATTAGACGGACTAGAAAGATTTGGTGAAAACGAAGATATTCTTGCAGAACTCTCTAGCTTTGAAGCCTTCATGGCAAATCTAGATGAGGCTAAAGAATACTTAGATAGATATCTTTCTGTTGCAAAAGAAGGCGAAAAGAAAGAAGAGATGAAAAAGCTCTACAAGGAAGTTTCTTTCAAGCTAGACAATGAAGAGAGCATAGAAGAAGCTTATGATTTCATCTCTATGGGTGAGCCAGATAAAGCTCTAAAGAAGATAGATGGATTTATCGAAAACAATCCAAAAGTATGGAATGGCTACTTTCTTAAAGGCTGGGCTTTAAGAGTAAAGAAAGAATTTGAAGAAGCTAAAGATTACTTCTTAAAATGTATAAAACTTGGCGAAAGTAATGCTGAGATATACAACGAACTTGCGCTCTGTGAACTAGGAAGTGGAAAAAGAGAATTGGCCGAAGCATACTTAGAAACGGCATGCGATTTAGACGATGAGAATCTAACAACAACCACTAACCTCGCCCTACTCTACCTTGAGGATGAAAACTATGACAGAGCAAGAGAATTCCTTGAAAAAGCTAGATTCCTTGCTAAAGAAGATAAATTAGTTTCTCATCTAATAAAAAAATATGAAGAGAAAACAGGAGAAAAGATTGGTGCTCTTATTCATGAAGAGCTAGTAAAAGGAACCGAAACTAGTGATGGAGAAGATTTAGCTACTTCTTTCTTTAATAAGATGGCTGATACGAATATTGAGAATAAAGAAGAATGCAACTGTGGTGGAAACTGCAATTGCAATAAAGGCGAATAAAATGGAATTTACTTCTAAAAGTGCAGAAGAAACAGAGAGAATTGGTTTTGATTTAGCCCAAAGGCTAAAGAGGGGCTCGGTTGTATCATTAAGAGGACCACTTGGAGCCGGAAAAACTGTTATTGCTAAGGGAATAGCTAAGGCTCTAGGTATAGAAGAAGCAATTGTTAGTCCAACATTCACTCTCGTTCAAGAATACGATGGAAAAGAAAAACTCTACCATTTAGATATCTATCGTTTATCAGGTGAAGATGAATTTGAGTCAATGGGAGGGGAAGACTTCTTGGATCCAGATGGAATAACTCTTATAGAATGGTCTGAAAAAATAGATTCAATGCTCCCTGAAAACACTGTTTATATAACACTAAAAATTAACGACGATTTATCACGCACAATTACTATCAAAGGACTTTAATAAGATGAATATTCTTGCTGTTGATACATCTACAACTAACCTCTCACTTGCACTTAAAACAAATACATCTTTTGAAGAAAGATTTATCACTTCTCCTTCTTTTTCTCCATCAGAAAATCTCTTAGGTGAAATTAAAGATCTTCTAAAAAGAGAAAATCTTGCGCTAAAAGACTTAGACTTACTTATATGTACAAAGGGTCCAGGATCATTTACAGGCCTGAGAATAACGATGTCTCTACTTAAAGGAATTGCCTTAGCAGGAGATATCCCTCTTGTTTCTGTTCCAACACTGGACGTAATAGAAGATTCTGTCAGCTCTGTTTGGCAAGGCCCTGTTGCATCTGTTATCGATGCGAAAAAGAAAAAGTATTATTTTAGATTTTCTGTTTTAGGAAATGTAATAATTAAAGATAGAGATGAAGAAACAGAAAAAATTGTTGAAGAGTTAGATGGAAGGAACTGTATGATTTTGCTTACTGGCCCTGACGCACGCTCCTTCTATGAGAAAGCACTAAAGATTTCTCCTTCATCTGGCTTGATTCTTGATGAATATGCTCCACGTGCACTAGGACGTTCACTAATTAAACTTGGCCAGCTTAGGTATGAAAAATATGGTCCAGATGATATAGGCGAAGGTCCTGTATATATCAGGCGTAGCGATGCAGAAGAAATGCTCTTAAAAAAGACAAAGGAGAGTGAGAATGAGAACTAGTGTAGATGTTTTAGTCATCGGTTCTGGTCCAGGAGGAATGAGTAGCGCTCAATATTCAGCTCGTGCAGGACACAATACAATGCTAATAGATCCTAATGGGCAAGGCGGACAGCTCTTATTTATTGACAAAATAGAGAACTATCCAGGTTTTGAGACTATAAATGGGTATCTCCTCTCTTCTTATATGGAAAAGCAATGTGAAAGCTTTGGTGTTTCTTTCGATATGCAAAAAGCAAAAAAAATAGAAAAGAAAGATAACTATTTTTTTATTGAAACAGATGAAGGAGAAATAAAAGCAAAAGCTGTAATAATAGCAACTGGAGCAACACACAAAAAGCTAGGAGTAAAAGGCGAAGAAGAATACTTTGCTAAAGGCGTAAGCTATTGTGCAACTTGCGATGGGCCATTCTTTAAAAATAAAAGAGTTGTTGTTGTAGGTGGTGGAGATACAGCATTAACAGATGCTTACTACCTCTCTTCCATATGTAAAGAAGTTACTATAATTCATAGAAGAGATTCTTTCAGAGCACAACAAGCCTTAGTTGATAGAGTAAAAGAGAAAGCTAATATTTCTTTTGTAATGAAGGACACTGTAAAAGAAATAAAAGGCAACGGAGAAGAGGTAACTAGTATCCTTCTTGAAAGTGGTAAAGAAATTGAGACAGATGGAGTTTTTATCTTTGTAGGTATTACACCTTCTTCATCTATTGCTGAGAACTTATGCGAACTAGATGGTGGTTTTATAAAAGTAAACGAGAAAAAAGAAACTAATCTTTCTGGACTTTTTGCTTGTGGAGATGTCACAACAACACCATTTAGGCAAGTAGTTACCGCTGCATCAGACGGAGCAATAGCCAGTCACAGTGCTGATGAATATATTTCATCGCACTCTTTCGCCGATTAGTTTTTCATATTTCTAAGTAAGAAAATATTATTTAACTTGCCCACAGAAAGAAAGAGAGTGGATAATACAAACATGAAGATATTATTTGTATCGAGCGAGGCTACAGGTTACGCTAAATCTGGAGGACTCGCCGATGTTGTTACAGCACTATCAACTTCACTCTCTTCTTTGGGCCATGAATGCAAAGTATTTTTGCCATTCTATTCTTTTATTCCTAAAGATGGTTTTAAAAAGGTTCTCTCTTTTCAACTTCCAATGCTTGGAGAAAATGAAAAAGCAGATGTATGGGAAAAGGAGGAGAATGGTGTCACATTTTCCCTTCTCTCTCACCCATATTTTTCCGAAAGGAAGGGAATATATGGCGACACATCTTTTACGCCATATCCAGATAATTGCCCTAGATTTATTCTCTTTTCAAAAGCAGCTGCTCTCTTTTGTCTAGCAACAAACTTTCAAGCAGATATAGTTCATGCCCATGATTGGCCTTGTGGCTTTGTAGCCCATTTTTTTCACTATTTTAAAGCCCCAGGTAAGACAGTTTTTACAATACATAATCTTGAATATCAAGGAGTATTTCCTCTTTTAGATGCAGTAGTATCTTCTTCGGTAATTCCAAAAGAAGCAAAGAGAAATAACCAAATAAACATGATGGCTGAAGCAATACTCTCTTTCGATAAAATCACAACAGTTTCACCTACATATGCGAAAGAAATATTAACAGCACAATATGGAGCAGGACTTGAAGATATTCTAAAACTTAGAGAGAAGGATTTATCAGGCATTCTTAATGGAATTGATGATAAGGAATGGAATCCTGAAAATGATAAATATATTCCTTACACATTCTCTATAAAGAAGATGGAAGGTAAAACAAAAGACAAACTAGCTATACAAAAAGAATTTAGACTAGAAGAAAATCCAAACATTCCTCTAATAGCTATTATAAGTAGACTATGCGATCAAAAAGGTTTCGATACCCTTCTTTTAGATGGAGAAGAATGTGTTTTAGAGAGACTCTTAAAAAAGAACAACTCCCAATTTGCACTTATTGGTACTGGCGACAGTAGATATATTACAGTTTTATCAACGCTGATGACTAAATATAAAAACTTATCAGTGAAGATTGTTTTTTCATCAGAACTCTCTCATCAGCTTGAAGCTGGTGCAGACTTTTTTCTTATGCCATCACGCTATGAACCATGTGGCTTGAATCAGATGTATTCACTTCGCTATGGAACACTCCCTATAGTTCATTCTACTGGCGGTTTAAAAGATACTGTTTGCGACATAGAAGAAAAGAATGGCAATGGCTTCTCTTTTATATCACTGACGCCAGAGAATATAGAAAAAACTGTAGATAGGGCTATCAGCTTCTATGGAGAGAAGAAAGATCTTGAAAAGGTTAAAAAAAGAGCAATGAGCACTGATTATTCGTGGAATGCTTCAGCAAAGCGCTACATTGAACTCTATTCTAGCCTTTTAAAAGATTGAAATAGAAATTTCTACGTAGTTCACAACTGTATAAAGAAAATCTTTAGCTTTATTTAACAAAAAAATGAATTACAATAAAAAATGAAGGAGACTATACGAATGACACTTAACAACAAAAAAGTAGTGGCCATCGTTTTAGGTGGAGGTAGAGGAACTCGTCTCTACCCTCTCACAATGGATAGATCTAAGCCAGCTGTACCATTTGCTGGCAAATACCGTCTTGTAGATATCCCTATCTCAAACTGTATTAACAGCAACATAAGACAAATCTACGTTTTGACACAGTTTAACAGTGCTTCATTACATAACCATATTGCGTCAACATATGTTTTTGATGCGTTTTCTGGTGGATTTGTCGAAATTCTTGCTGCAGAACAAACATATACATCTGAAACTTGGTACCAAGGAACAGCAGATGCTGTAAGAAAGAATCTAAAGCATTTTAGAGACCAAAATGCAGAGTACTATGTCATTCTATCTGGCGATCAGCTCTATAGAATGGACTTTAATAAAATGTTACATCAGCACATAGAAAGTGGAGCAGTATTAACTATTGCAGGTAAGCCTATAAGCAGAAGCGAAGCAACAGGACTTGGCATTATGGGATGTGACGAAAATGGAATGGTAACAAAGTTCTTTGAAAAGCCAGCGCCAGATGCAGACATAACAGATTATTTGGTTCCTGAAAAATGTTTAATGTCTCAACTTGGACAGAAACGCACAGAAAAGAATGAATACATTGCAAGCATGGGAATCTACATCTTTAACGCAAAAGAGATGGAAGTTGCATTAAACAATGATAAAACAGACTTTGGAAAAGAAATTATTCCAGACATTATAAAGTATAAGCCTGTATCTACTTATCTATTCGATGGATATTGGGAAGACATAGGAACTGTTAAGGCTTTCTATGAAGCTAACCTCAATCTTGCATCAGATAAGCCTTCATTTAATTTCTATGATGAAGATATGCCAATCTATACACACAGAAGGCACCTTCCGGCAACAAAAGCAAATTTCTGCAATATTTCCAACTCTTTAACTAGTGAAGGATCTATTATTACAAATGCGTACATAGTAAATTCAATCATTGGAGTAAGAACATTTATCGAAGCTGGCGCTTCTCTAGATGGTGTATATACAATGGGTGCTTCTCGATATGAAAGTGAAGAGGAAAAGGCAGAAAATGCACGTAAGGGCATACCTAATATAGGAATAGGAAGAGCAACCATCATAAAGAAAGCTATTATTGACCAAAACGTCAGAATCGGAGCGAACTGTCGTATTGGTATAGATAATATAAAACGCCCAGAAGGAGACTGGGAAATGTACTCTGTTCATGATGGAATTATTGTTATTAATAAAAATGCAATAATCCCTGATGGAACTGTTATTTAACCTTATTGATAATTTTTATCGAAGTTAGCCTCTTTTAGTTTTTCTAAATGGGGCTTTTTTATTAAAATATCTGTAATTCGGGAAAAAAATGAAGAAAGTATTATTTCTATTATCTATTTTGTTGCTTATCACATCATGCACTTCAATCAAGAATGAAATTATAAGAATTAAAATTGGAGCAACAAGAGAAGAATTAAAAGAGTATAAAGAGACAGCAGACCCTAACGTAGTATTATCTGACGGCTCAGCATTAATGGTATATGCAATGAACAAATGGGCTAATCCTGATGGAACATTTGGACAAGAAACAGATCATCCTTTAAATGGTGACAGAATTGTAGAAACTGTTATGCTATCTAAATCAAAGTTGTGGATAGCCTATCCTAAGTCATACAACGGAAAAGATATTCTTCCTGTTATCTTCTATACACACGGTGGCTCATATACCTCATCTGACTATCCTACATACCAAACACTAGTATCTATCTTTTCTGATAAAACTAATTCAATTATTGTTTTTCCTGACTACTCTCTTGCACCTGAACATAAATTCCCTTCAGGAGTTGAGGATGTATGGGAAGCATACAATTATCTTTTAGAGAATGGAGAAAGCTTCAATGCTAATACAGATAAAATAGCCTTGATGGGCGATTCTGCTGGTGGTAATTTTGCAGCAGGCTTAGCAATCAGAGCAAAAGAAGAAGGCAAAAAAGCACCTTGTTGCGTAGTCTTGATGTACCCGAATTTATCGCTTTATCCCAATATGCTCCCATCACATATTCTGTTTGGTGGCTTTGATGGAAGAAATACGATGATTAGTAGCCGTGTAATGGCTAAAACTATCACAGACTATTTAGAGAAGGAAGAAGATGCCTTTTTGCCATATGCTTCTCCTCTTCTAATGCTAGAGGGTGCTCTTAACTTAGGCGATGTTGATAACATCTTCTCATCTTGTGCCGTCAAACTTGATGAAGATAATACGTTCGTTTTACCAGATCACCTTATAATAGTTGCAGAAGCAGACAGTCTAAGAGATGAAGGAATAATGTATCATGGAGTATTAACAGCTCTAGGTACAAACTCAACTCTTTCTGTCTATGAAGGAACTGTCCATGCTTTTGTGCAGCTTTATCAACTACTAAATGAAGGAAAAAAAGCTATAAATGAGGCTTCTAAATATATAAACAGCCACTTTGCTAATTAAAAAGATGCTAATAGGTAATCTCTTATTTGGCCATCAGATGGGCCAAATGGGAGATTCTTAAGTTCTTCCTTTGTTACCCACTTAATTTCTTCATGGACATTCTTTTGAAAATTTAAAGAGTCTGTCTTTACTAGATGGCAATGAAGTGTGTATTCAGTGTCATTATTAATAAACTTTGTAAGAAGAAGGAAATCTAAAACTTCAACTTCTACCCCGACTTCTTCCAGCCATTCTCTCTTTAGGGTATCTTCAATTGTCTCTCCGTAGCGATTTTTACCACCGATGAATTCCCATTTTTCAGATAATGGACCACCCTTCTTTCTTTTGGCAACGAGATAAAGTCCATCTTTAATAAGAACACCTGCAGTAGTAAGCCTCTCCTTCATCTTAACCTCACAGTAAAACCAAAGACGGAAAAACAAAATGCAATATAGCCACAGTTAAAGATAGTCGTGCAAGAAATATTCGGCGACTCTCTTTTTGAGCAGAAACATAAAGTTGGCTCTCACTTTTTTCTTGACGTTTTATATCAATAAAAAAATAGAGTGTATTATATAAAACTAATAACGATGGAATTAAGTCACCAAGGATGAATGGGCCTGGGGAGATAGGAAAGAAAAACAGAATTAATGAGGTTAATAGACCAATAGAAAAGAAAAGATATAGTACGCGCCTGTCTTTCTTTAATTTCTCAGTAAATCTCAACAAAAAAGATAGCTGTAATCTATACCTATTTTGATAGTACAAAAGTGAAGATAAAAGAAGAAACAATACAGATAAAAAATAACCTTGAATCATCTAGTTTTGCCTACCATTTCAATTAAGTTCTCTGCACTATAAAATCCCCACTTTTCATGTGCTCTCTTTCCACTTTCTTGATGAAGCAATGTGCCGTTTAGAGCAGAGTTAAGTGGACTCATGCCTTGAGCTAAGAAAGCACCTATTATTCCAGAAAGAACATCTCCAGAGCCAGCAACTCCCAAGCTAGGATTAGCGCCATCGACTATATATACATTATCTCCATCACTTATTGTAACAGTTGAGGATTTAGAGACAACAATAACCTCTAATCTTTTACATAGTTCTTTTATAGCTTCATAATAGTCTTCTGAGTTAATATTCAGTTCTTTGAGTAGCATCTTTGCTTCACCCAAATGAGGAGTAATAATTGCTCTATATCTTAGTTTCAAATCTAGAGACGGAAGGAGCTTTAAAGCATCGGCATCAACAACAAAATTCTTTCCACTTAAGGCTATCTCTTCAAGCTTTTTTTTGCTTCCTCTTCCCCACCCAGGACCAACTACAAATGAAGAAGACTCTTTGAGAGATTGAGCAAGAATTATAGAAGGATACGAACTTACAATAGCATCATTAACCTTCACTGTACTTAAGACTCTAACCTTGCCATCCCCAGCATGGAAAGCCGCAAGAGATGATAAAATTGGAGCGCCCAGGTACTTACTGCATCCTCCAACAATTGTTAAATCTCCTCTTGTATTTTTGTAATCAGAGAGATTAAACTTTCGACTCTTGTAATCTGAAAATGTTAAAAGAAAGTACTTTCCGCTTCCTTTAATATCATGAGAAGGAAACCCTGGGTTATATAGCTCAATACTGCCACACATAGCTCTATTTTGAGGAAGATACATTTCTCTCTTTAACGCCATGAAAGATGTAGTGCAATTAGCCTTTATTTTATATAAAGAAGGGACATCTAAAGAAATGACATAAGCATTACTTGAATTTACAAAGTCTATAACTCTTTGAGTTCTTTCATCGCACTCCGGCCTCATCTTTACACCAAAGAGACCATCAACTATTACATCAGCATCAACTAAATCTTGGACAAAAAGAGATTTATCGAGTCTCTCTTTAAATCTTTCATTTTCACCATTTGAAAGAGGGAAATGCATATAAATATATACTTTTTTTGCACAAGAAAGAGAGAGAAAAGCAAGGTAAAGGGCATCGCTACCATTATTACCCTTACCTACAACAAAAAAAATTGTTTTGTCTTTAAATAATTCTTTATGAGCAGCAAAAACAAAAGAAGCAGCAATCTTAATAAGATGCTCTTCACTCAAAGAGAATTTAGAAACAAGGGATTTATCTAAAGCTGAGGCTTCAGGGCCAGAAAGAAGCTCGTACATAAAAAAATTGTATCTATACTTTTCCTTTTTGTCTTGAAGAATAATAAAACTTTCGCTAAATTCTATTTGTCTAGGGGTGGCTACGGCCTGAGAGATACCCTCGAACCTGATCTGGATAATGCCAGCGTAGGGAACGACTCTTCTTTTTTTATTATACCCTTATGACAGAATTTTTATTGGAGGCTTTATATGAAAAAGCTAATTTCTGTCGCTATTGCACTACTAGTTGCAATATCACTATTTGCTCAACCAGCTGTTGAGAACAACGAAGAAAAGACAGTAACTGTCTATGCTTACGACACCTTCTGTGGAGATTGGGGAAGCAGCAGCACAGTTATCCCACTCTTTGAAGAAAAGACTGGTATCAAAGTTAACCTTGTTTCTGCAGGATCTGTTGGAGAGATGATTAACAAGCTTCTTCTTGAGGGAGATAGCACAGAGTGCGATGTTGTCTTAGGTATTCCTGACGAATTAAGTGAAAAGGTTTTACCTCTTCTTTCTTCTTATGATGCTCCAGAATTAAAGAATATCGAAGATAGACTAAAGTTTGATGATACAAATCGTCTATTACCTTTCGATTGGGGTTCATTTGCCTTTGTTTGGGATACTGAATGTGGCTTAGACAAGCCAACCTCTCTCGAAGACTTAACAAAAGACGAATATAAAGGAAAGGTTATTTTAATCGACCCAAGAACAAGTAGTGTCGGCCTTGGCCTCTTACTTTGGACATACAATGCACTTGGTGATGACTACATTGCATGGTGGAAGACTATGAGCAAGAATGCACTTGCTATTGCATCTGGTTGGTCATCTGCTTATGGCCTATTTACCGAAGGGGAAGCCCCAATCGTATTAAGCTACACAACAAGCCCTGTCTATCATGTGATGAACGAGAACACAACTCGTTACCAAGCACTAATCTTTGACGAAGGACATGAAGTTACAATTGAAGGACTTGGTATAATGAAGAATAGCAAGCATAGAGAGGAAGCTGAGGCATTTGTTTCATTCATTCTTTCCGATGCTCAAGAAAACCTTGCTGTTACAAATTCTATGTACCCTTCTGTATCTACTACAGAGCTTCCAAGTGCTTATGAGTATGCTCCAGTACCTGAGAAAATTTTTAAGGGAAGTGAAAATCTAGCATCTTCT
Organism: Candidatus Ornithospirochaeta sp.; assembly: GCA_050874025.1. GTDB lineage: Bacteria > Spirochaetota > Spirochaetia > Sphaerochaetales > Sphaerochaetaceae > Ornithospirochaeta. Next base: position 12,185 of record JBNMJW010000038.1, read on the forward strand.
CTTCTTGCATCTTGGACAGAAGAGATAACAAAATAAGGTAATGAAGAAGAATAAAAGCACTTTTTATACTTTACTTGCACTACCATCAATTATATTGACGACATTAATTTTTATTGTCCCAATATTAATGATAATCCTCCGTTCCAATTGTGGAATGGAGGATATAATTGAGTTAGTTAAGGATCGTTATACATGGTCTTTGGTCTCATTTACTTTTTTTCAAGCTTTCTTAAGCGCACTTATTTCCGTAATAATTGCCCTTCCATTTGCTTTTTTCTTTTCATCTTTTACATTCAGAGGAAGAAGCCTAATACTTACACTATCAGATTTAGCCTTCGCCCTTCCATCAATCATAGTTGTACTCGGCTTTGTAATTTGGTATGGCAACAATGGTGTTCTTAACCAAATTCTCTCTACACTAAGCGGAGGGAAATTAAAACTGAATATTCTGTATTCATTTCCTGCAATAATTCTTGCGCATGTATATTTAAACTTTCCTGTAGCATTCTCTATTTTAACATCTGCACTAACAGAGTGTGGCAATGAAGAAGAAAAGAGTGCTCTATTCTTAGGAAAAAAGAAGCTCTCTATCTTCTTCCGTATAACACTAATGAAAATAAAAGGCTCAGTTTTATCTACATTTATTCTAATTTTCCTATTCTGCTTCCCATCATTCTTAATTGTTATGACACTAGGTGGAAACCCTAAGTATTACACAATAGAAGCAGAGATATATAGAAGAGCCTTTATAAGTGGTTCGATTTCATCCTCTAGTCTACTTGCCATCTTTTCTTTCTTCCTTATGACAATTCTTTTATTAATCACAGGATATGGAAGAGAAGAAAAGAAGATAAAAAGAAACAGAAAAATACTTGTAAAAGCAAAAGGCAAATATGCTTTTCTAGCCTTTTTGCTCTCTCTTTTAATACTTCTATTTATGCTTCCACCTCTTTTATCTATCCTCTACAGAGCTTTCTTTACTAAGACTGGAGAGTTTACGTTAAAAGCATGGAAGGATATCTCAAGAGAGACGACAAGAGGAACAATAACAGGTCTTAATGCTATTATTCTCTCTCTTCTAACTGGACTTTCATCTGCATTTTTAGCTACAGAAATGGCATCAATGCTAGCAATAGCTGCTCAAAAACGTTCATCTAGACTACTACCACTAATCTCATCATTGCCAATGGCTATGGGCTCAGTAACAATAGGTTTGGGATTAGGATACCTCAGAAGTATAGTTAACATTAAATCGACATTTTTCTCTTTTATTTTGATAGTTCTTGCCCACACAACTCTTACTTTGCCTTTCGCACTCAGAACAATAATGCCTGGTGCAAAGAAGATAAGCCCACGTCTAGCCTATTCTTCATTTACTTTAGGTAAAGGTAAATGGGAAACTTATAATAAAGTTGAAAAGCCTCTTTTAAAAAGCTATAAGAGAAAATCATTCGGCTTTGCCTTCGCTCTTTCTTTAGGAGAGACAAACGCAACGCTTTGTTTAGGACTTGGAAAGATTACAACATTGCCACTTTTGATCTATAAGATGATTAACCAATACAACTATCAAGGAGCCTCAGCACTTGCAATAATACTTCTACTTGTCTCTATTGTTGTGTTTGCTCTTAGTGAAAGAGGAGGTAAAGAAAATGCCATATCTTGAAGTAAAAAATATCAAAAAAGAATATAAAGAATTTCTTCTTGACGTTGATTTTTCAATCGAGAAAGGTGAACTTGTTGCTATTATAGGGCCATCAGGAGGTGGTAAGTCTACCCTACTTTCAATTATATCTGGCATTGAGAAAGCAGATGAAGGATCAATAATTCTTGATGGCAAAGATATAACAAACGAACCAATTGAAAAAAAGAATATAGGTTTTATATTCCAAGACTATGCTCTCTTTTCTTCGATGAATGTCGAGAAAAACATAGAATTTGGAATGAAGAAAAAGACAAAAGAAGAAAAAAGGAAGGAAACAGAAACCCTTCTTTCTCTTGTTGGACTCTCTGGATATGAGAAACGTAAGGTAGATACTCTTAGTGGAGGAGAAGCGCAAAGAGTTGCACTAGTTCGCTCTATTGCTGCAGAGCCCCAAATTCTACTCTTAGATGAGCCCCTCTCTGCTCTTGATAGCCCTCTCAGAAAAAAGCTCAGAGGATTAATTAGAGCCTTGCATGATGCAACAGGCATGACAATGCTTTACGTAACGCATGATAGAGAAGAAGCCTTCGCTATTGCAGATAGAGTAATTATCATGAAGAGTGGACACGTTGACACTATCGGAACCCCAGAAGAGATATACAGGGCACCTAAAACTCTTTTCTCAGCATTTTTTACTGGAGACGGAACAGCATTAGATAGTTCCCTTTTATATGATGACGACAGAAATGGGAAACTCTTCTTTAGACCAGAGAGCGTAACGATAAGCGAAGAGCCTCTTAATACAGGACTCTACCCTAATCATGTTATTTTTAATGAATGTGTGGTTGAAAGTGTTGAGTATAGAGGTGATGGATATATGGTCGGTTTATCATTCCAAGGCAACCCAATTATTGCGTTTTCAGCCTTAAAACCAAAGAAAAGAATTGTTTCTATCATGTTAATGAGAGATTCTATAATAAATCTTTGACCAAAATTCGAAAAATTGCGCTTAGATATATAGGAGATAAAAATGAAGAAAAAAATTATTCTTATTCTTTCTGCATCATTATTTGTACCTTTTCTAAGCGCCGCTTATAGTCCTTACTTTGCTCTCTCTGGTGACTATGTGTACACAATTGTTGAAAGCAACGGCTATTCAAGTTTCTCGCCAAGTGTCGCTATTGCCCCGCTCTCTTACTCATATAGGAACTTTACGCTTTCGTTTCCCCTTTCTTTTTCTTATGTAACACACTCGAGCGAACAATATGGCCTTAGTATTCCACAGTTCTACAAAAACGGAATAGGCTTAGACTTTAATTACCGCCTTAATCGACTTTATCTAGGACTTGGGCTATCTTTGGGCTATGAAGACTATATAGAAGAAAACTCTCTTTTAGCTTTCTTTGAAGTAGAAGCATACCCAATGTTCTACATTTCAAAGTATCTTCGACTTGCTCTACCATTATCATATACATATACACTAGAAGGAAGCGAAGTTGCTCTTTCTGTTAGCTTAAGAATAGGAGGTGAAGAATGATATTTATCTTACTACTTTCTATTCTGCTTATCTTTCCTTCTTGCTCGCCAGACTCGTCTCTTAGTAAAGAAAGAAAAACATATATAATTACAGTTGCCGATGATTTTGAAAGTGATCACCAATACAGAAAGCTTAAAACAGTAGTAACCGACCAAGCTGCACTATATAACCAATTTAGTACATTCGAGAATGTAGAAATAAGATGCTATATTGCACAAAACGGAAAAAGATACCTCTCCTTATCTCCAGAGTATAGAGCTGAAGATGAAAAGAATAATCCAACTGAAGCAGATAGCTCCAACTTTGACCACTTTACTTTTATACCCAAAGAAGGAGAAGAGAAAAATTGGTCAATTGAGACTGTCTTAGAAGATGTAGGAAAAATAAATGCAGAGAAAGAGGATCTTATTATCTTCACTTATTCAGGCCACAGCGATAATAATGGCTCTTTTGTAACTAATTATAATCGCGATAGTGGCAAGTATGACACAACGAATAAGGAGCGTGTTTTAGAAGCATTTTCTTCTATCAGTGGTAAAAAGGTCTTCTTTTTAGATACTTGTTTTTCAGGTCAATTCATATCTGAATCTAATTTTTCAACAACAGATAGTTTTAATTCTAGCCAAACAAAATACCTTGGAGAAGATTACCTTAATGCAATAAAAAACCTTTCTTTCAAGGCAATTAAAAACGAAAGCAAAAAAGACTTTTGGATACTATCTAGTGCTGGAAGTAATCAAGAGGCATATGATACAGGATTTGGTAATGAACCTAATGTAAAGCATTATGGTGCCCTAACCTATTACTTGTTGCTTTCTCTTGGTTACGACATGGAAAGAAACGAAGCAAGAACTGTTAAAACACCATTAACTTTCTACTCTATTTATTCTTATATTTGGCAGCACTTTCCAGAAAAAGAAAACCAAACACCAAGAGTAGAAAGAAAGAAACTCGATATTCGCATAAG
>JBNMJW010000039.1:0-15974 GCA_050874025.1 Candidatus Ornithospirochaeta sp.
ACTCCCTTTTTCTATTTAATTACTTATATTAAAAAGAATTACGCTTAACAATCTATATGCTTTTGTTGATTTCTGAAAGACAAAAAAATGAGGCTGTACACCTCATTAGATTTTATAATCTTTCGTGCAACAGCCCCATTAAAAAGTTAAGGGTATTCCTCAAAGAACTACTATAAATACCCAGGACGAGACTTGAACTCACACACCGTTGCCGGAACTAGGACCTGAACCTAGCGCGTCTACCAATTCCGCCACCTGGGCAATGACGGAAAAATGTTAGACGATATTACCCTTTCGGGTCAAGGTCGTTGCGTATAAGGGATAAACACTATAAAATTCTTACTATGATTAATGTTCTATTTCTTGGAGAAATAGTCGGAAGATGTGGAATCGCATGTCTTAAAAGTGGACTATTAGAAGTTAAAAGAAAATATGATGTTGACTACACCGTAATTAATGGTGAGGGAATGACAAATGGTTTTGGACTCGGAAAGGCCCATACAGTTCAACTAGGAAAGCTTGGCGTAGACCTAATATGTGGTGGAGAAAAACTCTTCTATAAACCAGATATGGTTGAATTTATGAGTCACTGTTCTTTTATTCTTAGGCCACTTAATTACCCTCCTCTAACTCCAGGAAAAGCTGTAAAGAATATAACTGTAAAAGACACACCTTTTTTAATCATAAATCTTCAAGGAAACTCATCAATGAAACAAGCTATCCAAAATTCTTTTGTATCTATTGATAGTTTCTTAAAAAAGGTTGAGGGAGAGCCTAGCATCCTTCTCTTCTACCATGCAGCAACAACAGCAGAAAAGGCAACAATGTTCCACTTCCTAGATGGAAAGGTAAGTGCTATCATCTGTACACATACTAAAGTACTAACGTCAGATGATACCGTTAGCACTAAAGGCACAGCCTTCATTTCAGATAATGGACGAGTCGGTTCTTTTATGAGTGTAGGAGGCTTCTCTCCTGAACAAGAAATCAGTAAGTATCGCTTTCAAATTCCACTTAGAAGCAAAGAAGCTTGGGATGATGGAAGGATTCAAGGTGTTGTCGTATCGATAGACGAAAAAACCAAAAAAGCTACTAAAATAACAGTTATTGACGAAAAATGTGCAGTAATAAAACCTGAAGAGAGAGATGAATGAGAGAAATAGTAACCGTATTAAATATCACAAATAATGTGGTAAATGTAACTTGCTCAACAAAAGCATGCCAAGGTTGCCATAACGAGCTCTTTTGTTCAAAGAAAGATAGTTCATTTTCTGTAAATAATCCAAACAATCTTCCTATAAAAGAAGGAGACATGCTTGAAATAGAAATTCCAGAAAAAAAAGCAGTATTTACAGTACTAACGACGCTACTCTTTCCTCTTCTTTTTTTCATTCCAGGTTATTTTGTTGGAAAACTTATCACAGATAATGAGCCACTTATTGCCATTATTGGTTTTCTCTTCATTGCACTAGGTTTTCTTCTTTCTTCCTTATTTTTTAAGGGAAGAAAAAAGGAATACTCACCATACATTGTGAGGAAACTGTAATGAATAAAAAGGTCCTTGCTCTTTTATTGCTATTAGTTCTACTCCTTTCTTCTTGTAGTTTTGATAGAAAGGATGAGAGAGATGGTGAGAAAGAAAAGGGAATATATCCTGATGTAATCATGGAAAATGCTGACTGTAAAGTTGGACAAAGTGACAACTCTCCAATACAAATTAAAGCAAGAAAAATGCTTCTTTATTCTTCAGATGGCTACTCTCTATTAGAAGACTTTTCTTTCTCTTCTTTTTCAGAGAGTGGCTCTATTGAAACAGAAGGAAGAGCAACAAAAGGAAAAATAGAACTTGATGGCTCTGAGCTTACATTAAGTGGCGATGTTACTTTTTCTCGTCCTAGTGACAATATGCTAATAAAGGCTGAAGAGCTGACATATAACAAAGAAAAAGATGAAATAACAACAAATGGTCATGTTATGGTAGAATCAGAAGAAGGCATAATTGAAGGCTATGATTTTAAAGGTGACCTTATAAATGATGTTTATTCATTTTCTAGAATAGAAAAAGGAGATTTTGTAATTGAATAGAAAAGCTTTTATACTTCTCTCCTTTTTATTGATTTCTTTTTCTCTCTTTTCTCGTGATATTAACTTTTCAGGAGGAAGAAGCTCTCTTTCTTTAAAGGAAGGAGAAAAGAGTGTCTTACTTGAGAATGGCGCAACTGTTACAACAGGTTCTATCACTATTAAAAGCGATAGCATGAAGCTATACGGCGAAGATTGGCGCTACGTAGAGTGCTCTAAGAATGTAGTCATCGTCGACAGTGAAAAAGGTATAGAGATAAGAACAAATAGCCTTTGGTACGATAGACTTGATGAAATAATCATCATCTCTACATGGTTTGAGATAGATGATAATGAACAAAACCTTTATGCAGAAGCAGGTTCTCTACATTACAACATGAAAGATGAAGTATTAGAGTTGGCAATGAATGTTTCTCTTTTACGTGTTAGTGATAACAGTGTAATGACATGTACATCTGAAGCTCTAACATACAGAAGACTTGATGAATATGTAACGCTTAAAGGTAAATCAGAAGTTGTTTGGAAGGGAGACAACTACTCTGCAGATGTAATCTCTGTTGATTTAAAAAATGACGAAATAACGCTGAGTGGAAGAATAAGAGGAACTATTAATGGTTGATAGACTGACTGTTGAGCATCTTTCTAAATTCTATGGAAAAAAACATGTTGTAAAAGACATCTCTTTTTCTATGAATAGTGGTGATATTACAGGCCTTCTTGGCCCTAATGGCGCTGGAAAGACGACCTCTTTTTATATGATTGTCGGCTTTATTAAAAGTAATGGTGGCACCATTAAAATAAATGATGAAGATATTACCTCACTACAAATGCACGAACGTTCAAAGATGGGCTTAGCGTACCTTCCACAAGAACCATCTATTTTTCGTAAACTAACAGTTGAGGATAATATTCGCCTTGTACTAGAAGCCCAAGACTACCTAACAAAAAAAGAAAGGAAAGATAAGGAAGAAGAGCTTCTTGCGGCCTTCGGCATTGATAGAGTTCGTAAGCAATATGGCTATACCCTTTCAGGAGGAGAACGAAGACGAACTGAGATTGCACGTGCGCTTGCTACTTCCCCCAAGTTTTTGCTCTTAGATGAGCCTTTTGCAGGTATAGATCCAAAAGCAGTCTATGAAATAAAACAAATTGTTAAACACTTAGCAGATAACGGAATTGGGATACTTCTTACAGACCACAACGTAAGAGATACTCTTGAAATAACAACAGAAGCTCACATTATTTCCAATGGAGAAATTCTAGTCTCGGGAACAAGAAATGAAGTTCTTGAAAATGAAAGCGCTAGAGAAATCTACTTTGGAAGAGATTTTATGGATAGTTATTGATATGCAACAGGGTTTTTCTACATCCATCGAACAGACACAGAAACTAGATACTTCCCTACTTCAAGTTATAGACATACTAACTATGCCTACTCTTGAATTAAATGAGAAAATAAAAGAGGAAGCAGAAAAAAACCCAGTTTTAGAGACAAAAGATAATGATACTTCTTTTGAGGACTACTCGACTTACAGAAACAAAATAACACGAAGTGATTACTCAGATGAAGCTAATGGCAAAGAATATAACGATGAAAATAATGGTGATTGGTTTGAAAAGACCGTAAGCGAAAAAGAAAGTCTAGAAGAACATCTTTTAAAAGAACTTGGATGTTTAGATCTTACTACAGAAGTAAGAGAAACAGCCGAAACGCTTATTTCAGGCTTAGACCAATATGGCTTTACAGGTCCCGATCCATCACATCTTATTCCAAAAAATGAAGAACCATACTTAAAAGATGCAATTAAAGCTATTCAATCATTAGAGCCAACAGGCGTTGGTGCTCGTGATTGGAGAGAAGCACTGATGCTTCAAATTAATGAGATAGAAAAAGATAAGTGCGAACGAATCCGATACAAAGAGATTATCTATAATGGCTTAGATTACATAAAAAATGGTGAGGAGACAAAGCTTGCAAGAGCTCTTCGAATAGGAAAAGAAGACTTAGATGAGATGATAAAAGTCATTAAAACTCTTACACCTTTTCCTGGGCTTAAATACTCATCAGACTACAATCAATACATCATACCAGAACTCTCATTCCACAACGAAGACGGAAAGATAGTAATGAAGGTTCTTTCAAGAGGAATCTTGGATGTTGTAATAGATGATAGTTATCTTACTCTTAAAAATGAAATAAAAGATAAGAAAGATCAAAAAGACAAAGAAGCAAATAAATACCTCAGAGAAAAGATTACCAATGCTCAGAATCTTATCAATCTATTATCTTTAAGAAAAAACACCTTAGAGAGACTTGGAAAATTACTAATAGAAAGACAGCATGATTTCTTCTTGTATGGCCCGATGTTTCTTCGTGGCCTGACGATGACAGAAACAGCTCAAGAGCTTGGGGTAAACGTTAGTACTGTATCAAAATTAGCACAAGAAAAATATATCCTCACAGATTGGGGAACATTCCCACTTCGCTTCTTCTTCTCTTCGGAGATAAAAACAGATGAAGGCGGAGATCTCTCTAAGAACGCTATAAAGCTAAAAATTAAAGAGATACTTGATAATAACACAAGCGGGAAAAAACTCTCAGATCAGAAAATCACAGATTGCCTTAACAGCGAAGGCTTACAGATTGCTCGCCGTACAGTTAACAAATATCGTTTAGAGTTAGAAAATGAAAAGAAATAAAAAGACTCGATTTGTATCTTGTGATTTTTAGATTTTCTAATATAAGCTCTTCTACTAGCATCAAAGACTTTTTTCAATCTTTTGTTTCTTGAAAAGCGCCTCTTCTCCATTTTTCTGTATTTTTTTATTGTGCTATTATAAAAGTAGGAAGAATCAATATGAAGAAAATAGATAGTGGTAATAGCTCATTTGAAAAACTTATACAAAGTGGAAATGTTTATATAGATAAAACCCAGTATCTATATAATCTTCTTACAGACGGTAGAACATACTATTTTCTTTCTCGACCTCGCCGTTTTGGTAAGAGCTTAACACTCAGTACATTAGACGCAATCTTTAAAGGGAAAAGAGAACTCTTTAAAGGATTATATATAGACAGCACAGATTATGATTGGAAAGAATATCCTGTTATATATATCGATTTTAGTAACATTGAATATATAAATGTTGATAATTTTAGAAAGCAGATTAAGGAAACACTTGTTGCAATGGCTAAAAAACACAATGTGCAAATACAAGATGACTTTGAGTATAACCAGGTTTTAGAAAGCTTGATTGAAGAACTATCCCCAAAAGGGAAAGTTGTAGTTCTTATAGATGAATACGATAGTCTTCTAAATAACAATATTAACAATGAGAATATAGAAGGTATAAGAGAAGTTCTAAGGGGATTCTATTCAGTAATAAAGGCTGCTAGTGCAAATATTCGTTTTTGTTTTATTACAGGAGTAACAAAGTTCTCTAAGATGAGTATATTCTCTTCGATGAATAATCTAGTAGATATTTCAATGGATGACGAATACTCAACAATGCTAGGTTATACACAAAAGGAATTAGAAGAGAACTTTAGTGAGTATATAGATAAAGCAGTAAAAGAAAACAAGAAGAATAGAGAAGAATACCTAGCACAAATAAAACGATGGTATGATGGATATAAGTTTTCAGCAAATGGAGAAAGCGTATATAACCCAGTATCTATTGGACTTTTCTTTAGTGAAGGAGGAGTAGAGTTTTCAAATTATTGGATAAACACAGGAGGAATGACATATCTCTTAACGGAGATTGCAAAGAGAGTAAAGTTTGATATTTCGATTGATACAGAAATTGAAATACCAGAAGATATTCTCGGATCTTCAGATATAATTCAAATGACAAAAACTGAGGTAAATAAAGATAGTTTTATGTCTTTGTTGTATCAGTCAGGATATTTAACAATAAAGAAAGCTAAGTCGATAAATTGTATTAAACTATTTACGTTAGACTATCCAGATGAAGAAGTAAGGAGAGGGCTTAATAGTGTCCTTTTGCCTATTTATTTAGGAAAAGGTACAACTATAGGTGGTGTTTCACGAGTATTATCTTTATTTGATGAAGGAAAAGTAAATGAAGCACTAGAATCCTTTAAGAGAATATATTCTTCTATACCATACAATGAGATAGTATTTAATAAAGAGAATGCATGGCATGCAAGTTTCATTTCAATGATGAGATTGATGGGAGCAGATATAGTAGGAGAAGTAACAACAAACATTGGTCGTATTGATGCTGTCTTAACATGTCCTAGCGATATTTACATCATTGAGTTCAAATTCAATCAAAGTGCAGAAGAAGAAGTAAACCAAATAAAGAAGAACAAGTATTACGAACCATATATGAAAGAAAATAAATCTATTCATCTTTTAGGAATTAACTTCTCAACAGAGGAAAAGAACATAATAGAGTGGAAGGATGAAGTTCTAAAAACGGTAATTTAGTAAGTAATCAATCCCTCAAAGAACACTAAACTTTCAGTAATTAACGAACACGCAGTCATCTAATTTCTTCACATAATATTCTTTTGTCTTTTTGAAAAAGTGATTGTAATATTTACTTAAGAGGAGATTATTCTCCTAAAAGGTTTCCATTTTTGGAAAGAGAAATAGAGACAAGCTTTAGCTTGAAAGGAGAAAAGAAATGAACATTACATTCAGAGGCATTGGATACACGCCGAACGAGGAAGACAGAGCATTTCTTGACAAAAAGCTCCAGAAGATAAGCTTTGCCGAAGATTATCTTCAGGATTTAGACATCGCAGTAAAAAAAGAAGCCAAAGGTATTGGTTTCCATCTTGATGCCGTACTTCACTTTATTTGGAGAAAAGATAAGGTAGTCTCAGTAGACGCATATGAGTTATATGAAGGAATTGAAAAGCTAGCTGACAAGATTCAAAGCGTAGCTAAGAAAGAAAAAGAAATCGTAAAAGATAATTAACAAGAGGCCCAGAGGTTCTAACTTCTGGGCTTTTCTATTAGACTAAGGCAATGCAAAAGCTAACTAAAAGGCAAGAAGAAGTTCTCTCTTACATAACTAAGACAATAGAAGATAATGGTTTCTCCCCTTCTTTCAAAGAAATTGGAGATTACTTCTCTTTTTCCCCGACAGCTGCATATTACATGGTCAATACACTAGAAAAAAAGGGGTACCTAAATAGTAGCGACAAAAAGAATAGATCGCTTACCCTTCCTGTGGAAGATAGACTACAAAGAGAAAATATTGAATACCCATTTTTTGAAAGAGAGCCCCTTATGGAAGAACTTGAAAATAATGAATGTGGCACAATTCTTCTTCCTAGGCACTTCTCATCTTCATCTGTTTTTGCCTTTAGAGTAACATCTTCTTCTATGAATAATAGTGGCATTCTTCCAGGAGATATTGCTGTAATTGAAAAAAATAAAAAGGTTGAAAACAACTCAATCGTATTGGCAAGTAAAGATGAATACTCACGCCCAGAACTTAGAAGAGTTCATATTTCTCCTTCATTTATCGAACTATGGGCTGAAAATGATACAATGGGAATAATTAGAAGCAAAAAATTCCCCATTTATGGTATTCTTCTAGAAATAAGAAGGAGCTACAGATAAGGTCTATGGCAGATGTGTATATTTTTCTCGGTCCAGAAGAAGGAGAGAAAAAAGAAGCAATAGCAAAAATAAAGAGAGATGTTTTAACTAAATATCCAGATTCTGAAGTTTACTCCTTCTTCGTTGGAGATGATGAAGAAAGTAGCTACATTTCCGCTGTAAGCCAACCTTCCCTTTTTTCTTCTCATCGCTTTATCGTTTTTAAAAACTTTGAAAACATAAAAAAGAGTGATGAAACATATAAAGCAACAGTAGAAGCAGTAAAATCAAACTCTGATGATTTAACACTAATTATCGTCTCATCTGAAAGCAATAAAAGCTCTATAGATAATGCTCTTTTGTCAGCTAGTGGAGACAATACAAAAATCTTTTGGGAACTAAAAGACGAAGATAAAAAAGCTTGGATTTTTAACAAGGTCAGAAAAGAAGGATTCCAAATCACAAAAGATGCAGTAGATGAAATTTTATCTACAGTTGAAAACAACACAGAGGAGATGAAAAACCTTGTTCTATCTATCACAAGTTTTCTTCGCCTTAAAGATGAAAAGAGAACAATTGATCGTGAAGATATAGAGCTCTATGCAACACGTACAAAAGGAGAAAGTGGCTATACGCTTTTTAAGGCATTAGGAGAAGCTAACCTTGAAAAGGCACTTACAATTGTAGACACAATTATTCTTAATGACTCGAGAGATATTATTTCAGCGCTTTCAATAGTTGCTTCCCAATTTAGAAGAATTGAGAGTGCACTAAAGATGAAGAAAGAAGGAAAAAGAGATGATGTAATTTATAAAGAGCTTACGTCTTTCTCTATTTACGCTTCATCAAAAGCTCGCATCGGCGTTAACTTCAAAGAGAAAGAACTCTTTAGAGTTACAATGAAGAATTACACACTAGAAGATGTCAGGAGGATAATTATTCTTCTCGGCAATTACGATAATGTTGTTAAAGCAACCTCTACAGACAACCTTTTATTAACAGTAGAATTTCTTGTTTACTTGATAATTGTAAACAAAGGAAGAGAGAGTAACTTAAGCCTTAGTGCTCCAAATCTTCTAAAAAATCCTTTCTAAAAGTTAAGTTTTCTCAAAACCCTCTCAGCTACCGGAAGCGGAATATGTGCACCTTTAGCTAACTCTTCTTTAGAGAGAGCAAGAATTGCCTCAACTGAACCATATGTCTGCATAATGCGACGACTTCTTTCTTTTCCTACCCCATCAATAGATTCAAGAAGCTTGAAAGAAGCATCGGTGCTGCGCATTCTTTGGTTAAAGGAGGTTGCAAAACGATGGCACTCATCTCTTATAGCAATCAAAATTCTTAAGCCTTCATCTGAGTGATCTAGTAAAATAGATTCACCAGATGGGAAAACTATCGTCTCTTCTTTTTTTGCTAGTCCTACAACTGGGATAATCAAATCTAATTCGTCAAGAGCCTCTAGGGCAGCATGAACTTGTCCAAGTCCTCCATCTATCATTATTAAATCAGGAAGATGGGCATTTTCTTCTTTTTGTCTCTTGTAACGACGATATACTGCTTCATGAATTGACTTAAAATCATCTATTTCCCCCTCGCCTAAACTCTTCATTGAGAAATGTCTATAGTCTTTGTTGCTTGGGTTCCCATCAATAAAAACTATCAACGACGAGACTGTGTATTTACCAGATAGTTGTGCTATATCATAACCCTCAATATGGCGAGGAAGTACACTTAAATGTGTTATTTCTTTTAGCCTTTCAAGAGCCGATGTATTATCTACACTCTTTAATCTCTTCTCAACATCTCGTACAGCATTTTCATCTGCCAAACGAAGAATACGATAATGTTTTCCATCCTTTGGAATCATAACTTTAATGCTCTTCTTTAACTCATCAAAGAAGAACTTTGAGAGCAAATCTATATCTATATCATGTGAAACATAGAGTTCATGAGGAAGAGAATCTCCATCGCTATAGTACTGAATTAAAAAAGAAAGCAGTGTCTCAGTTTCATCGCCAAGACATTCGCTTCTGTAAAGCGCCTTGCCAATAAGGCGACCATTACGAAATTGCATTATAGAGATTGTACATAGATAAGCTCTCATCTCTATTGCCGCATAGTCTCTCTTATCATCAGCTTCATTATTAAGATCTTCCATAGCTTGGTTTTCTTGCATAACAGTCAGCGCTTGAAGAATATCTCGTTTTTTTGCCGCTGTTTCAAAGTCCAAACTTTTGGCTGCGTCTTGCATCTCCTTTTTGATTTTTGCATAGAGAGAAGAATCATCACCATCTAAGAATGTCTTTATTTCTTTTATGTACTGGCCATAATCATTAGGAGTAATTGCCCCTATGCAAGGACCTGAACACTTATGCATATGATAATACAAACACGGAGTATCTCTCTTTTTGAGTGGGCCAGAACATAGTCGTAATGGATAAAGCTCTTTTATCGTATCGAGATATAAATCTAATCTCTTCCCATCTGGATATGGACCATAATAAGCTGAGCCATCTTGAATTATTCTTCTTGTTTTAAATACCCTTGGGTATTGCTCCTTTGTAATTCTGATTACAGGATAACTCTTTCCATCTTTCAAAAGAATATTGTAGTGGGGATTATATTTTTTTATTAGGTTGTTTTCTAAGACGAGTGCTTCGTACTCATTGCCTGTAATGACATAATCGATTTGGTGAATTTTTTCAACTAAGGCAGCTGTCTTAGCATTTCTGTTAGGAAGAAAGTATTGGTTTACTCTCCTCTTTAAGCTCTTAGCTTTACCAACATATATTACAGTTCCCTTGTCATTTTTCATTAAATAACAACCAGGGTTTTCAGGAAGGGCTCTCGCCTGGTCTCTTGCACTCTCAGCCATAAAAATAGAATAATCATAACCCCATATTTTGACTACATGAATTGAATATCATAATTTTCCATTTTGTTTTAAACTGTCCTCATGTCAGATAGTTTTACTTCAATTTTTGTTCGTCTTCCATTTTCCTTACAAGAGTCTATTTCATCCCTCTTTTCTTCTATCCACTTTACGCAAAACCAAAAGCTTGAATTAGTTAAAGAGGAAGCTGATCTCTTGCAATGGAAGGAGAAAAGCTTTGTTGAAAACACAGATAGAGAAAAGTTTATAAAGCGAAAAGATGGCAGAGGTGGAGACGAATATATAAAAGAACTTAGAAAATATATGACAAGACTAAGAGAAGAGGAAACTGATTATTCTAACTTCTTTCCCCATAACGAAGTAAGACCAAAAACTAAAGAAGTCGTTTTAGACCAAAATATAGTTCTTTCAAGATGTCCTTGTCCTGTTGATGGTGAAAAAACAAGATGCTGCAAACTTAGGACGCTAGATGCAATAATGCAATGTGGCTTTGGTTGCTCATATTGCTCTGTCCAAGCCTTCTATAATGAAAACCAAATTAAGATTGTATCTTCACTAGATGAAAAACTCGCTTCACTCCCACTTGATGATACAGTTTGGCACATTGGAACGGGGCAAGCATCTGACTCTCTTCTGTATGGTGATGATTATAATACTCTATCCTCTCTCGCATCATTTGCTAAACTTCACCCAAACATTATTATTGAATTGAAGAGCAAAGCTAATCGAGAGGACGTATTTAATCATCCATGGCCAAAAAACATGGTCTTCACATGGTCACTTAATGCACCGACAATAATTGAAAAGGAAGAGCATTTCACTGCATCTCTCGAGAAACGAATAGAATGTGCAAAAAAAGCGAGAGACAATGGCAACAAAGTTGGCTTTCACATCCACCCGATGTTTTACTTTAAAGGATGGGAAGAAGAATATAAGAAGGTAGTAAAAATAATTGTCTCAACATTTTCTCCAGAAGATATTGTAATGATAAGTTTTGGAACTCTTACATTCACAAAAGCTGTGTTACAGCGTTTAAGAGAACAGGGAAATGAGAGCAAAGTTCTTGAGATGGAACTTGTAAAATGTGCCGGGAAATACTCTTATCCTTTAGAAAAAAAAGAGAAAATGTTCTCAACACTATATTCATTCTTTCCTGAAGAGTATAAAGAAAAAGTCTTCTTCTATCTTTGCATGGAAGACCCATCTCTTTGGATGAAAGTACTAAAAAGAGAGTATAAATGCGACAAAGAGTTCGAAGAAGATATGAAAAGAAACTACTATAAGAAGCTAGATATTAAATAAGATCCATACGAGAAAGAGTTAACATGACAGAAGAAGGAACTGCAGTCTCTGTTCTTAGTATTCTTGACCCTATTAGTGTTGGTTCATAATTAGATGAAATAAAGAGCTCTCTTTCTTTATTTGACCAACCACGCTCTGGACCAATAGCAAGAACAACGCTCTTCCCTCTCAAATCCATCTTAGAAAGCTTCTTAGCTCCAATTTGATTATCTAAAAGGAGCTTAACATCAGCTTTGCTTGTTTCCTCAATTGCTTCTCTTACAGAAGAAAAAAGACGAGTTTCACTTACACCTGTAAAGCCAGACTGCATTGCACCATCTAAGAGTATCTTTTTATACTCACCACTAGTGTATAAAGATGAACCTTGGTAGCTTTTTTCTCCTAATTCTGTTATCGGAAGAAATATCCTTTCTACTCCTAAGCTTACAGCCTCTCTGAGAATTCGCTTCATGCAAATTGGTCTTGTTTGGCCAACAATTAGCGTTATGGGATATAACACAGAACCATCAGAAACAGGAGTGAAAGTAAAAGAAATGCCATCTTCCGTAATGCTCTCTATTGTGGCCTTACCCTCATCTCCATTAATAATTCCAGCACGAAAGCTCTCTCCCCCTTTTAGGTGAAGGATTTTTTTTATGTGTAACGCTCTTTCATCAGAGGAAGGGAAGAAAGACTCCCCCTTCTCTATTAAAACTATATTCACTTTGCCCTTCCGAAAAGCTTTGAGTAATAGTAAATACCATCCAATGAAGAAGATGTTATATCTTCAGCCTTCATCTTCCAAGACCAGTTAGAAGTTCCACAAGTTGAAGGCACGTTCATTCTAGCACTTTCGTCTAAGCCCAAAATATCTTGCATAGGAAAGATTGCATACATGCTTGAGCTCATCATAATTGCTCGCATCATCTTCCATAATACTTCATTATCTGAACACTCAAAGTAACGTCTAATCACATCTTTGGTTCTATCATCCAAACTCTTATACCAACCTATTGTTGTGTTGTTGTCATGTGTTCCAGTGTAAGCAACAGAACGCTCAGAGATGTTATGAATTAAGTATTCATTAGTAGTGTCAAAGTTGCCTTCGCTATCAAAACCAAATGCAAACTGGAGTATCTTCATGCCTGGAAGGTTATTATCATCTCTAAGTTTTTCAACTCCATCTGTAATAACACCAAGGTCTTCTGCAATTAAAGGAAGAGAAGAACCTAACTCTTTCTTTATCGCATCAAAGAATTTCTGGCCAGGTCCTTTTACCCACTTTCCATTTATGGCAGTCTCTTCGCCTTTTGGAATTCTCCAATAAGCCTCAAAACCTCTAAAGTGATCAATTCTTATAATATCTGCAATTCTTAGTGATGCTTTAATTCTCTCTATCCACCACTTATATCCGTCTTTTGCCATCTCGTCCCAATTATAGAGAGGATTACCCCATAATTGGCCAGTAGAGGAGAAAGCATCTGGGGGTACGCCAGCACTAGCCTCCTGTACTGAGTCTTCATCATATTGCAATAAATCTTTATTTGCCCAAGCATCAACGCTGTCAGAAGCGACAAAGATAGGAATATCGCCAATAATCTTTACACCTTTATTATTGGCATACTCACGCATCTTCTTCCATTGTTTGTAGAAGAAATACTGCAAAACGCAATAAATATCGACGAGCTTTTTCTCTTCCTTAAAAGCCTTTTCTAGAGCCTTTTCGTCTCTAACTCTTAGTTCTTTAGGCCATACGCTAAACCACCTCGAGTCGTTGTATCTTGCACAAAGAGCTTGGAATAAAGCATAATCCTCAAGCCACCATCCTTCTTCCTCTCTGAAAGCTTTAAAGTTCGCTAATTCTTCCTTATCTTTTGAAGCAAGAAAATTGTGAGCAGCTTTAAAAAGCAGTGGCATTTTTATTCTTCTTGCTTCTGCATAATCTACCCTATCAGATTCCTTTGCTTTTACAAGAACATCTTCTAAGCTTAAGTACCCATCTAAATATAAAGAACGAGGTGAAATAAAAAGCTCGTTTCCAGCAAAAGTTGAGCGCGCAGCATATGGACTTTCGCCATATCCTGTCGGACCTGTTGGCAAAATTTGCCATAGGGTTATACCCTTTGAACTTATTGAATCAATAAAGCTGTAAGCTTCTTCTCCTAAATCTCCAACGCCATATTGGGAAGGTAGACTTGTTATATGTAACAGAACACCTGTTTTTCTTTCTTCATGTTTCATAAAAAAAATTATACACAACTTAAAGAGAGGTGTGAAGAAGTTTTTTAAACCGGTAAACTAAACTAATTTAAAAGTTTTTTTCTTATGTCTTTTTGACGATTTTTTTCTTTTTTGATATAACTAAATATATGGAATATACAGAATTAACTACAACATTTAATGTCGGAGAGAAGGTCTTTTACCCTACAATTGGAATATGCACAGTTGAAAAAGAAGAACTTAGGGGCTATAAGACATATTTAAAGCTCTTTTCACCTTCCCAAGATTCTGTAATTCTACTTCCCCGTGACAATGCTTCATCCCTTGGACTTAGAAAACTAACAGACAAAGAGAGTCTAAAAAAAGCACTCTCTATTCTTTCTTCTAAAATTGAAGCACCTTCATTTTGGAAGGAAAGAGTCGAAAGAAACCAAAGCTTATTAAAAGAAGGATCTGTTGAAGCACTTTGCAAGATAGTATCGAATCTATATTCAAGGCAGAAGATTAAAGAACTACCAACTATTGAGAAAAGGCTCTATGATAATGCTCTAGATATGCTTATAAGTGAGGCTATGTCTGTTCTTAAAAAAAGTGAGGAGGAGATAAGAAAGTTAATCTTTTCTTATTTAGAAAATGGAGCAGAGTTTCGATTTAATTGTAACAGCAGCGGGGTCATCTCTTAGATTTAATAGTCTCAGTGGCAAAAACGAAAAAAAAGAATGTATACTTATTGATGGAAAATCTGTTCTATATAGAGCAATATCTCCATTCTTAAATATCACAGGGCTAAAAACAGTTATTGTTACATACCCAAAAGATAGACTAGACGATATAAAAAAAGCCATAGAAGATTTAATATTGCCAGAAGGTGTTTCATTATACTTCGTTGAAGGAGGAAAGAGCCGAACTCAATCAATTAAAAATGGCTTTGTTTTTCTTTCCAGGCTATCTACAAATTCTTCTTTAGTTGCTATCCATGACGGCGCAAGGCCATTCATAGATAGAGAGACTATTCTTGAAACACTAAAAAAAGCAAACATCTACGGTTCTAGTGCTCCTGGCTTAAAAATAAATGATGCAATCAAAAGAATTGACAACAATCTTGTCATAAAAAACGAAGACAGGACAAACCTAATTAGGATACAAACACCACAAATCTTTGACAAAAAGATTATGACGAATCTTTATCTTTCTCTAAAAGAAGATGAGTCATTTCAGGATGATGTAGAACTATATACAGAGCATGGAGGCAAGTGCTATATAACAGAAGGAAGCGAAGAAAACAAAAAAATAACCTATCATAAGGATCTAGAGAGAAAAGAAATGAGAGTTGGTTTTGGTAATGATATTCATCGTTTGAGTGAAAATAGAAAGCTTTATATAGGTGGTGTTTTGCTTCCATATAATAAAGGAGAGGTTGCTCATTCTGATGGAGATGTTCTTCTTCATGCATTAATTGATGCCATCCTTGGAGCAAAAGCGCTTGGTGATATTGGCCACTTCTTTCCTCCTGAAGATGAAAAATGGAAAAATAGCGACAGTAAGGATCTTTTAAAAACAATACTCAAAATAACAAATGTTGAAATAATTAACGTAGATGCAGTAGTAACACTAGAAGGTTTTAAGCTTAAAGAGCACATAAAAGCCATAAGGGAAAGCCTTTCTTCCATTCTTAGTCTCGATATCTCAAAGATAAGCGTAAAAGCAAAGACAAACGAAGGCTTAGATAGCCTTGGAAAAGGTGAAGCCATTAAAGCCGAAGTTGTTGTTCTAATTAACTAAAACTTCCCCAATCCATTGAACTATAGAAAACCTAAGTAAAACGCTATTTCAGCACTTTAATCGATGATTTTTATTTCAAAGCCTTCTTCTGATTGATAATTTCTGTCAAGGAATGCTTGCTTTGCTGTGTACTACCC
>JBNMJW010000040.1:0-15803 GCA_050874025.1 Candidatus Ornithospirochaeta sp.
GGATTAGGACGTCTTGCTGCCTGCTTTATGGATTCTCTTGCAACACTAGAACTCCCTGCATATGGCTATGGTATTCGTTACAATTATGGAATTTTCCGTCAGCAAATCAAAAATGGATACCAAGTTGAGCAACCAGACAATTGGCTTAAAGATGGTAATCCTTGGGAATTAAAAAGACCTGATTTAACATATCCAGTTTTCTTTGGTGGCAAGGTTGCATACTTAAGAGAAAACAATAGAGACATATATAAATGGGTTCCCGATGAACAAGTTAACGGCGTTGCTTATGATACCCCTATCGTGGGTTATGGTGGAAAGACAGTTAACACTCTTAGACTTTGGAGCGCTAATAGCCCAGATGGTTTCTCATTCCAAGAATTCAATTCAGGTGACTATACAGAAGCAGTAAGGAAGAAGATTAATGCAGAGACACTTTCACAGGTACTCTATCCAAATGATACTCTCTATATGGGAAAAGAACTCAGACTTAAGCAGCAATATTTCTTTGTATCTTGTTCTCTGCAAGACATCGTAAGACGTTTTAAGCGCTACGGAAACTATAGTTGGAAGAACTTTCCTAACGAAGCTGCTATTCAGCTAAATGATACTCACCCTTCCCTTGCAGTTCCTGAGCTTATGAGAATTCTAGTAGATAATGAAGGCCTCGGATGGGATGATGCGTGGGATATTACCGTAAAGACTATGGGATACACAAACCATACTCTCATGCCTGAAGCTCTTGAAAAATGGCCTCTTCCTATGATGGAAAAGATACTTCCTCGACACATGCAAATCATTTATGAAATAAATAGAAGATTCCTTTCTTCTGCTATTTCATATTTCCCAATGCAAAATGATAAGATTGCAAAGATTTCAATCATTGAAGAATCTAATCCGAAAATGGTAAGAATGGCTAATCTTGCTATTATTGGAAGCCACTCTACAAACGGAGTAGCAGCTTTGCACTCTAAACTACTTGTAGAGAATATGTTCCCTGAGTTTAATCTAATCTTTCCAGATAGATTCAACAACAAAACAAATGGAATAACACAGCGCAGATGGCTCTTAGATGCCAATCCAGACCTTGCATCTCTTATTACTGAAGCTATTGGAGATAAGTGGATTACATCTTTCGATGAAGTAGAAAAATTAAAGACATTCGCTCAAGACGCTTCTTTTGTTGAGAAAATTGGTGATGTTAAGACAAAAGCAAAACTCAAGGCCGCAGATTTCTTAAAGAAGGATTGTGGAATCATTCTCGATACAGATACTCTTATTGATGTTCAAGTAAAGAGAATACATGAATACAAGAGGCAGCTTCTCAATGCTCTTAATATTGTTATGGTTTATAACAGAATGAAGAGTGATAAAGCATATAGAGAATCATTCCAGCCAACAACATACCTCTTTGGAGGAAAGGCTGCGCCTGGTTATGTAAATGCAAAGCTTATCATAAAATTTATCTCTTCTCTCTCTGCAGTAATTAATAGCGATCCACAAGTAAATAAACTACTACATATCTATTTTATGCCAGACTACAGAGTCACTCTTGCAGAGAATATTATTCCTGCAACAAACCTTTCTGAACAAATTTCAACAGCAGGTACAGAGGCATCTGGAACAGGCAACATGAAGTTTATGGCTAACGGTGCTTTGACTATTGGAACGCTAGATGGCGCTAATGTAGAGATGGCAGAAAGAGTTGGTATGGATAATATCTTTATCTTTGGTCACACAGAAGAAGAGATAGCTAATCTATCAAAGAATTATTCTTCTATTGAGTGGATAAACGGCAATGCCGAGATTAAAGAGGCAATCGATTTAATTAAATCAGGATTCTTCAATAACAATGAAGAAGGCATCTTTAATCCTCTTCTTTCTTCTCTAATTGAGCAAAATGATAGATATTTCCTCATGGCAGATCTTGCTCTTTATAACAAAAGACATGATGAAGCAAGCATGTTATATAAAGAAAACAGAGCAGAATGGAATAAGAAGAGCCTCTTAAACATTGCTTCTTCCGCATTCTTCTCTTCAGACAGAACCATTAAAGAATATGCAGATGATATTTGGCATATAAAACCATGTCATGTTAAAAAGTCTAAAGAAGACACTGTTCTTGAAGATGCAAGAAAGACAAATTAAATAACTATAGAGACCCTCTTGTTGGAATTCAATAAGAGGGTTCTTAGATATCTACAAATTACTCAGTTATTTTATATTCTGAATTCATCATAAGTTTGATTCTTATGAGGGAAGAATTTTTTTAGTACATCAAGAAGTCCATTCCAATAGATTGGGTATCCATTACATCCACTAAAGAAAAGTGCATGCTTCTTCTCAAATGTAACCTCTAATTCCCACTTTATTCCATCTTCAACATTTGGATCAAAATAGAGTTTCTTCCACTTGTCTAAATACAAATCATTAAAAAGTATTGATTTAAACTCATTCCATTGATTCTTATCTAAAGCCCCATCAATAAGTTTCTCAATACCATTCTTTGTAATAAAAAAACTGGCGCCATCTTCGTCTTTGTTTTTTGTCACTCGAATTCTAAAACAATCATCGAGGAGTCTTCTAACAGACATTGAAAATGTCATTAGCTTATTAGAGTATTCGTTCTTAGCGTAGTCTTTATATCCAAACCTAGTTCTGCAATTTAAGCATCTGTACATTGAGTTTCTTTCGCTATTATTATCGGCTTCTATGCTTGTGCTTCCACAGTTTGGACAAGTTAAAATGCTTTTCAAATTACCCCCCCCATTACTACTTAACTACTATTATTTTACCATCTAAACCGTTTTTAAATGAAAAAAATTAGTCATTTTTTAGCTTAATGTTAGGAAAAATCTATATCTAATTATCAAACTGTACGATAAAATCACGCTATGACAACGATTCTTTTAGCTGCAGGCTTATCATCAAGAATGGGTAAAAATAAACTCTTACTTGAATACAATGGTAAAACAATTATCGAAAATACACTAATGAGCGTGCTCCCTTTATCAGATAAAGTGATAGTTGTTACTGGCTTTGAAAAAGAAAGAATTGAAGAGGCACTTAGGCCCTACCAAGTAGATATTGTGTACAATGATAAATTCTTGAATGGACAAAAAGAAAGTACACTTTGTGGTTTAAGAGAAGTATATAATGATGATTTCGCCATTCTTCCTGGCGATTTGCCTTTACTGTCTTCTGCTAATGTTGAATCTCTATTTAACGCACTAGAATCCTCTCTAATAGTTCGTCCTCTTTATAAAAACATTCCAGGCCATCCTGTTTGCTATAAAAAAGAGAACCGAGAAAAGCTCTTAGCCTTTCCCGGTTCAATGAAAGATTATTTAAAGAATATAGGATTTAAAACTATTTCAAGCGAAATAGGGACTGTCTATGATACAGACAATCCCCAACGCTATGAAGCTCTATTACTCTGTAATGGCAACCTTTCCATCCTTGATGGATACATTGATTAAGCCATTTTTCTTAACTTCTCCAGAAAGGATAGCTTTAGAGAGTTCATTTTCTATCTCATTCTGAATGCATCTTCTAATTGGTCTAGCTCCAAAATCTGGATCAAAACCAACCTCTGCAACATATGCTTCAACCTCAGGCGTCCAGTTAAGATTGATATTTCTCTTCTCAAGTCTTGTCTTAAGAGTTTCAAGTTGTAAGTGAACAATACTCTTAACTTGCTCTTTGCCAAGTGGATTAAAGATGACTATTTCATCAATTCTATTAATGAACTCCGGCTTAAAGGCATGTCTTATTGCCTCCATTACCTCATCTTTAGCCTTCTCATGATCACGAAGAATAAATTCACTACCAAGGTTACTAGTCATAATTATGATAGTATTAGTAAAGTCTACTACCCTTCCCTGACCATCAGTAAGTCTTCCATCATCGAGAACTTGAAGCAGAATATTAAATACATCAGGATGCGCCTTTTCTATTTCATCAAAGAGAATAACAGAATAAGGACGTCTTCTAACAACTTCTGTTAACTGACCACCCTGATCGTAACCAACATATCCTGGAGGAGCTCCAATAAGTCTAGAGACCGAGTACTTTTCCATGTACTCTGACATATCAATTCTTGTTAAAGCCTTCTCATCATCGAAGAGGAAAGAAGCAAGAACCTTTGCAAGAAGTGTCTTACCAACACCAGTTGGACCTGCAAAAAGGAAAGATCCAAGTGGTCTGTGTTCATCAGAAAGTCCCGCTTTGTTTCTTCTGATAGCATTGCTTACTGCTTCAATAGCTTCCTTCTGGCCAATGACAGACTTAGACAATGTCTTCTCCAAGTCAGCATATTTCTGCATCTCAGAGCTCATCATCTTTGCAACAGGAATACCAGTCCACATTGATACAATCTTTGCAATATCATCCTCTGTTACTTCTTCACGTAGAATTCTGCCATCATCACCTTTGAAGCTATTTACCTTATCTTCTGCAGCCTTAATCTCTTTCTCAAGCTGTGGCATCTCACCATACTTTATCTGAGCGGCCTCATTGAGATTTCCACTTCTCTCAGCATTATCCTTACGCTGAGTAAGCTTTTCCATCTTCTCTTTCTTTTCTCTAAGAGCAAGAATAGCATTCTTCTCATTCTGCCATTCAAGATGAAGTGCATCATACTTACTCTGGTTTTCACCAAGTTCTTGATTAAGCTTCTCCAATCTTTCTTTAGACTGCTCATCACTTTCTCTACTTAGAGCTTGCTTTTCAATCTGAAGTTGAAGAATCTTTCTCTGAAGCTTATCTAATTCCTCTGGCTGAGATTCAATTTCCATCTTTAATTGGCTAGCAGCTTCATCAACAAGGTCAATTGCCTTATCTGGAAGGAATCTGTTAGTTAGATATCTATCTGACAAAGTAGCAGCAGCCACAAGTGCTTCATCCTTAATTCTTACACCATGATGCAACTCATATTTTGGTTGCAAGCCACGAAGAATAGAAATAGTATCTGCAACTGTTGGTTCCTTTGCATAAACAGGCTGGAATCTTCTCTCTAGAGCCTTATCTGCTTCGATGTACTTTCTATATTCATCAAGAGTAGTAGCACCAATTGCGTGCAATTCACCACGAGCAAGAGCAGGCTTAATCAAATTAGAAGCATCTGTTGAACCTTCAGCGGCACCAGCACCAACAATAGTATGCAACTCATCAATGAAGAGAATAATTTTACCTTCACTCTTTGTTACTTCGTTAATAACACCCTTAAGTCTCTCTTCAAACTCACCCCTGAATTTTGCTCCAGCAATTAAAGAACCAATATCAAGAGATAAGAGTCTCTTATCCTTTAAAGATTCAGGGACATCTCCTTTAGCAATTCTTTCAGCTAAACCTTCAACAATTGCGGTCTTACCAACACCTGGTTCACCAATTAGAACTGGGTTATTCTTAGTTCTTCTTGAAAGAACTTGCATTACCCTTCTTATCTCTTCATCTCTTCCGATGACAGGATCTAATTTATCCTCTTTGGCAGCACGAGTTAAATCTTTGCAATACTTATCAAGAGCAGCATATTGGCTATCTGGATCTTGGCTCGTAATTCTCTGATTTCCTCTGATTGCTTTTAAAGCTTCAAGAACATTTTCCTTTGTAACGCCAAGGCGTACCAAAGCATCCTTTTCTTCGCACTCATCTGTTAAGAGAGCCAAGAGAAAATGCTCGGCTGAAACATATTCATCCTTAAAGTCACCTGCGGTCTTCTCGCAAGCACCAAGAATTCTTGCCATTGCTCTAGAAAAGGTTTTCTGAGTACCACCATAAGAACGTGGAAGCTTAGCTACTATAGCTTCCATTGCCTCTTTAACACTATCAGGAGAGACACCAAGTTTCTCTAGTAGTGGTCTAATAACACCATCTTTCTGTTCAAGGAGGGCAAGAATCATATGTGCAGGAACTACTTCACTGTGCTGAGAGCTTTCAGCTTTCTGAACAGCCTCCTCTAAAGCATTCTGCATCTTTACTGTAAACTTATCAAAATTCATTTCCTTCCTCCATATAATAATGAAGAATCGAAATCATAACACCCTAAAACCTAAGGTAGTAACACTTTGATAATTCGTAAAGTTTTTTTTAATTTTTTCTGTAGTTTGAAATGAAACTAAAAAGAGTGGAAGAAGCTTCCTCTGTTGTATAGTTACGGAAAAATCCAACTTGAAAACACTCAGCTTGAACTAAAGAATATATTTCGTCGCCAACTTTCTCTACATCGCACTCTTTAATCCTGCCATTTTGAATGCCTTTAAGAAGTAACCTTTTAATCAAAAGCCTAAGTTTGGCAGTGCGAGACATAATAGTAGAATAAACATCGACACCACTCTTTTTTTCTGCGAGGATGAACTCAACTAAATTTGATAAGGCAGAATCATTCTTTTTAGCAAAGAAAAATATATCTTCAATGATTAAATTAAGTTTATCAATTTCATCTTCGTTTTCATCTTTTCGGAATGCGATAACAGAATAACGAGAATACATTTCATCTGAGATTTTCTTCACTGCATAGTAATAAATCTCTTTCTTGTCTTTGAAATACTGATAAACAGTTGGACGAGAAAGATTGCATTCCTCTGCAATTAGGGATAAATTCGCATCCCTATACCCCACCTCCGAAAAGACCTCTATCGCTTTGCGGAGTATCATATTCATACGTTCTTCTTTATCTACAATTTTCGGCATATGCTAAATTCTATTACAGTTTTTTACGAAAAAAAACTTTTTTTGTAAAAATTCTCAACAAAAATGCATTTTTATTCGTTACCACTGTTCTCTTGCGAAATATCTTTTTCTTCTAGATAATAATCATTTATTTCCTTAAGAGCAGCCTTCTCAGCACTAGACTCAATCTTGGTCAAAACTGAGCCTATCTTTTCCTTTCTTCTCTTAACGCTATCGAGGCTTTCAGATGCTTTATCTACATGCTTCTTTGATTCATCAACGCTCTTTGATAAATCTGAAAAGAGTTTCTTTAAATCCTCAAACAGATGCCAAATTGTGGATGTATATTCCTCAATTTGCATAGTTCTAAATCCAAGGCTAAGAGAATTAAGAAGAGCAGCAAAGTTGTTTGGACCAGTAAGAACAACACGACATTCATTTTGCATCTTCTCGCTTAGTCCATCCATTTTTAACGCCTCTAAGTAAAGTGTTTCAGACGGAAGGAAAAGAATAGCAAAATCTGTTGTAAAGGGAGGTACAATATACTTTTTATTTATATCTTTAGCCTCATCTAAAAGTCTTGTTCTTATTTTTTTGCTTTCTTCCTTTATTTCATCTTCATTACCGCTATCGATAGCATTCTTGTAGCGCTCAAAATCTGAAGTTGGGAACTTGGAATCTATTGGGAGGTAAACTTCCCCCTCTTTACCTGGCATGCGAATAGCAAATTCAACGTTCTCTCTATTTGAACGAGGAGAGTAATTTTTTACCCACTGATCTGGCGTTAAGATATCACTTAAAATTGACTCAGCTTGCATCTCTCCCCATACTCCCCTAGTTTTGACATTAGAAAAGAGGGCATTCATCTTTTTAACATCTAAGGAAAGCGAATCAAGAGTACCCATAGCCTTGTATAGCTTTGTTAGATTTTCGCTAACAGAAGCAAAGGAGGCGCTTATTCTCTTATCAAGAGTTTCTTGTAGTTTCTGGTCTACTACATTCTGTATCTCTTTAAGCTTAGCCTCATTGCCTTCTCTTATCTTATCCATGCCATTTTTTACTTCACTATTGAGCTTCTCACTCTTTTCACTAATAAGAGCAAAAGAAGCCCTATTCTCTTCTCTAACTCTATCAAAGTTTTGGTTAAGAGTATTATTTATAGAGATAAAATGATTGTTTTGACTTTCACTTTCATTCTTTAAAACAGTAAGAACATTAGAAGAAAGATTATTAAGAAGCCTCAAGCTTTCATCTGCTTTTTGGAGATTTATGTTGCTATCATTAGCTAAACGATGCATGTCTCTATCAAAAGATTGCTGAAAAGTTCTAAAGGATTCATCGCTTGCATTTTTCAACTCTTCTTTTACTTTCAAAAGAGTTACTTCATCAAAATTATCATCTCTTTTACCTTTATTCTTAAAAAGAAGAACAATAACAAGTACAAGAACAATTAAAGATACAATTAAAGTAATTATTTCCATACTCTATATATTAGCCCATTTTTTTAAATCGATAAAAAAGAGAGCTATCACGCTCCCTTTTTATCTTACTTTTTCAACTCAACTGCTATCTGAGAAGCAAGCTTAGCATTGTTTAAAACAAGCTTAATATTGGCCTCCAAGCTCTTGCCACCTGTAAGCTTCTGAATCTTATCCAATAGATATGGTGTAGTTTCCTTCCCCTTTATTCCCTTCTCATTCATTTCCTTAATAGCAATATCTATTTCACTGTTGATGTATTGAGGATCCATTGAGTACTCTTCTGGAATTGGGTTAGTAACTAATAGTCCTGTATTAGGGTAGATTTCCTTTTGAACAGCCCAAGAAGAAGCAATCTCCCTTGCACTATCCATTCTCCAAACAACTTTAAGGCCACTTGAACGTGTATAGAATGCAGGTAGTTCGTCTGTTTTGTATCCAACAACATTAACACCTTTAGTCTCTAAGTATTCCATCGTAAGAGGTAAATCCAAAATAGCTTTAGCGCCAGCACAAACAACGAGAACCCCTGTCTTTGTAAATTCATCCATATCAGCACTAATATCCATAGTCTCTGTAGCTCCACGATGAACACCACCAACACCGCCTGTTGCAAAGACATCAATTCCAGCAAGAGAAGCAATAATCATTGTGGCAGCAACGGTAGTAGCTCCATCTTCTTTTTTTGCAATAATTGTAGGAATATCACGTCTAGAAGCTTTTGTAATGAGAGTACCCTTCTTTCCAAAATACTCTATTTCATCCTTACTCAAACCAGCTTTTAGTCTACCGTTTATTATGGCAATAGTTGCAGGAACTGCACCATTTCTTCTTACCTCATCTTCAACCATAAGTGCTGTTTCAACATTCTTAGGGTAAGGCATTCCATGAGAAATAATTGTACTTTCAAGTGCAACAATTGGTTTATTTTCTTTTAATGCATTCTTAACTTCTTCAGAACAATCTAGGTATTTTATCATACACTTCTATCTCCTTACTTTTTCTTATCAATTCGTCTCTACTCATTTTGCTTGAGACTGTTTCTTCACTCATTATAGTTATTTCTGATGCACTAAGCGCACACTTAAGTGCTTCTTTTTCATCATTGTAATTAATCATACCAAAAGCAAACCCAGAAAGAAAGCTATCACCAGCACCTGTAGAGTTTACAATATCCATCTTTCTGGCTGGTGAATAAATAACCCCATACTTGGATTTACATAAAGCACCCTTTTGACCAAGAGTTAAAAGTATTGAGCCTTTTAACCCCATGGAGAAGATTTTATCCATCGCTTTTTCAAGACTAGCATCGCTATAAATATCTTCTTTTGAAAGAGCTGCAAGTTCCAACTCATTTAATTTCAAATAGTCTATATTTTCTAAAGATGGAAGAAACCTTTCGACCTTGAGAGTAGAAACTGCATCAGCAAAGACGAAAGAAGACGAAAGCTTAACAATTCTCTCAATAGCCTCTGCTCCCAAATTTGCTTCTACAATAATAGCAGAACTATTCTTTATTACATTCTCCCTATTCTCTATAAATGAACTGTCTATCTTCTTGATGTTTTCCATGTCATTAACAGCAATATTCATTTCACCATTACTATCAGAGACATACAAATAAACATCACTTCTTCCATCAAGAAATAAAGATGATGATATATCCATCTCTTTTTCTAGGTGCTCTCTTATTTCTCTAGCAAAAACATCGCTGCCAAGAGCTGTAACAAACTTAACTTTTTCGCCCATTCTTGAAAGATTTAATGCTATATTGTGGCCAACACCACCTTCAGAGAATGATACTTTCCCAATATTTGAATCACCTTTAACTAAAGGAGAATAAGATACTCCTGCTAAATCAACATTGGTTCCACCAAATACAACTATTTCGTTTTTCATACCTTTTATTATAAAAATAAGCCCCTCATTATTGAAGTATTGCTTCAAAAAAGAGGGACCATGACTACTAAAAATAGAATTTAGTCAACAAGAATAACTTCTCCATTTGGGTAGTGCTCTGCAACATAAGATTTAACCTTATCACTCTTAAGTACCTTTACGAGAGCCTGGACTGCAGGATCGTTCTCATTGCCTGCCTTAACAGCAATAACATTTACGTATGGAGAATCTGCACCTTCAACAAAGAGTCCATCTCTTGTTGCTATAAAGCCTGCAGGAATTGCGTAGTTGCCGTTAATAACAGCACCATCGACATCACCAATTACTCTAGGAAGTGTTGCAGCCTCAATCTCCGTAAACTTCAAGTTCTTTGGATTTGATTCGATATCAAGTGGAACAGCTTCCAAACCAGAACCATCTTTAAGAGTAATTAAACCAGCAGACTGTAATAGAAGAAGAGCTCTTCCTTCATTTGTTGGGTCATTTGGAATTGCAATTGTTGCACCATTAGGAATCTCATCAAGTGACTTATACTTTGTAGAATAAAGAGCGATTGGTTCAATATGAATTCCACCTGCATTAACTAGATGATACCCATGTTCTGTATTAAATGATTCAAGGTAAGGAATATGCTGGAAGTAGTTAGCATCTATCTCGCCATATTCAACAGCATCATTTGGAGTTACATAATCTGTAAACTCTTTTACCTCAAGAGTAATGCCTTCCTTTGCTAAATCATCAACAACCAAGTTAAGTAGTGTTGCATGTGGCTCTGGTGTTGCACCAACAACAAGTTTTGTTGTGTTAGAAGTAGTAGCCTTTTCACTACCACCCTGTGCAAAAACAACAGATAAAGAGAGAAGAACGATTAAAGATAAAGCAATTATTTTTTTCATTTTATTTTTCCTATATAAAAAGGGTTTTACCCTAAAGTTTCGATAGACTATTCTTCTAATAAAAGAAGAAAAACAATTAATATGGATTGGATTTTTTAAATAAAGATGTCATGCCCAGAAGGGCATCATCATAGAGGACATAGCGCACATCATTGAAATAATATTCTTTTTCATTTCACTTATCCTCCGTCTTAATTTCTTTTTTGATACTATATGCAAAAATTAAATATTTATGCAAGTACCTTTACAAAAAATTTTATTGTGTATTAAAAAATTAAAACCCGGTTTTTCACCGGGCATGAAGTTATCTTCTTTTGAGTAAAGAAGATGCGATTTTATTTCCTAAAAATTGTACTATTTCAACAAGAAGGATTGTAACAACAACAGCAGCAATCATAACGTCAGATCTAAAACGTTGATAGCCATAGCGAATTGCTAAGTCCCCTAATCCTCCACCACCAATTGTACCAGCCATAGCTGAATAGCCAATTAAGTTAATAACAGTAAGAGTTAAGCCCGAAACAAGACCAGGAAGGGCCTCTGGAAGCATTACTCGAGTAATAATTTGCCAGTTTGTTGACCCCATTGCTTTTGCTGCCTGAACAACTCCAGGATCTACTTCTGTGAGGCTTGTTTCAATTATTCTAGCAACAAATGGAGCTGCTGCGATCGAAAGAGAGACTACAGCTGCCTTTGTACCAATTGTTGTTCCAAGGATAATTCGTGCTAGTGGCATTAAAACTATCATCAAAATTAAGAATGGGAAAGAACGGAGGATATTAACAATTCTACTCAAAATCTCATTAAGAATTGGCCTTGGAAGAATTCCACCCTTCTCTTCTTTGTCTGTAACATGTAAAAGAACACCAAGAGGAAGACCAAGTAAAACAGAAAAGATTGTTGAGAAGAAGACC
This sequence comes from Candidatus Ornithospirochaeta sp., assembly GCA_050874025.1. Lineage (GTDB taxonomy): Bacteria > Spirochaetota > Spirochaetia > Sphaerochaetales > Sphaerochaetaceae > Ornithospirochaeta. The sequence continues at coordinate 11,854 of JBNMJW010000040.1, forward strand.
ATCTCTAAAGTCTGAAGTGTTGATGTCCAAACTAAGTTAAAAATTGCTGAATTCATAGATCCTCTTCCTCCCCTTTTGTTGTTTTTTCTATACTTACGCCCATCTCTTTAATCTCTTTTATTGCCCTTTCTCTAATCTCCTCATTAGGTCCTATATCGAGAATCATAACGCCATAGCGATTTCCCTCTATGTACTGGACACCTGCTGCCATAATGTTAAACATAGCGCCAGTTGATGCTGTGACTTTACTAATTACTGGTTCAGCTGTTGTCACAGAAGAGAAACGAAGTGTATAGTGACCGGTTTTCTCTGAAAAGCTTACAATTGAATCCTTTAGCGTTGTTAAATTGGAGATAAAATCTTTAGTTACATCACTCTTAGGAGAAGAGAAGATATCTGAAACAAATCCCTCTTCAACAACCTTTCCATTGTCTAGAACAGCAACTCGATCACAAGCATCTCTAACAACTTCCATTTGATGAGTAATCATCACAACTGTTAAATTCATCTTTTTTTGAATTTCTTTAATAAGGGCAAGAATAGCTCTTGTTGTTTGAGGATCCAAAGCGGATGTTGCTTCATCACAAAAGAGGATATCTGGTTCAGTAGCAAGTGCACGTGCAATTGCGATTCTTTGCTTTTGACCACCTGAGAGTGTGGAAATAGGAGCATTACCCCTACCTTCAAGGCCTACAAGAGCCAAAAGTTCTTCAACTCTTTTCTTTATATAGGACTTATCTTTATGGCAAATCTCCATTGGGTAAGCAATATTTTCTCCAGCAGTTCTAGAGGAAAAAAGATTAAAGTTTTGGAAAATCATGCCAATTTTTCTTCTTTCTTGAATTAATTCTTTTTTATCAAGATTATCGACTCTCTTTTCTCCATACCAAACCTCTCCTTCGTCTGGTCGTTCAAGCATGCTAATAAGGCGAACGAGGGTGCTTTTGCCAGCTCCACTCTTACCTATAATTCCATAAACGGTATTAGATGGGATAGTTAGAGTAACATCATCAACCGCTTTAAGTGTTCCATAAACACGCTTCAAATTCTTAAGCCTTATTTGCATATTGCCTCCACATTCGTTATAGCAAACTTGACTCTTTTTTCCAACATAGATGTGATAATTCCTTAGAAAGGATAAAAAAGTCAAAAAAATTCCGTACCCCGCAAAAAGAGTACGGATTAAACTTCTAGTATTGTTATCGTAGATCTGGAGTTTTTATCCAATCTTGGTCATCATAAGCTCTGTTCTCACCACACATAGCCCAAATAAATGTATAGTTAGATGTTCCGGCCCCTGCGTGAATAGACCAAGAAGGGTTAATAACAGCCTCCTCATTGTGCATGACAATGTGTCTTGTTTCCTGAGGTTCTCCCATAAAATGGAAAACAACATTATCCTCTGGAACATCAAAATAGAAGTAAACTTCCATTCTTCTCTCGTGTGTATGAGCAGGCATTGTATTCCATACCGATCCTTTTTCAAGATGAGTTAGCCCCATAGAGAGCTGACAAGTATCTAAAACATCTGGATGAAGATACTGATTGATTGTTCTTTCGTTACTTGTCTCTAATGCGCCAAGATGCTTATGAATAGCTTTTTCAAATGGAATGTACATAGCTTTCTTTGCGGTGTGAGCAGGAGTTGTGCAAATGTAGAACTTAGCAGGATCATTTTCATCAATAGAGACAAATTCAACCTTCTTAGTTCCGATATATTCCATCCCAGTGATTCATATCGTATTCAACACCATCAGCGATAATCTTACCTTTTCCACCAATGTTAATTGAGCCAAGCTCTCTGCGCTCTAGAACATAATTGACACCAAAGTTTTTCCAAGGATTAATGTTCTTCTCTAAGTTAAGCTTCTCCTTAACAGGCATGGCACCCATTGTTACTATTCTATCGATATGTGAATAAACAGCACTAACATCATCTGGAGTGAAGATGTTAGTAATTAAGAACTCTTTTCTAAGTTCCTCTGTTGTCATGTATTTGAAATCTTCTTTACCTGTAGAATATCTAATATCCATAGTTTTCTCCTATGCTACCATTATCCTCAATCTTTTTAATAATATGCCGACATCCCTCTGCAATATCCCGATATGCAAGCGCAAAATCACCTGTATACCAAGGGTCATCAACATCACGATTTAACAGCATTTTTATCTTCTCATTTTCTCCAAATCTTCTCACTAAAGCTCGATAGTTTGAGCTATCTAAAGCATAAACAACATTAGCAGAAGAGAAATCTTCATCACTAATTTTTTTTGCCGAGTGATGAGAAAATGGGATCTTGTTTAGAGTTAGAATTCTTTTAGCAGGTGGATAGATATCATTTCCTGTTTCTTCAGAGCTTACTCCTCTAGAAAAAACATCAACATCATCTATCCCCTCTTCCTTCAAGTATTCTTTAAGAATATATTCAGCCATTGGTGAACGGCAAATGTTGCCGTGACATACAAACATTATCTTCATATATACTCCAGTTGCTCAAATTTGCTTAAAGCGTAAGTTTATATATTAAAACTCCTCAATTATACATTCATGCTTCTTAGTCTTCTTATTATAGTTTATTCCAACAAGCAGAATGTTATCTGTGTACTCTTTTATTGATTCTGGATATCTCTTTTCTTTTATTTGGTCGATTGCACTCTTTGCGCTCTTATTCCACTTAAGTTCAACTACAAGTGCGGGATATTTTGATAAATATTTCGGCTTTGGAAGGTATACCAAATCTGCAAACCCTTTACCTGTCGGAAGTTCACGTATTGGTTTGAAGTAATATTGTCGTGCACTCAAGTAAGCCAAAGTAAGGACAGATGAGAGTGAATTCTCATCGTTATACTCAATCGTAGAAACGTACTCATCGTGCATCTTTTCTATCTTAGAAGCTAGTGTACAATTGTCTTTCTGAAGTGTCGCCTTAAGAACATCCTCTGATTCTTTTGAAAAGACAGCCATTTCATTCCATTCACTACTTTCTATAGCGTAGCCCATCTCTTCTCTTATTTCCTCATTCGGAATAAAAGCTGTACCGTCATCTTCGTTATATCCTAAATATCCAAGATGAATAAGATAAGTTAACACGTTATCTTTGCTTGAAATACTAATTGTGTCATTCTTAAAGGTTTTCGGGTTTACAGGAACCTCTCCTCCCGAAATCATCTCGATGATATCTTTTTTCAATCCGACATAATCCATATTAATTAATGGCACAACAAGGTCATAATTCGATGTATCAGACCAATAACTCTTAAACTTCCCAGTGAGCATCACGCTTACTACTGCTCTTGGATTATAGATATGAAAACCATCTAGAAGATATCCGTCATACCATCTTCTGACCTCTTCAAAATCCACGTTATACTTCAATGAAAGTGCCTTAACCTCTTTCTCAGTAAATCCATCATACTCTGCAAATGGTCCTGCATCTAAAATTGTGTACTCATTAAAATTATTAAGAGCCGACTGAGTCTTCTCCCTTTTAATAGGAAGAATTCCTGTAATATATGCAAGTGCAATATACCTCGAAGGCTCAATTCCTTTAAATAGTCCCCTAAGAAACGAGATATATTCCTCCTGTACTTTTATGTTATTTGCATCATCTCTTATAAGTACATCCCACTCATCTATGATTACAACAAACTGACTCTTTGTTGCCACATTAATTCGGGCAAGTGCATTTGCTATGGATTTCTCACTTTTTGATACATATTCAGGATAATATTCCCTGAGTTCTGCTATAACTTTTTTCTTGATTAAAGAAACAACTTTTTCAGGCTTTCCTGCAAGTTCTATAAATCCTTGAACATCAAAATGAATAACATCATATTTATTGAGATATTTTTCATAATCCGGAGAAGAACCTATTTTAAGAGACGAAAACATCTCTTTCGAGTCAGCTCCTTTAGAATAGTAAGCTGCTAGCATGTTAGCAGTTATAGAC
>JBNMJW010000041.1:0-15498 GCA_050874025.1 Candidatus Ornithospirochaeta sp.
GTTAAGAGCACTAGATGAGGTAAAACGTGACCAAAAAGATTTTGATTGTGTTTTTTCATTAAGTATCTTTTCTTCATCAACATCATCATAAACAGAAGAAAAGCTTTCACGTGGAAGAAGAGATAGTGAGCACTGCTCATAGATTAGAGCGCCAAGCTTTAGTCTATTATCTCTTTCCTTCTCTCTTAATTCTTCTAAGAGTCCATCCACTTCTAGCTTTCGTTCTTTTTTCTTATCAAAATCAAGAATGAATAGCGCATCAGATTGTTCTTTTTCTTGGGCATTTTTTAAGCTATCTTCAGCCTCTTTTGTTGCTTTAATAAGGCTAACGCCCATCTGGGAAGGAAGAATGTCGGGATTATGATACATCATTATTCCCAAATCAAAAAAATACTTTCTCAGTTCATTTGTTGTTTGGTCAATTCTATCTTCTGTTTCTTTAAAGAGCTCTTCTCTACTATTCATTAGAAAAATATTAGCACAGAGAGAAATCAGTGTACAGAAAGCCCTTTTACTCGTTGACAAATAAAGAGCGAGACAATTATCCTAATTTAGTCGAGTCCGTCCTCTCTCATTATAGGACAGAATTTGCTTGCGTTTATCCATACTTAACGCAAATTTCATTTTACACCACAGAAGTGTGGGCGTGTAGGAGTCAATAATGGAAACAGAAAAGAGAAGTATTTCTCAAGAGGTCTTAAAAGAGACCATCGTATCAATCATGGGTAAAATCAACTCATGCAATAATCCTGAAGAACTAGAAGAGATAAAAAAGACAATAAAGCAAAATGTTCCCTTCACAAGAAGAGGCTATTTTTCCGCAATGCTTTTAAAAGAACTATTAGAGAGTTCTTCACCTCGCAAAGAAAAAAAAGAATCATTTAAAGAAAAAGAGAAGGAAAACTACAATAGAGAGACTGTAAAAGAGGAAGAGAAAAAAGAAAAAGAAGGCGAAGAAAAGAAAGAAAGAGTTTTGCCTCCTGATGCAAAGACTCTTTATCTCAACATTGGAAAGATGAAGCATTTATATGCAAAGAATCTCTCTATACTTTTGCAGAAAGAGCTTGGCATAAAAAGAGAGGACATATACTCTCTAAGAGTCCATGACAAGTATTCATTTATCACAATGAGCGAAGAAAACTGCCAGAAAGCAATAGATAAGCTCAATGGAAAAGAGATCAACGGCAGAGTTGCTCAAATAAATTTTTCAATTAAATAAAGTAAAAAAATATGAGAGAGGGGCCCGGTTTTCCGGGTTTTTTTGTTATAATATAGCTATGGAAATAATTGAAAGAACAAGTGGTATAGTTTCAACATGCTCCTACATAGTAAAAGATAATGGGAAAGTATACTTAGTAGATGCCCCTGATGATAACAAAGAAATCATTAGTCTAATAGAGAAAGAAGGCAGACTAGACGGTGTATTTCTAACACATGGGCACTTTGACCATATAATGGGATTAGAAAATATATACCGTTTATTTCCTGATACACCAATCTATTTAGATAGTAGCGACTTAGATTTAGTAAAATCAAAGAACTTAATCTTTCTTAAAAATTTTGGTATCCCTACTTCACTTTATAATATTCCTAAAGAGATTAAATTTACCCAGTATCCAGAGAAAATTGGCAGTTTTACTGTTATCAACACCCCAGGCCACACAATGGGAAGCGTAGTCTTATACGCAAAAGATTATTCTGTTGCATTCTCTGGAGATACTCTCTTTTGTGGAGGAGAAGGACGAACAGATTTAGGAGGAGACTACATCTCTCTTGTTTCATCTCTAAAGAAAATCCTCCATGAACTAGATGAGAATACCATTCTTTATCCAGGACACGGAGGTTATACGACAATAAAGAGAGAAAAAGAGAGACTCTTTTAGCCCCTATTAACAAAATCTTCTATTACTTTATAAAACTCATCATACGTAGTACATAGAGGAAGATTAGGCTCTTCTAATAATATATTCTTAGGAGCTCTAAAAAGCGCTCCCTCGTCAGCAGTATGAATCATAGTCAAATCATTATAGCTATCGCCAGCAGCAAATGTGCGGTAGTTTAAGGACCTGAAGGCCTCAATAGCCTTTCTCTTCCCATCATCTATTCTCATTACAATGCCATTAATCATATTAGAACTATCAACAGTAAGACTATTGCACAAAATAGTTGGCCAACCAAGTTGTGCCATTAATGGTGAAGCAAACTCTTTGAAAGTATCAGAAAGAATTACAACTTGAGTAATTGAGCGTAGCTTATCTAAGAACTCTTTAGCACCTTCAAGAGGCTTAATTCTAGCAATTGTATTTTGAATATCGCGTAGAGTTAGATTATGTTCTCTCAAAATCTTCATTCTATAAGCCATAAGCTTATTGTAGTCAGGCTCATCACGAGTCGTTATCTTTAAGCATTCAATTCCTTTCTCTTCTGCAAATGCAATCCATATCTCAGGAACTAAAACCCCTTCGAGGTCTAAACAAACTATTTCCATATTATCGTCCTTTATCTTTTTCAAGTGATGTTCCAGAAGAAAGAATTATTCCAAGTGGCTTCAAGGATGGAACACTAGCACAAATTACTTGTATGACACATGTTATAGGTACAGCAAGGAACATACCTGTTATGCCCCATATATAGCCCCAAATAGCAAGCATGACAAGAATAACAAGCGGTGACATATTAAGCTGTACACCTTGTAGTTTTGGATCAATTACATTACCAAGAATCATCTCAGTGAGAAGGAAGAAGAAGAAAACAACAAACACAACACCCCAGTGTGGCATAAACTGTATTGCAGCCATCAATGTTGCAAGAAGCGTAACAACTATACTTCCAATTGTTGGAATGAAGTTCAAAAGGAAGGCAAGAACACCCCAAACAAGAGGAAAATCCATTCCACTAATGAGAGATATAAGGTAAAAACAAACTCCTGTTACTAAGCTAATTAAAATCTTCACAGATAGATAGCGAGATGTTTGTTGGCTTATGTTTTTTACAAGCTCGGCTGCCTCTCTTCTTGATTCAGGGAATGCTGCTCTAATCTTCGGGAAGATTGTCGATTGTTCCATTAATAAGAATAGCAAGTAGACAATGACCATTGCCAAGTCCCCAATAATAGAAGCAGATACAGATGAAAGAGAAGTAAGAATTGACTTAACTTGCTTACTCCAATCTATGTTTAACATCGTTATTATTGAAGGAAATTCATCGTGAGACATCTTAAATGCTTCTCTTATCGAAGAAGAAACATACTCGTCAAATACATTCACCCTGTTTATGTATTGAGGAAGCTCAACGACAATTATGTTAATCATAGATATTAAAACATAGACAAAACCAAGACATAACAGAGCTGTTGCTATCAATATAATTGCTATACATAGGAACGTAGGGATTTTTAAACTCTTAAGTTTTTCTACAAGTGGACTTACTAGCATGAAAATAAAAATTGCTATAGCAAAAGGAAGAATTACAGAAGAACATGTTTTCATAACCCATAAAGCTAGAATTATTGATATAAACACCAACGCACGATGTATAGTTTTATCCTTTTCCACTCTTTACCCCTTTTTCTCTTTATTATAGTAAAACAACTTAATTATGGATAGAATCAAGAATATGGAAAAAAATCTAAACGAAGATAGAATCGAAATAGTATTAGTAGAGACACAAGATGGCGCTAACATTGGCAGCGTATGTAGAGCAATGAAAACAATGGGACTAACTCACTTAGCTATAGTTGGCGACAAAGAATATGATGACAATAGAGTTCGCACTCTTGCTCTTCATGCTTCTGATTTATGGGAGAATGCTAAGCGCTACAAAACACTAGATGAAGCTCTTTCTGGTTCTATCTTTACTGTAGGCGCAACAAGAAGAAGAGGAAAATTCAGAAAGATGAGTTCCTACTCTCCTTTGCAGCTTTCAGAGAAAATAAAGACGCTTCCAGAGGGAAAGGTCTCCATTGTATTTGGAAGAGAATCTGATGGACTAAGAGATGATGAAGTAAATAAGTGTGCTGCTATATGTACAATTGAAACAAGTCCCCTCTTTCCCTCTCTAAACCTTAGCCAAGCTGTGCAGATAATCTCTTACACGCTCTTTACAAATGGCATGGAATATAAGACGGGACTTGTTGCCGTCAATAAAGAAAGAATAAAGAGTTCTGTAGATGGCATGTCTCAGCACTTAGAAAACATTGGCTACTACAAGTGGGATGAAGAGAAAAAATGGACAGAACAATTTCTTTCAGATTTAATTGAACGAGCAGCGCTAAGCGAAAGTGAACTTCAACGCTTTGAAAAGATATTCAGTAAGACAGAATCAATAGCTAAGTTCAAAACAAATTGTTAGATTTTTATCCTATTCATGATAAGCTTTCTTGCATAAGAGAAAAAATATGTCTAGCAAAGTTTATTATTCAGATTTAAGAACACCAAACGGCATTAGTCTACAAGATAAGCTCACAAAATTGCTCAGAGCTTCTGGTTTCGACACTATCGATTTTAAAAACCATTACTGTGCCATAAAAATGCACTTTGGCGAAAAGGGAAATCTAGCCTTCCTTAGACCAAACTGGGCTAAAACTGTCGTTGATGAAGTAAAGAGGAATGGAGGAATTCCATTTTTGACAGACTGTAACACTCTTTATGTTGGTTCTAGAAAGAATGCAATCGATCATCTCGATACTGCAACACTTAACGGTTTTGGTCCCCTTACTACAGGTGCTAATGTCATAATTGCTGACGGAATTAAAGGTTCTGATGATGTCGAAGTACCTGTAAAAGGTGGTAAGTATGTCAAAGAAGCAAAGATTGGAAGAGCAATTATGGATGCAGATATCTTCATCTCCCTCTCCCATTTTAAAGGCCATGAAGCAACAGGTTTTGGTGGTGCATTGAAGAACATCGGTATGGGATGCGGAAGCCGAAGAGGAAAGATGGAGATGCACAACCAAGGTAAGCCAAAAGTAATAACAGAAAAATGCATTGGCTGTCACAAATGTACTAAATCATGTGCTCATGATGCTCAAGTCTTTGAGAATGGTAAATGTCGAATAGATTTAGATAAGTGTGTTGGTTGTGGCCGTTGCCTTTCAGTATGCCCTGTTAATGCTATCGTTCCTACTGTAGATAACTCTGCAGAAGAGCTAAATTGCAGAATGATGGAATATTCTAAAGCAGTTCTTGATGGTCGTCCATCTTTCCATATTTCATTAGTAATTGATGTATCACCTTTATGTGACTGTTATGGTTGCAATGACCTACCAATAGTTCCAAATATCGGTATGTTTGCATCGTTCGATCCAGTTGCACTAGACCAAGCTTGTGCAGATTGCGTTAACAATGCACCTATGAACCCAAACACAGCTTTAAGCGAAGCACATCATCACCATGACCACGACTATTTCTTAGATATGCACCCAGATACAAATTGGAAGCAAGGACTAGAATACGCTGAGAAAATCGGAATTGGTACTAGAGAATATGAATTAATAAAGGTGTGATGAGAATGAAGAAAGCTATTACTCTTATTCTAATTATTTCCCTTCTTACCTTCTCTCTTTTTGCTGAAGAAAGTGAGAAGACTAATCGTTTCAGTCTTTCTCTTGGAAGTGGAATATATGTAAGCCAATTAGGCTTTGCGAAAGACTTTGGCAGAATGGAAGTTGGCGCGAACATAAACTCGGGCTTTCCTAATCTTTTTGTTTTCTCGCTCTTTGATTTAGATAACATAAAGCCAATTGGAGACCAAATAGTAAGCAACTTAAAAGATAGCATCACTCTTGCTTATGCAGGCGACATATACTTCAAGTATGATGTTATTAATGGGAGAAGAACATCTTTAGATTTATCAGTTGGTATTGCTGGTTTATATGCAGGAAACTTCTTTGAAAATAAGCTCTATATGGGATTTTTGGAGTTTGGTTCTAGATTCACATACTTCTTCAATAGCGGTAATGGTATTTACATTGAAAGTAATATCCCAGTCTATGTTGTATCTGGTTCAACAAACAAAGAAGGAGAAACAACTCTTAGTAATGGCTTTTTGTTCTCCGAAGATGTAGGTGCTCTACTCTTAGTAACTGGACTATTCTGTACGCGAGTTGGCTACAGAATTACGCTTTAAAAGTTGAGGCGAGAAAAAAACTCGCCTCTCTTTTTTACTCTTTTTCGGCTCTTTCTATAATAGCACTAGCTATTACTCTATCGCCATCATATACAACAGCGCTCTGTCCCGGAGTTGGGGCCTTAACGAGAGAAGAGAAATGTAAGCGAAAGCCATCATCTGTCTTCTCTGCTGTGCATGGAACACCAGGGGATGTTGATCTAATTTTTGCAGAATAAACTTTACCTTTTGTGAAGTCTGTCTCTCCTACCCAATTAGCATTTAAGCAAACAACGCCCTGTCCTGTTATGTACTTTTCACTTCCAACAACAACTTGGTTGTTGTGAGGATCTAAGCTAACGACATAGAGTGGCTCTGAATATGAGACGCCAAGACCCTTTCTTTGACCAACAGTATAGTGCCAAAAGCCCTTGTGGTGGCCAACGACCTTACCTGTATCTGCGAGGATAATATCACCATCCTTATCTTTGACTTCTAAGAGGTCAGTATAGTCTCCACCATAGAAGTCTTGGCTCTCACTCTGCCCTTCTTTGTGGAAAGCCTCAGCAACATCAATTTTTCTTACATCACTCTTTAACATTGAGCCAAGAGGAAAAAGCGTTGTACTAAGTTGCTCTTGAGTAAGACGAGATAAGAAGTAAGATTGATCTTTCTTTAAATCAACAGCCTTTAAGAGGTCGTATCTACCTGTCTCTTCATTCTTCTGGATTCTTGCATAGTGTCCAGTTGCAAAGTAATCAAAATCAAAAAGAGAACGTGCTTTATCAACCATAGCGCCAAATTTAATTTTGCTATTGCACCAAATACATGGGTTAGGAGTACGGCCATGCATGTATTCATCTCTAAAATTATGAAGAACAGTAGATTCGTAGAGATCTGAACAGTCTACAGTATGGTGAGGAATTCCAATTTTCCTGCAAATTTCTCTTATTTCCTCTATGTCTTCTTCTTTTTCAGGGTTGTAGCAACTATTAGAACTCATAGGTGCAGGATATGGAGAATCCTTCTTCCATATAAGCATAGTAATGCCTTCGACAATATATCCTTCTTTCTTTAATAGGTAGGCAGCAACAGATGAATCTATTCCGCCAGACATTCCGACTAAGACCTTTTTCATGTGGAAAGAATAGCACAAAGATATAAAATAGAAAAAGTATACCAATCCTTCTATTTTAGGAAATAAGAAAAATATATTAAAATGTTAGAAAAGGAAGGTACAAATGAAAAAAATAGCTTCTATTTTGCTAATTAGTCTTTTTTCACTTTTGCTTTGGGCAGAAAACTTTACTGTAGATTCTTATGATATAAATCTAGATGTAAAAGAAGACCAATCAATGGTTATTAAAGAAACTATTAATGTAGACTTTTCATCTCCTTCTCATGGTATTTATAGAGATATTCAATATCGTTTTTCAAACCCAAATGGTAACTTTGCAGATCCAATTAAAGCAAAAGTGAATCTTATTTCCTCTTCTAGCCCATATTCTATAGAAAAGGAAGATGGATTTTACAGAATCTATTTAGGTGACGAAGATAACTACGTCTCTGGAAAAGAAAGCTACACGATAGAATACACTTATACGCTTAATAAAGACGTATCAGATGAATATGATGAACTTTATTACAATATTGTATCTCCTGCTTGGGATACATTAATAAACGATATAAGTTGGTCTGTAACGCTACCAAAGGCCATCGACAAAAATAGAGTTTGGGTAACAATAGGAGAAAATGGTAGTACAAAGAAAGGTAACTACACTATTTCACTAGATAAGAAACAGATAAGCGGCTATGAAGATGGTTTAATCAATAAAGGTGCTATCACACTTAGAGTAGAGATGGATGAGGGCTATTGGCTTATTAATAAAAAAGTTGATGAGTCAAATAAGTATCTTGTGATAGCTAGTGTGGTATCACTATTGCTTTTATGTCTTTCTTTTGTCTTATGGTATCTATATGGCAGAGACTTACCTCTTAAAAAAGAAAAGAGGGAGAAACTAAGCGAGGAAATAACACCTCTTCAGTTTAGTTATATCTTAGATCAAACAATAAAAGATAACAGGGAATTTCCGGCAATGCTCTTTTATTGGGCAGGAAAAGGCTATGTAAGAATAGAAGAGACAGAAGAAGACGGTAAAAAGAGTTATGTTATCGACAAATTAAAAGACTTACCTACTTCTAGTAGCAAGAGTGAAAGAGAACTCTTTTCTCTTGTCTTCTTTAAAGATAGCGTAACGCTGAAAGATTTAGCTTATTCTGACTTTACAACTAAATTCTACGATAAAGTTCAAAAAGCATTACGAGAAGAATACTCTACAGGAGAAAAGAGACTTACAAACAAAAAGAGCTATATTATGCAAAATATAGTACTCATTGCCCTTTTAGCGCTTACAGTCTTTGATGGTATTTTCGTATCGATGAAATACCCAGGAATATTAAGCCTAACCTACTCTTTAATTTTCTTAGCTGTATTTATTGTCTCAACATTAATTGGCTCTTTTTGGCAAACTAGATCCCATATTTGGTCAGGGAAGAAAAAGATTACAGTTGCTACTTTGCTTACTTTAACAAGTTTAATTGCAATTGTTGTTTCACTTTTTATTGCAAAGAAAACGCTACTTAACTTCCCTCTTGTTTGCTTTTCTTTGCTTTCTGTCGTCTTAACAATAACGCTTGGTTCTTTTATTGCGTGCCATATAGAACAAAGAAGTGCTTATGGCCACAAAATATTAGAAGAATGTCTTGGGTTAAGAGAATACATAATTACAAGCAAAAAGAACGAACTAGAAGAAAAGAAAGATGAGTACTCATCTCTTATGCCTTATGCTTTAGTTATAGATGAAGGAAAGAATTGGTCAGACAAATTCGACTCGGAAGACCTCTCTAATCCAACATGGTTCGTATGTAACTCCAATTATCCTTTCTGGATTATTTGGTACTCGTTATATTCTTCAATGACCCAAAGCTATCAAACTTCATACGAAGAACATGTGGCATCGTCTCCAAGCTCTTCTTCAGGCTTTTCTGGCGTGGCCGGAGGAGGCTTCAGCGGAGGAGGTGGTGGTAGCTGGTAAAAAGAAAAGGCTTAACTTTTTTTGTTAGGCCTTCTTTTTTTATAGAGAATCGCGAATAGTTTTTATCTCGTTAATTAGTCTCTCGAAGTTCGCTTTTTCGAGCCTTGGGTTAAGAAGAGTAAACTTTAGCATAACCCTTCCATTCATTACTGTCTGGCCAATAACAACACCCTTTTCTAGAAGCTTTCTTCTTACCTTCTTATTGCATTCGTCACCATTCTTTAAAGCAAAAACAACACTCGAAATTTCAGGAGCAACAGGAACGATAAAGTCTGGATCATCTTTTATCATTGAATAGAAAATAGAAGCATTATCTACAAGCTTTGTAATAAGAGCATCGTATCCATCTTTACCTCTTGTTTGGAAGGCCATAAAGACCTTTAGAGCATCAAAACGTCTTGTAGTCTGCATGCTCTTACCAACAAGATTAATGTATCCATCTTCTTCGTCCTCTTCTCTGTTTAAGTAATCAGCATGAAGCTCAAAGGCTTCCAAGAGTGTCTTATCTTTAACAAGAACAACAGAACATGAAATAGGAAGCAAGAACATCTTATGGAAGTCTATAGTAATAGAGTCGGCAAGAGAGAGATCTTTAACTCTATATGAGTATTTACTACTCATTACTAAAGCAGAGCCATAAGCTGCATCAGCGTGAAGATGCATATTGTATTTATCACATACTTCTCGCATAGCTTGAAGATTATCAATGGAGCCAAAGTCTGTAGTTCCAACTGTTGCAACAGCACAATATGGAAGAAGGCCATTTTCTATGTCTTCTTCAACCATCTTCTTAAATAAAGAGATATCTACTTGACACTTATCATTAACAGGAAGCTTTCTTACACTCTCATAGCCTAAGCCTAAAAAGTGAGATGCTTTATCCATAGAAAAATGAGAGATGCTAGATGTATAGAGTCTAAGCTTACTATACTCTTTTGGAAGTCCATTCTTCTTAACATCCCAATTTAATACTTTCTTTATATAGCTATCACGAGCCATAAGAATAGCAGAAATATTAGATTGAGAACCGCCGGACGTAAATGTGCCGTCTCCCTTTTCATCGTAACCATAGAGCTTTAAGAGCCCATGAATTACGCTCTCCTCTATCTCTGTAGCACTTGGACCTTGGTCCCAGCTATCCATACTGTCATTATATGTTGCTATCAAAAGCTCTGAGCTGATAGTTTCAAGTAAAGCAGGAGAATGAAGATGTGGCATATAGTTAGTTGACCAAGTTCTTAAGAGAGATGGAAGAATTGTTTCTTTCACCTTTTTAAGTGTTTCGTCAAAGCCAATACCTTTTTCAGGAAGGAAGCCTAAAGAACCAACTTCCTTCCTTAAAACATATGGATTAATACCTGAAAAAGCCTCATCGTCCTTAATACTACTTAAGAAAGCGCTTACTGTCTTTTCGATAACTCTTTTATATTCTTTTTCTACATTTTCAGTAGGAGCGAAGATATATGGAAAATCAGACATAATCTTTATTTACAGATCTAACGACCTTTTCAAATATTTCGATTCCCTTGATTAAATCTTCATTACTTATATTTAAAGCTGTAAGACATCTCATAACAGAACCATAACGTCCGCCCTTCTCCATTACTAGTCCATGCTCAAAGCATTCTTTCTGTACACGAGCACAGATAGTACCACTTTCAAGAGGATGGCCCATAAGGTCCTTTTCGCCATTTGGATCAACAAACTCGATGCCAAGCATTAAGCCCTTACCTCTGACATCTCCAATAATTGGACACTCTTTCTGAAGAGATAGAAGTCTATTTTTAAAGAGTTCTCCCTTTCTTACGACATCAGCTAAGAATTCAGGCTTACTAATTCTCTTCATGACGACAGTACCTGCTGCCATAGCAAGTTGGTTACCTCTGAATGTTCCGGCATGGCTACCAGGTCCCCAAACATCGAGTTTTTTGTTGTAGATAACAACGCTCATTGGCTGAGTTCCACCAATTGCCTTTGAAGCAAGAATGACATCTGGAACAATATTGGCATACTCGAAAGCAAAGACACGACCACTTCTTCCCATTCCACACTGAATCTCGTCGCAGATGAGTGGGATATCTAATTCGGCAGTAACTCTACGAATTGCTTGCAAGAACTCAACAGGAGCAGGGATTACTCCGCCTTCGCCTTGAATTGGCTCAATAATTACACAAGCTGGCTTGCTAACGCCACTCTCTGGATCTTTAAGCAGGCGTTCAAAATAACTAGCACATGCCTTTGTTCCAGCTTCTCCACCTAGCCCCATAGGACAACGATAAGAGTATGGATAAGGCATAAACTGAACGCCAGGCATAAGGTTTGGAACTTGAGATTTTGCATAGCAATTGCCAGTTACGGCCATTGCACCATGGCCCATACCATGATAGCCACCACTAAATGCTATAACTGTACTTCTCTTTGTAGCAATCTTACATAGCTTAATTGCAGCATCTGTGGCATCTGTTCCAGAAGGTGAACAAAACTGAATCTTAACATCTTTCGCCATGTCAAATGGAAGAATAGAATGAATAGTCTCAATAAACTCGTCTTTAGTTGGAGTTGTTAAATCGAGAGTATGAAGAGGAGAACCCGATTGAATTAAATCAACCATGCTCTGATTTACTTCATCATCATTGTGCCCTAAAGCCAAGGTACCAGCACCACAAAGGAAATCAATATACTTATTTCCTTCAACATCCTCTAGCGTTACACCTTTTGCCTTTTTAAGTGCAAATGGGAACTTTCTAGGATAACTTCTTGCAGAAGACTCAAACTCATTCTGGCGATCAGTGAAATACTTGTTAGTTAATGTTTCGTTCATTACCTCACATCCTTATTCCATAAAAACTTTTTCTGGGTGTTCTCCCAGCCCCTAATTTTTTAAGTTTGCTCTTCACTATTTATATCAATCACCGAAAGATAATAAAAAGTTAATAAGCCCGTTTATAGTACCAACAAATACACTCAAGGGCTACCTTAAAACTCTTTTTTTTACAAATTTTTGTCACAGTTGTAATCAGAGAGAAATGAGACCTTCTCATCCCCTTTTCTATAACCAGGGAATGTAGAAACAAAAACGTTATGAACACTATTAAGAAGAGAGTCTTCTATATATGCATTAGAATCTTTTAAACCACTTATCAGTCTTTTTACTTCTTCTCTTTTACTTCCACTACCATCTTCTTTGTTTTTCTTAGTAACAGAGCATGCACATTGAATAAATGACAACTCATTATATTCACACCAAGAGAGAATGGCACTCTCTTTAACTCTATATAATGGCCTTATTAACTCCATATTTTCATAATTTTGGCTTTTTAGTTTTGGAGGCATAGTCTTAATTTCAGAAGAATAGAACATCCCCATAAGAACAGTCTCGATTACATCGTTAAGGTGGTGGCCTAGTGCAATTTTATTGCACCCTTTCCTTTCTGCCTCTTTATATAAATAGCCTCGTCGCATCTTCGCACAAAGGTAGCAAGGATACTTTTCTTCTTTCGATGCAATAGAGAAAATCTCTGTCTTGAAGATATCGGCATCGATATTTAAAAGAGTTAAATTCTTTTCAATTTGATCCATAGTTTCTGTGCTGTAACCAGGATCCATAACAATATATTCCAAAGAATATGGAAAATCAGAAACACGAGATAGCATTCTTAAAAGCAAAGCTAGGAGCATAGAATCTTTTCCTCCAGATATGCAAACAGCCACCTTGTCTTCTTTTTCAAGTAACTCATAGCTTTTAAGACTGTCAATAAATGGAACCCATATATCTTTTCTAAATTCTTTTAAAATAGAATTCTCTATTCTTTGGTAAGGAAGAAGCACTCTTTTCATCCCTTATGTAATAGCATAAAGATAAAGAGAATAAAAATAGACAGAGAAGAATTCTTTTTTATTTCATCTAGTTGATTTCATATTTCAAGCTTAAATTATAGTTAGATACAAAAAGGAGATAACTTATGGACACTAGTGCTCTAAGAAAACTTTCTTATGGTCTCTTTGTTCTTACTGCAAAGAATAAAACAAAGATGAATGGATGCATTATTAACACTGCAATTCAAGTAGCAAGTGAACCGCTATCCATTTCTATTTCTATCAACAAATCAAATTATACTCATGACATTATCAAAGAAACTAAAGTTTTCAATGTCTCGGTAATAAGTGAAAATGCAACATTTTCTCTCTTTAAGCATTTTGGCTTCCAAAGTGGTCGAGATATAAATAAATTTGATTCTTTTTCATCTTGGCTAACGGCAAAAAACGGAATTCCTTTCATAACAGAAGGGACTAACGCTTATTTTTCTGTTAAAGTAACAGGTAGCGTTGATTTTGATTCTCATACTGTTTTCTATGGTACTGTTACAGATATGGAAGTCCTATCTGATGTAAAGAGTGCTACATATGATTATTACTCAGAAAACATAAAAGAGAAAAGAAAGACAACAGAAGGAGAGAAAAAAGAAGGAAAGATTGTTTGGGTTTGCACAATTTGTGGATATGAATATGAAGGAGACGAGCTTCCTCCAGGTTTTATATGCCCAGTTTGTAAGCATCCAGCATCTGACTTTGTAAAAGAAATAAGATGAGAATAGCACTTCCAACTATTGAGAACTTGATTATTAGAAAGGCAGACGAGGCTAAAACTCTTTCTCTTTTTGATACAGATGATGATGAAATACTTTCCTCTGAAGAGATAAACATATCATCAGAAAATGAATTAGTTAATGTATTAAAAGAGAAAGCAATAGATGTCTTTATTTGTCTTTCTTTAAGCTCGAAGCTAGTAATTGACCTAGCTTTGGCTGATATAGAAATTATTGGGGGAATCAGGGGAAAAGCAGAGAAAGCCGTAAAGGATTACCTTAAAGGAGAGCTTGAAGGCGATGATTTTACCCTTGATTGCGAAAGCGGAAGTTGTAATGGAGATTGTAGTCATTGTCACTAAAGGAAAACAGTAAAAAGGAAAAGAAAGAAAACTTTCTAAATAAGCCTTATCACAACAAAAAGACTTTCATAGTCTATTTTATTCTTAGAGCACTTGTAATATTAATTTTAATAAGAATGATTTTTCAAAGAAACTTTGAAAGCGCATTTACATGTGTTCTCACGCTTTGTCTGATGCTAATTCCATCTATTTTCTCCAGAACATTCCATGTATATCTGCCTACGGCATTGGAAGTGATTATTCTTTGCTTTATCTTCTGTGCAGAAATATTAGGCGAGCTATCTGCATTTTATATTTGGGTTCCTTATTGGGATACAATACTTCATACTATAAATGGCTTTTTATTTGCAGCTGTAGGTTTTGCTATGGTGGATTTCTTTAATAGAAATGAACGCTTTTCTTTCAAGCTTTCTCCTCTCTTCTTAGCTATAGTAGCTTTTTGCTTCTCTATGACAATTGGAGTACTTTGGGAATTCTTTGAGTTTGGAGGAGACAGTGTTTTCCATCTCGACATGCAAAAAGACTACGTTATAAATACAATCTCTAGTGTTTCATTAAATCCAGACAAAGCAAATAAGGCTATCATGAAAAAAGATATTGTAGATACAATCCTTGTTTATAAAGACGGCACCACAGAAAGCTTAGGCTTAGGTGGATACTTAGATATTGGCCTAATTGATACAATGAAGGATCTCTTCGTTAACTTTATTGGGGCTATAATCTTCTCAATAATTGGCTATTTCTACGTCAAGCATGAGGGAAAAGGAAAGCTTGCCGCTTCTCTTATTCCTCAAGTCGAAATGAACACTGAAGAAGAGAAAAAAGAAACAAAAGACAACTAACTTTTTATAATAATCCCCCCTATTGGATTTATAGTCCGAAAAGAGGGGGTTTATATAAAATAGGGCTTATTACTTTTCCAACTCGTCTATGAACTCTTTTTCTGTTAATCCAGACTTTTTAATAGCCTTATCTAACGGTAAAAGTCCTTCTTTAACAAGAGAAAGAAGCATCTTAAGCTCTCCATTCTTTTCACCGAGAATCATGCCTTTCTCAATTCCATCTTGTCTTCCTTTTTCTATTCCTCTTTGAAAGCCTTTCTCTTCTCCCTCTTCAAGATTTTCTCTTCTTTGGTTTTCCATGTAGTGCTTGATTTCTAATTCCCAAAGAATATCATCACTCATCATCCTCATTACCTCTATCTCTCGATCTCTTATAAACTCTCTCAGAAGTCCTCTTTCTCTTGCTATCTCTATTGTCTTAGCTATAGCTTCTTCTGCTGTCTCACATTCCTTCTTGCATTCATCAAATATTATGCAGAACTCTGTATACTCCTTTAATATACCATCA